>CBHCMF010000130.1:0-12808 GCA_965974465.1 uncultured Noviherbaspirillum sp.
ACACCCATTCGCCACGGACCTTGACATAGGTCTCATCGACCCGCCAGGCAGACCCGGCTGACATGGCATAACCCTTCCAGCGCTTTTCGAATTCCGGCACAAAGCGTTGCACCCAGCGCAGAATGGTGGTGTAGGCGAGCGATAAGCCACGCTCGGCCATCATCTCGACCAAATCCCGGTAGGAAAGCTTGTATCGCAAATACCATCGCACACACAGAAGGATGATTTCGCGTTCAAAATGTCTTCCTTTGAACAGGTCTTCGATAGTTTTGCGCTTGCCCATGCCAGCCAAATCATGGCATTTTAGCCGATGGCCCTATTTGCACCAGAACCCCCGCAGGCAGGCGGAAGAGTTCCAACGCATCTTTACGCAGCAACTCCAGCAAGCGCGCGGGATCAAGCCGGATAACTATGCCGCGTTTAACCGCGGTACGATCGGCCATGCGAAGCGCTTCGCCGATTACAAAAAACAGATGCGCGAACTACAGGCGACAGGAAAAATCCGCAGTTTGGTCTGGCCTCTCTTCTTTCAGCACACTGCCCGCGAAGCAGACCGCTTTGCCGAACGACTGGAGCTCTATAACCGCAGGCAGATCGAGCTCGACCGCGCCGAAGTCGTGGACTTTTGGTCCAAGACGATGGGTGAGCATTCCGGCTTCATTGCCCATTTGCTCGATCCGGACGAGCGCCTCCTGATTGAACAGGCGACTCGACTGGAGAGAGCGTTTCTCGACCAGAGCTTTCGTCAGGTAGGCGGCGATGCGGTCATGAAGGCGGCCAATGAGGTGCTCGATTTCAAGAGGGTCGGGGAAAAAGGCATCTACGCGGGCAAGATCAAGTCGATCATTTCGCCGCGCCTGGCATCCCATGTGCGCCGCGAAGCGGTCCGCTTCATTGATGAATTGAAGCGGACATGACTCTGTCCATGGCATCACTGCTATTTCATGGTCTGAGTCAATATGGTGCTCGGCTGAGCGCAGGACAACCCCGTTGCCGGGGGACCGCCGAAGAGGGCAGATGCAGTTTATCGATTCTGCACCCACCTTTGGAAGGAAACTGGCCCATTGAGCTTAACAGGTCATCATTAAAGCGACTTCAGATACTCGACCAAATCCGCGATCTCTTGTTCAGAAAGAGCCAAACCAAAGTGGGTATTGTAGTGGTTGACTACATCGGGTAGGGTGGGAAAGCGCCCGTCGTGATAAAAGCCACCCTTCGTGTGAGTCCATAATCCTCGTAGCGGCGAGGTACGATACCTTTTGTCCGGTGCCCGACTGGCCTGGAAATCGTCGATGCCGATTTCTTGCGCCGTATGCATATTCCAACCCGGTTCCGTGAAAGTCGGCGGAACATGACAGGTTGCACATTTTGCCTTGGTGTCGAATACCTGCTTGCCGCGCAGTGCGGCATTCTGATCGAAGCTGCCTGCTGGCGGCTTCGGTGCGGGAATGGCAAGCTGATAGAAATGCAGGTCCGGCAATTTGGAACTGATCAAGTCAGGGTCGCTACGCACATCGCCAAAGCCATTGCGGGCGGCAACAGGAAACTGCGCCGCATCCTTCAAACGGGGATCGAAGAACGTTCCCTTGCCATGCATTTCCAGATTGGCGACAAACGCATTCCAATGAGTCACGGAGCCCCACCCGGTCCAGGTATGCAGGTTCACGCCAGCCAGACCGAATGCCGGAGGAATAAGTGTTGCTGCAGTTTTTCCATCCGGCCGAAATGCTTTACCGTCAAGCACCAACTCAGCATCGAATTTGCCCGGGCCCCATGCAGCAAGCGCTGTGCGAACTGCCTCTTCGCTGACGCCCAGCAGTTTGGCAAAGGCACTGAGATCGGCCGAAAGATTAATGATGGTGCCGACGTTCAAGTCCCGGTTGGCCCATCCATCGAGCCGATGACCAATCCCTGACGCGAGCGAGTTATCCACGGTAGAGTGGCACAGCGCGCATTGGATTCCCATGGAACGCAAGCGTCCGTTGGCATCGAAGATTCCGGTTACCCCAACAACAGCGTTCGCCTTAAGCAAGGCCAGCGTGTTGGCTGGATCATTCAAGTCGAGTTGTCCGTTGGTGATCTGCGTAATCATATCGGGAGGAAGCGCATCCACGTCTACTTTCAGCCCGACATCCAATGCAGTTTTGGGGCTCACACCAGGACCTACACCACCAAAACGGCTACCTTGAATGGATTGATGCAGCTTGATGGTGTCGCCCCAGAACGCTTCATCGCCGAAAGTATCGAAACGGAAAATTTGCCTTCCGTTGGCGACGGCACGTTGCGCGTTCTGGTCGATTTGGGCGTCGATTTGCGTGACCTGGGTTCCGGCGTTACCTGTGCCCTCGGCCCGTAACTCATGGGAAAACCAATTTATCTGTATGGTCAGGGCTATTATCAACATAAGAGCTGCCAAGGAAGCTCGCCAATGACGTTTCATCCTGATCTCCATTTCCATGCGAAATGTTGCTGGCTTCTGCGCACAGCCCCAATCTGGAGCACCAATTAAACGTTAGTGATCGGCGCATCAGATGCCAGGTGAAGAGATGGCTTTATTGAGCAAACTCAAGCAGGTAATTTTCAGCAAGCACAGGTCCTTGCTCCAACCGTCGCGCTTGTCCAGTGCCTCGCGCACCACCTTTGGCCGCTTTCCCGCCGCGACCGCGTTTGGATTACTTTGCATGAAACACCTCGGTATCATTGTGAAACGCGTACCATGCAAACCAGAAGGGGCTTTGTTGCATTAAGCCCGCCATGTCGGCTTCGAGTATGCTGAACGGTTTTCAAGAGCCGAGACGCAAGATGGTGGATATCAAAGGAATGCGCTTTCCGATGGACGTGATCCTGATGTGCCTTCGTTGGGGCGTTGTTGCGTAAATCGAACTTGCGTCAAAATACCCCGATGCCGGGCTATTTTTCAAACTCTCACGGAGCACGGCATGCCGAGATTGGTCATGATGTTGAGTGCGGACGCACTGATCCCTGCCTCCGTTTTCTGCTGGCGTAGAGAAAGGCAAATGTGTCGGCATTTTTTCAACGCCCTCACTATGAATCGCCGCTTTTTGCCGGCAGATTTACCATCCCTCCAAAAAAGGTAAATCTGCCGGCATGTAGCACTGGCAGATAAATGTGCCTGCATACAGCTTTGAATGTATGTAGGCAAGCGTAAGTTGGTGAAAGCATGCGTGATTCAACACGCTTGCACGCTCCAATTTCGACTACCCAACATCGCGGTGAACGGTTCATCGAAGCGTATCGCCCCAAGCTCGGTCGTCGTCTCCAATGTTTTGGCAAAGAGGCTTTCCACCAGCGGATCTGACTTTTGAATACGCCAGCAAGATCGTGAACTGTTGTTTGTCATCGATCCGCAGCGCCAGGCATTCACGTTCGCCATTGGCAATATCGAACACCACAGCGTCGTGTCTCAGTTGGAAGCCGTATACCTCTGTCCGATCCATGGCTGCTGGCGGCAAGTGCAAGACCCCAGAGGTGGTCAGTGCGCGCCCTACCGGCTCAATGCGCACTTGCTTGGCTCGTCATTTCGGTGCGCAGAGTGCGGAACTTTCTACGGCTTATACGCGCCCGCCTTCTTGAAAAGAAAGCCAATCACCCAGCAACAGCGCGTCGCCATCACGCGGCTCAAACTCCATCATTTTTGCTCGTCACAGGCGCAGCGTTGCCTGCAGTTTTACCTGTCAAATCGGCTATCTCCTTGAATTTCCAATGAAATTGGTCATTCTCTCATTCGAAAATTCGCATGCCGGCACATTTACCCTCGCAATGCCGGCACTTTTGCCTTCCCCTACGGAAAGCGGGTGGCATGCTCATCACATCACACCACCAGTCAACGGTGGGAAGAGCACCATGGCGAATTTGATGCTGGTTCACTCGAACTGTCATCACCAGATCCACAACCTTGGGCTGAACGTAACGAAGCCGGCTCCCTCCAAGGGGCTTAGAAAGACGTGAGCCGTGTGCGTCTAAAGGTGCATGCACGGTTCCTGGGGGGAAGAGATGTAGCGATACATCTCTTCTACCCGACAAGCTTTCCTATCGGGATTTGGTCGAGATGATGGCCGAACGTAGCTTGGCGCTCGCCCACACCACCCTTCTGCGTTGGGTGCAACGCTTTGTGCCGGAATTCGAAAAGCGCTGGAATCGTTATGCCATGTCAGCCGGGTCTGCCTGGCGGGTCGATGAAACCTATGTCAAGGTCCGTGGCGAATGGGTGTATCTCTATCGAGCGGTCGACCGTGACGGACAAATAGTGGACTTCCGGTTGAGCCGCAGGCGGAATGTGGCGGCAGCCAAGGCTTTCCTGCGCAAAGCGATAAGATCACAAGCCACGGCACCCACCAGTATTACCCTGGATGGCTATGCCGCTTCACACCGTGCGGTACGGGAGCTGCAAGTGCAGGACGAGGTGCCGAAGACAACCAAACTGCGATCCTCCAAGTATTTAAATAACGTGATCGAACAGGATTACCGCAATATCAAATTGCGGTTGGGACCCATGCTCGGGTTCAAACAGTTCAAATCAGCCGCCATCACCATTGCGGGTATTGAGTTAATGCATCGCATCCACAAAGGTCAGTTCGCACTGAGTTGGTTGGACGTTCAGGGCCAAGTTGCGCCTGCTGTGTGGGAAGCTGCACTGGCAGCATGATTTGAACAGCATCACAACGCCGATCATTTAGTCTTCTTGGAAATTTGCACCAGAACCAATTACTCAGGCATCCGCAGGGAAAGTAAGTTTGAACCACGTTCCTTCTTGCTGTCCAACTTCAATCTTAGCCTTGATTTGTTTGGCAAGCGCAAGGACCAACTGCATACCGAGCGATCTCGGTTCCAGAATCTCCACGTCTTTAACTATTCCGACGCCATTGTCCCGTACCACAAGCCACAGCCAGTCGGAGGCCAGGCATCCCATTTCCACCCAGATCGTGCCGTGCTGGTCGCCCGGAAACGCATGCTTGAGTGCATTCATGATGAGTTCGTTCAAGATCAAGCCGCAAGGGACAGCTTTGTCGACGTGCAACGAAACTTGTTCGAAGTGGAGTTCCAGGGAAATACGGTCACTTGCAATACCCGCAGTGTTAAAGACGTTCTTCGCCAAACGGCTTGCGTACTCGGGAAATGGAACATGCAAGTAATCCTTGGACTGATACAACATTTCGTGAATGAGCGCGATTGCCTGCACCCGCGCCTGACATTCTCGTAACACATCGTGACTGGTCTTTTCCAAGACCCTGCCCAACTGCAGATTGACGAGGCTGGAAATGACCTGAAGATTATTTTTGACACGATGATGAATTTCCTGCAGCAGCGTTTCCCTCTCCTTGAGCGTCGCGCTCAATTCTGCCATCTTGACACGTCGTTCCGCCAAATCGTCGCGTTCCTGCTGCGCCCGCTTGCGCTCTGTAATATCCGCTACGGAGCACAGCACAAACTCGCCGGTGGGGCTTTGAAGTGGATTGAGTCCGATTTCGATGGGCAGCTCCGTCCCATCCTTGCGCAGCCCGTAGAGATCACGTCCAGCCCCCATCGGACGATTGAGAGGAGCGGCGAAGAAGTTGTTGCGAAAGTCGGGATGAAGTGACCTGAATCGCTGCGGAATCAACATCTCCACCGTTTTACCAATTAATTCTTCACGGGGGTAGCCGAATAATTTCTCCACCTGGACGTTGACCAAAACAATGTCCCCCTCTTGGTCCACCATGATCATTCCCGTTGGCGCCGCCTCGATCGCCAGCCGGAATTGCTCCGTGGCACGTTTGCGTTCAGTGATGTCAGCCACGGAACACAACACGAAGTTGCCATCAGGGGTTTGCAGAGGGTTAAGTCCTATCTCGATAGGCACTTCTATACCATCCTTGCGCAACCCATAGAGATCTCTTCCTGCTCCCATTGGACGGGTCACCGGACTATTGAAAAACCCGGTGCGAAAGCCGGGATGCCGCGCACGGAAACGAGCCGGCACCAACAATTCCACCGACTGGCCTATGATTTCAGCGCGCGCATACCCGAACAACTTTTCGACCTGCGCATTGACCAGAACAATAGCGCCCTGTTGGTCCACCATGATCATTCCCGTTGGCGCCGCCTCAATCGCAAGCTGGAAATGCTCGGCGGTACTCCCGCGTTCATTCATGTCGCAAACCACATTACCGGAAAGCATGCTAAACAAAGCCTCCGATTGAACCGCAGCCGCGTTCCGGTATTGCTACCCGATGGCGAATTGGACTTTGGGCCGCTTATTCTGCCCTCTCATCGACACTGGATGAATCGTCACCACGACTGTCATCATGAACCAATCAAGTTTCAATCAAGTCTCAATCGTTGCTCATCCTCTCAACCTTTAGCGGAACGACACTCAGCCACTTGATTACGCCCTGTTCCATCCTATTATGACCACATAAATATCTTATGCTTATGTTGTCCGCTCGAAGCGCCCATTTGAGAAGTCAATGACATGCCGCAATAGTGAAACAAATAGGACTACGCAAAAAGTTGGTATTTTCGAAAATGCAATTCTGCCACCAGTCATGTGCTGAAAAGGCGATTGCAGGAATTTCGCCAGATGCGGAAACGAAACGAGACACTCCAACGCAGTCTGTTTCCCGGTTCGGATCCATAGATAGGTACAGAGTGCTCGACGATGGCAGACACAAATGCAGTACCGCTACCGGACAAACAGCGGCCCCCCACCAAAATTCTCATTGTGGAGGATGAGGCAATTGTTGCGATGGATCTGGCATCGCAACTGCATCAGATCGGTTTCGAAATCTGCGGTATCGTCGACAACGGCCAGGCCGCTCTTGAAGAAGCGCGCGCCAAACAACCGGACCTGATTCTCATGGATATCGTCCTCAAGGGAAAAATGGACGGTATTGAAGTGGCTTACCGGATTGGCCGGAGCATGCATATCCCCGTGGTTTTTCTCACCGCTTATAGCGATAGCGAAACCGTCGAGCGCGCTGTTCAAGCTAGCCCATACGGATACATCACAAAGCCGTTTCAGGTAAAGGGACTGCGCGCCTCCATCCAGGTCGCCCTATATAAAGCGACCCTGCAGCGGCAGCTACGGAATTCCGAGCAATGGTTTGCGTCGATGCTGCGGTGTGTCGCCGACAGCGTCATCGCCACGGACAACCAAGGGCGCATTAGTTTCATGAACCTTTCTGCAGAAGCACTACTGGGATGGACATTCGACGAAGCAATCGGACGACAAGTAGACGAAATCATGCCATTGGAAAATAAGCATTCCGCCACCCCGCTGGAATCGCCGATACGGCGCGCGTTAAACTGCGGGCATTCGGTTGGCATTGATTTCGGCGCCATCTTGATTACGCGTGATGGCAGCAAGCTTTCCATCGACGATTCTGCAGCACCTATTTGGAGCGATGACGGTAATCTTCTGGGTGCGATATGTGCTTTTCATGAAGTGCAAGATCGGATCCATGCCGAAGAAAGGCTTAGGCAAAGCGAGGAACGCTTTCGCAATGCATTCGATTTCGCGCCGCTGGGCATGGCGCTTGTCAGTCTAGATAATCGCTTTCTTCAAGTCAATGGCGCAGTCTGCACCCTGCTCGGTTATACGCCTGCGGAACTACTGGGAAACGATCAGTCACACTTCTCTCATGCCGAAGAGTCGGAACGCGAGCATGCTTTGCTCTATCAGATTCTTGCCGGCGAATTGGCGTCGGTGCAATTTGAAAAGCGCTACCTTGCCAAAGGAAACCGGGACGTCTCCACTCTGGTTAGCGCTTCCCTGTTACGTGAGAAAGATGCACCACTCTGTTACCTGTTTCAAGTCCACGATCTGACCGACCAGAAAAAAGCTGAATCTCAACTTGCGCGTCTTGCACATTTCGACCCGCTGACAGGTCTCGCGAACCGGGCGCGCTTGAGTGACGAGCTTGGTCGGCAAATTCACCTGGCTCAACGCCACCACTGGCAACTTGGCGTGGTTTTCATTGACCTGGATCACTTCAAGCAGATCAACGACAGTCTTGGACATGAAGCGGGTGACGAACTGCTCCAGATCATTGCCGGAAGACTGGAGTCTTCAGTACGGCAAACTGATACGGTAGCAAGGCTTGGCGGTGACGAGTTCGTCATCCTGCTGTCGGAACTCCACAACGCACAGGAAGTCGCTCTGGTCACCGATAAGCTGCGAGCGGAATGCACAAAACCACTCTCACTTGCCGGACGGGAAATCATCATGACCATCAGCCTTGGTATTAGCCTGTTCCCGGATGACGCGGAAGACGGCCGCACACTGTTGCGCTATGCAGACAGCGCGCTATACGAAGCCAAGAACAAAGGGCGCAACAACATGCAGTTCTATCGTCCTGAGCTCATGGCCCGACTGGAACACCATCTGAAACTTAGAGCAGACTTGCAAGTGGCGCTGGATCACAATGAATTCGAATTGTATTTTCAGCCAATTGTCACTTTGGGCGATGGGGCATTACTGGGGGCCGAAGCGCTCATACGCTGGAACCATCCCGCCTTGGGACTGCTCCATCCCGATTCGTTTATTCCGCTTGCCGAGGAAACTGGACTCATCGTGCCGATCGGCGAGTGGGTCATACGGAATGCTTGTCGTGAGGCGGCCTGCTGGCCAAACAATAATCTGATGGTTGCAGTGAACGTTTCCGCACGCCAGTTCGACGCCGGCGACCTCTTGGATATCATCAAGAGGGAAACCATGGCCTCCGGACTCGGCTTCAGCCGGTTATGCATCGAAGTGACGGAGCAGCTCCTGCTACGGGATTCCGAACGTAATCTCGCAATCATCGCCGGGCTAAGGGAAATGGGTGTGCAAATCGCTATCGACGATTTCGGCACCGGCTATTCGTCGTTAAGTTATCTGCATCATTTCTCCCCGACGGAGATCAAGATCGACCGCTCGCTTGTGCATAATGTCACGGTCAATTCCGGCTCCGCAGCAATTGTGAGAGCCGTGATCGCAATGGCACGCAGCCTGAAACTTCGCCTGATAATCGAAGGGGTGGAGACGAAAGCGCAGCAGGCGCTCCTGCATATGGAAGGTTGCGAGGCTGCCCAAGGCTATTTTTTCAGCAGGCCTGTTCCGGCACCGGAATTTCGGCTTCGAGTGTCAGAAACGGGTTCAAATCCTATTCCGATTTCCGGGCGGCATTAAAACGGCTCTGGTGCAAATTTTCAAAAAGACTAAATGACCGCGCTACCCGAACGAAGGCTGGCTGTTTCTGGCAGGGTGAATGGATTAACAGCGATAACGTGCGGCGCGGCACGTTCCGCGTGGAGCTTTCGCAGAATGGCCAAGCCTTCAACGGCACGTGGGAAACCACCGGCGCTGGCGGCAGAATCGAAGCTATCAGGTGAACGATGAGGTGATCGATGCAACCGCCTCTGTTCTTCTCCTCTCATCGCAAGAAGGGCTGGCGTTTTCTGTGGAGTGTCCCGCTTTCAGAAGAGGTGCCAGGCCATAACAATCTCGACAGCACCGTGCGATACCTGGGGATCAGGCATGACCAGCCTTCCTTGTAGAGAGGGCTTAACGCTGAGGTTGCGCAACAACGTTTTACTGCAGTCGTGCGGTCCACCTGGCATTCCAGATCCCCGGGATCTTCTGTTCGATGAAGCCATTTTGTATCGTCCCATCAATACCAACGTCGCCCGACCATAGCTGCTCCAACGCCAAGCCCTGTCCGTCTGCACCGCGAATGCTGCGGCTAAACTCAATCCTGTCAATGCGGTCGGTGCCTCTAGCGACAATGCTTTTAACCTCGCCAGCTATTACAGCACCTGTGTCCTGCGCTGTCCTGCTAAATACGCCACGGATTTTTCCGTCCGTGGATTGCTCGAGGATGTAAAACTCACCCGAGATAAACTCCCCCGAGGTGGAACTGGTAGAGTCGGTGGCCTCCCATTGCCAGACTCCAAGCACCGAGGGAACAGCGCCTCTATAGGCCGTCAGGGTGACCAGCTGGGTCTCGATCTCCACCCCGTTGTCGTACGTCGTCAGATAGCCCACGATTGCATCGCTTACCGCAATGTACTCGCCGCTTAGTGTCGCTGTTTGAGAATTCGGGCCGCGGCCAGCCGGCACTGCCAGGTTGGCTTTCAACACCCCTGAATCGGGATTGAAGCTGCCCTTCATTTCGAAGATGAACGCTGCCGGCGGATCATTCCTCAATTCCGACACCATAAAAGCCCCGGAAACCACAACGCCCTGGGTGCCATCTCGCAACCGCGCAACCAGGGTCTCGGTTCTGACCCTCCCCGCCGGAGCGTCCGGGCCTGCAAATTCGTGTTGCCAAACGTAGGTCCGGACGGCCGCAGGGGCTGGAGCAGTTGGCGTCTGGGCCCAGACAGGGTGATAGATGCCACACAAAGCGAGGAGGACAACGAAGAGCTCCGCCATCCGTTTCAATTGACGTTGCATGATCACACCTCTGGAACGTGAACTTGCTTGCTGGTCAGGGAATCGTGTCGCAGGGGCACACCCCCAAGTCCGGCATGAAGCCATTCGAACAGGCATCGAATGGCCGAAGATGAACGGATGCCCCAACCATCAGAGCCTTATGTGTAGCTCGGTAAGACGAGAATAGGTTTGCTATCACCCTGCGTCAACGGTAATGAGCCTAGCTGGTTTGTGGAATATCAAAGCATGATTCGGGTGTTGCTTACAGGGAGAGAATAGGGTTGGTTTGCAACTTCAAAACGACTGCTTTTGGCGTGAGTCCTATAAAGACGGCGCCTTTTCAGTGAGCAACATAAATGAGAAGCGACAACCTCAGTCGACAATGAAAAGCGTGGCCCCCGTCCTAGTCGAGGAACGGTGTGCTTCGGCACCGTCGGCAACCTGATAGCTCGTACCTGGTGTCAGCACGAAGCGGCGACCATCGTCCAGTTCCGTGACCAGCTCGCCTTGGAGGCAAAGAAGGATATGGCCTTTGCTGCACCAGTGGTCGCTCATATACCCGGCGGTGTACTCGACCATGCGTACCCGAATGGCACCAAACTTCCGCGTGCGCCAAAACGCACTTCCGGTTTCACCTCGGTGTTCTGTCGGTTCGATCAAAGACCAGTCCGTTGTACCAAATGGGATGTCGCTTATTTGCATGACCGTTTCCTCTTAAAGAATTAGGGATAAGGGGCTTTGGACCACCATGAGCGAGCTAAGTACCCGCGTATAAAAAACGGTGAGTGTCTGCGGCCTGGCCCGGCGCGCTGCCGCGTTGCCCTCCCCTAGCAGTGCTCGCACTGCGTCGGGTCGGGCGCCTTGCATCGCATCCGGCCAGGACCACATCCATCTCACAGTTTTTTATACGCGGGTACTTAAACATGAAGACCGGCTCCAGGGTTAATGGTATGGGCGGCAATGTATCATGCTAGGATTTGGCGTAATAGCGACGAAAAGCCAAGATATGTCTGGAAACGGTCAACAGACTGAATTGGGACAGCCACCAATGTTGGCGCAGCTCCCACGCCCGGTTTATGTACGGGCGGAATCTCTTGCCGCTGGCGCAGGCTTTGCATACCACAGCCATCCTTGGGTGCAGTTTCTTTATGCATCAAGTGGCATGCTGAGGGTGACTCTCCTGTCCGGGAGTTTTGCGGTGCCATCGCGTTATGCGGTGTGGATTCCGCCCGGCGTAGCGCACCAGGTCACCGCTGTGGGAGCTGTGGACTTTCGCAGCTTGTATCTCGATCCCGTATGCATGGGCTCCGCTGGCGAACGATGTCGTGTGGTTGAGGTGTCTCCTCTGGTGCGAGAACTGATACTCGCAGCAGGAAAACTTGCGGCGGAATACGATGAACATGGTCGTGCAGGTCGATTGATATTAACGTTGCTTGATGAATTGGCCACACTGGCAGAGGCAAATGTGTACCTACCAACACCTGCAGATCCCAGGCTACGTCGCGTTTGTGATGTGCTCTTGCAAAATCCAGCCGACTCGCGCGAGCTTTCTGCATGGGCAGCTTCAGTCAATGTCTCGATCCGAACGCTTACGCGCTTATTCGAAAAAGAAATCAATATGGGATTTCGTGAATGGCGACAACGGCTCCGACTATCTCAAGCACTCGAAAGACTGGCGGAAGGCGCAAACGTTACGACAACGGCGCTCGATGTCGGTTACAGCTCGCCATCTGCATTCATCGCAGCGTTCAAGGCTCAATTTGGGAAACCGCCAACAGAATTTATTTGATCTGGGCTGGTTTGATGATTTGCAGAATGGACATCGCTATTGCACAGCAGCTACGGAAACAATCCGGCAATGACCATTTTGGGCCACATGTTGCCATTCGTTCCGACCATTTTTCGAAAAATGTTGCTGTACTGCATTTCGGAGAATCTCAAGTGTTGGCATTCCCAGAGGTAGACAAATTGCGTGATGCCTTGTCAATACGAGAACGCATTATCGCATCCAGAAGTATCTGATTGAGGCTGCACGCCGTAACGCGATAAAGCCCTGACTCCGGAGCACCTCTATATGAACCACTCTGCGCCGGAAAGAAATCCGAGCGAATAACTTTCCCTCCGCTTGGTCCAGCTACATACGCCAGTCTGGCATCTGCCAATCCAATATAGGGGCCCCGCCCTCTCATGGCAGCAAAACATCGTGTTGTATCCAATAGCGCTATTTGCACCAAAATCGTATTATTGATGCCAGGAAATAAATGACGTGGTAGCTTCTGAAAATTGTGCTGGGAACAATATCGGATTGCTGTTTTATCAAATTTCCTATTGATGATCGGACTTAGCTCGACTTTGTACATTTGTGCTTTCAATCATTGTCACGCGGCATGCGAT
>CBHCMF010000131.1:0-12742 GCA_965974465.1 uncultured Noviherbaspirillum sp.
TAGCGTCAAATACACGCAGCCCACGTGCCGCTGCTTCGCTCTGAACCACTTTCGATACGCCATGCGCAGAAAAGATGACGGTATGCCCGGCGGGAACATCATCTAGCTTTTCGATAAAGATTGCCCCCTTGCGGCGCAGATCATCCACAACGTAAGCGTTATGCACAATCTCATGCCGCACATAGATCGGCGCACCAAACTCCTTCAGCGCACGCTCCACGATCTCGATCGCACGGTCAACACCAGCGCAAAACCCGCGGGGTTGTGCCAGCAAGATTTCCTTATCCATTCTCAATTCCCTAAAACTAAACTGTGACTTATGCTCAAAGTATGCCGATGACCTTCACTTCAAACTTGATGGTCTTACCAGCCAAAGGATGATTAAAGTCAAACAAGGCTCCTTCTGCATCAATGGCGCGCAATACGCCAGCGAACCGACCTCCACTGGGAGCCGTAAATTCGACAAGGTCACCAATGACATACTCCTCATCTGCCCCCGAATTCTCCTCCAAGGTGGTTCGTGAAACGCGCTGAATCAGATCTGGATTGCGTGGTCCGAATGCCTCTTCAGGCATCAGATCAAATGTCCGATGCGCCCCCTCCGGCAAACCGATAAGACAAGCTTCCAAAAACGGGGCCAGCTGCCCCGTCCCAAGCTGCAAAGTTGCAGGCCCCTCCTTGAATGTACTAACAATGTCATTACCATCAGATGACGCTAATCGATAATGCAATGTTAGGTAAGCGTTTCCGGTGACGATAGGGGATGCAGGATTCGACATGATATTTTGATGTAATGTGGTAACGCGCTATTGTAAGCCACGTTCAATTTCACCCAGAACGTTTGGGTAACCCCTCTTTTCCTTTCGGGAAGTTCGCCTCCATTCTACCCAGCACAAAGCTGCAACACACCAAGAAAATATTAATCTTATTACAATATTTCTGCTTATAATTACCTATCTTTTACCAATGCACGGCTTCGCAAAAAGCCTCTTTGATAATGGCAATCAACGACTGGCCAGAAAATCAACGCCCGCGTGAAAGGCTCATCATGCATGGCCCACAAATCCTTTCAGACGCTGAATTGCTCGCGGTATTTTTGCGTGTGGGTGTGTGTGGAAAGAGCGCAGTGGACTTAGGACGCGACATGATTGGTCATTTTGGGTCATTGAACGGCTTGTTTAGCGCCAGTCTTGCCGAATTCTCCAGCTTAAACGGCCTTGGACCAGCAAAGTATGCCCAACTACAAGCAGTCATGGAACTGGCGCGACGCTCTCTCACAGAAGATTTGCGAATGGGCGAAGTACTCAGCTCGCCTCAGTCGGTAAAACAGTATTTACAACTACTACTCGCCCAAAAAACTTATGAGTCGTTCGCGGTATTGTTCCTTGATGTCAAAAATCGCTTAATTACCACCGAAGAATTGTTCCGAGGCACTTTAACGCATACTAGCGTGTATCCACGCGAAGTTGTCAAGGCAGCGCTCACCCACAACGCGGCCAGTGTCATCCTTTCCCATAACCATCCTTCCGGCACTCCTGAACCGAGCACCGCTGATCGTAGTTTGACTAGTGCCTTGAAGCAGGCACTTGGACTAGTAGATGTCCGTGTGCTTGATCACTTCGTTATCGCTGGACAACACGTTTATTCATTTGCAGAGCACGGTGAGATATAGAAAATTCAGCCCAGCGAAATTGTTAAACAAAATAAATTTTGAAAGACACACTTATTTTTCGCAAGTCGTTGAAAACTCTCATTTTTTTGCTATACTCACGCTTTTCCAATTTCTGGAATCTTTTTTAAGGAGTAAACCATGGCACGTGTTTGCCAAGTGACCGGGAAGGGGCCGATGGTCGGCAACAACGTTTCCCATGCTAATAACAAGACCAAGCGTCGCTTTTTGCCTAATCTGCAAAACCGCCGTATCTTCGTTGAGTCCGAGAACCGTTGGGTTTCCCTGCGTTTGTCCAATGCCGGTCTGCGCGTAATCGACAAGATTGGTATCGATGCAGTCCTCGCCGATATGCGCGCCCGCGGCGAAAAAGTTTAAGCGGCATTTATTAGGAAAATATCATGGCAAAATCTAACCGCGACAAGATTAAACTAGAGTCGACTGCTGGCACCGGTCATTTCTACACCACCACGAAGAACAAGCGCACCATGCCGGAAAAAATGACGATCATGAAATTTGATCCGAAGGCACGCAAGCACGTAGAATACAAAGAAGCCAAGATCAAGTAATTTAGACCTTAGCAAATTTTGCATCACCCGAAAGCCGTTCTTAACTGGAACGGCTTTTTTTCGTGCATCCTATTGATGCGCACAAATAAAAAATGCGGCCCTGGATTGCGAGGCCGCATCATTTCAATAGAGCACCGGCTTCGATGAACCGGTACTTGTCAGCTATGCATAGCTGCGTAAGCGTAGCGAAAACTCCTGCAGCGCCTTAATACCCGACGCTTCAGCACGCACACACCAGTCCTGCAATTGCTGGAGTAGTTGCTCACGACTCGATGTAGAACGCTCCCAGATGGCGCCAAGTTCTACACGCATTTCGTGCATTGTCTGCAACGCCTTGCTATGCACGAACAATTCAGACAGTTGCTGCTTCTGCATTGCACCCAGCTTGCCTGGCTCGCGCTGTAAAAGCTGCTTTGACGTCTTTAGAAACTTCGACTCGAACTTTGTTTTGCTTGCAACATGTTCAATCTCATCCCGCCAAGCACGCTTAACTGATTTTGCATATTTGGCCATCACATCATAGCGATTGGCGATCACGGATTGAAGCGTCTCGAAGTCAGCCACCAACTTCTCACGATTAAACTTGGGCTCCGGCGCCACCTTTTTCACCTTGGCTAAGCCCAGTGTTTCAAGAATACGGATATACAACCAGCCGATATCGAACTCGTACCATTTGGATGAAAGCTTCGCAGACGTGCCGAAGGTATGATGGTTGTTATGCAGCTCTTCTCCGCCAATAATGATACCGATCGGAAAAACATTAGTCGATGCATCAGCGCAATCATAATTGCGATAGCCCCAATAGTGGCCGATACCATTAATGATGCCGGCAGCGGTAACTGGAATCCACAGCATCTGCACCGCCCATACGGTCAGACCGATTACGCCAAACAACAGCACGTCGATAATTAACATCAAGCCCACACCCTGCCAGCTGTACTTGGAGTAAACGTTGTGTTCCATCCAATCGTCCGGGGTTCCATGGCCATACTTATCTATTGTTTCGCGGTTCTTTGACTCAGCGCGATAGAGTTCCGCGCCTTCCAGTAACACCTTACGAATACCGCGTGTCACCGGGCTGTGCGGATCTTCTTCAGTCTCGCATTTAGCGTGGTGCTTACGATGTATAGCCGCCCATTCCTTGGTCACCATCCCAGTCGTCATCCACAACCAAAAGCGGAAGAAATGGCTTGGGATTGCGTGCAGTTCCAATGCACGGTGTGCTTGGCAACGATGCAGGAAAATGGTCACACTAGCGATCGTGATATGCGTCATCACCAATGTGAACACAAGCGTTTCCCACCCGCTTGCACCGGTAAGGCCATCCACTAAAAAATTCAATACTGCGTCAAACATGGTAGATCCGCTCATAAATACTCCAACTCGATCGCATCGACACGTCTCCCCATGTGACAGCAGTTGTCAGCACTAAGTTGAACGCCAGGATGCATTTTTGATCCCGATTGTACTATTTATGCGGTCTCGGTTGGGTGAACTATTCTCGAAAACCGACTTTCTCCGACAAGCGGAGAGTCTAATAATCGTATTTCACGTTGTGGGTAAGGCACTTGGATCTTATTTTCTTGCAACATCTTCCAGATTGCACAATTTACTTCTGACAAAATGTTTGAGCGGCCATTTTCAGGATCTGTAATCCAGAATCCAAGCTCTACCTCAAAGCCATCTGCATCGAATCGGATCAGCAATGCCTGTGGTGCGGGATCCTTCACAATACGCTCTATGCTCACAACAGTTTGCTCCATCAGGCGCAACGTCAACTCAATATCGGTTTGATAACTTACTGTCAAACGCGTAGCGAGCCTTAGCATGTGGTCAGTCAGTGAATAATTTTGCACCACTCCCGACAGCAGCATTTCATTAGGCACTACCGTTTCAATGCCATCCATAGCACGCACGACCGTATATCGTGTATTGATCTGGGTAACCATGCCAAAATATTTGTCCAACGAGACTACATCACCGATCGCTAAGCTACGCTCAAGTAAAATCACAAAGCCAGATACATAGCTACTCACAATTTTCTGAAGGCCAAGGCCAAGACCGACCCCCAACGCTCCACCGAAGACCGACAATACGGTGAGGTCAATTCCGACCAGGGACAAACTTATCAATACCGCAAGCAAAATGAAAACTGCGCGCCCCATGCGTGCCATAACCACGCGCAGGGACGAATGCATGGTGTCCATGCGCATCAGACGCTCCTCTAGGACAGCCCCTGCCCATAGCGCAAACATCAATGTGACTGCAACAGAGGCGGCCCCTTGAAATATAACAAGCAGAGATACCTTGTGCCGACCGACCGGAAGCACAGTCTGGTCAAGATAATCGATTAAATCTGGCCACGAGCCAGTGATGTACAGGGCAACGCCGCACCATACAATAGTCGCGAACACTTTTTCGAACATCAGCAGGAAACCGCCTGCCTTCCCACTTCGAGCAAAGACGCGTCGCAGCATATAAAACGCCAATCGGATCAACGCGAATGACCCTACTAGCGGCAGAGCGACCTTCAGTAGATTCACGTTCTGCCATTGCTCCAACGTCAGTTTGACGATTGCGATCAAAGCCAATGAAATCAGCGGCGACAGGACGCGCGAGAAGCTTTCCACACCGAGGCGCATGACGCGCAGCTGTACATCGTGTGCAGTCAGCCTGCTGCGCAACACGCGCGCCAACGCCCATCCGAGGATGAGGCATGCGACCAGCGCACTCACCTGCCATAACAGGCCAGGATCACGTAAATCACGCCACAAATCGGAAAGAAGATTGGAAAGCAAGTTCTGTTTCATTGTTTTCTGTAAGGTATTGCATCAGCCCTGTGTCGCTCCCAGTTTTGCGCGTAACGGTTAGCAAGTGCAGGATTGTTGCGCACAATAAGCATATTTTCGGCGTTCTTGTGTTGTGCAGCTCAGGTAAAGTTGAAGCTACCAGTAATGACCGTAGCGTTCGGCGCATCTGCATCTACCACGATGATCTTGTTGTGCGCATTCTGATACTTTGGTTCAAGCCAGACGGCGACACCGCGTCGATGCGCTGCGATAAGCGCAGTGGCGATTTTCTTACTGGTCAAAAGATAAGCTTGAACCAGAACCTGCTTGTGTGCACCATCAAGTATCTCAATGACGGCAGCCTCCACACATTGTCCCAAGGTGCAAATACGGTTGGTAACGTGCTTTGCAGGGGCTGTACCGATACAGAGGTCTTTGCTGACGCAGGCAACGCACCCAATAACGACATCAGGAATAAAGAAGCGGTGATAGCAAGCGACGCCCGCAGCTTCATTTTTTACGCTCATATACTGCGGCGAAAAAGCCATCGGTCTGATGAATGTGAGGCATCAGTTTGAGGTATTCGCTCATTTCAAGGGGAATCTTCTGCTCAGATAGAACGTCTTTCATGGGTACCAACACAAAATCCTTGTGCGTCGCCAAAAACTGCTCTGCAATGGCTTCGTTTTCCTCGTCTAGCAGACTGCAAGTGGCATATACTAGTCGCCCACCCGGCTTCACTAAGCGTGAGGCGCTAGACAAAATAGCCTTTTGCTTTGCATTCAACTCCATAACCGACTCGGGTGTCTGACGCCACTTCATATCGGGATTGCGGCGTAATGTCCCCAGACCGCTACATGGGGCGTCAACCAGAACACGGTCAATCTTGCCAGCCAGGCGTTTAACTTTTGCATCATTCTCATGCGCGATAACAGCTGGATGCACGTTCGACAAGCCGCTACGCGCCAAGCGCGGTTTAAGCTTGGCTAGACGCTTTTCTGATACATCAAATGCATATAACCGGCCGGTATTGCGCATGTTCGCACCAAGGGCAAGCGTCTTGCCACCTGCACCAGCACAAAAATCCACCACCATCTCGCCACGCTTGGCACCAACGATTTGCGCAAGCAATTGACTGCCCTCATCCTGCACTTCGATTGAACCATCCTTGAATAGTGGAAGGTTTTGCAGAGCAGGTTTTTTCATTACGCGAATGCCAAGCGGCGCATAGTGTGTCGGCTCTGACAGGATCGGGGCTATTGCCAGTGCGGCGATGACATCGGTGCGTTTGGCCTTGAGAGCATTCACACGAAGATCGAGTGGTGCTGGCCGGTTCAGGGCCTCGGCCAGTTGCAGCACTATCGCTTCGCCGTCACGAGCAAGCAGCTTATCAAGCAGCCAGGCAGGGAAATTGGTGCGTAAAGCAAGTGGAAGTGAACCACGATCAATCTGAGCAATACGCTGTAGCCATTCCGTCTCTTCAACGGACAATCCTCCCAGCGCATCAATACCGACAGCGTCCGCCACGCCGAGCAACGCCAGCCGTCGCATTGCCGGACCATGACCAGACTCAGAAAAACTCGCGTACGCTAATTTATTGCGGAGCACCGCGTATACACCCTCTGCGAGAGCGTTCCGCTCCCGAGAGCCGAGTTTGGGATGGTCACGAAAATAGCGCGACAAGATGGCGTCAGCCGGGCCGGTAAAACGTAGGACTTCGCGCAGTGCTTCTTCGGCGTGGCTAACGACAGCGGGATGCAATCTCATTGGGATCTTTCAACTACGAGGGGAACAATCGGCGTCCGATACAACATGAACGATGCCGTTTTCGATGGTTAGTCGTCCTTCGACGAACCGGCGCACTGCCCTTGGATAAATGACATGCTCCTGAACCAGAACCCGATCAGCAAGCGTATGCTCCGTATCATCAGGCAACACTGGGACAACTGCTTGATCGACAATAGGTCCATGATCCAGTTCGGCGGTAACGAAATGCACGGTGGCGCCATGCACTTTGACTCCTGCCATTAAGGCTTGACGATGTGTTGCGAGACCAGGAAAACTAGGAAGCAGCGATGGATGAATATTGAGCATGCGGCCAGCGTAGTGTTCAACAAAAGGTGCCGTCAGGATACGCATAAAGCCGGCCAAGACAACCAGGTCAGGTGAGAAGCTGTCGATGGCAAGGCGTAATGCGGCGTCGAAGTCCTCCCGCGTCGAATATTCTTTGCTAACAACAACAGCTGTCGGAATGCCATGCTCCGTTGCAAACGCGAGACCTTCGGCATCAGCGCGATTGCTGATAACAGCCGCAATCCTGCATGGCCATTGTGCGGATTTGGCAGCACGGACAATCGCTTGCATATTGCTGCCGCGTCCCGAAATCAGGATAACAATATTTTTCATGGCGCGCATTTTACCGTACAGGCCATATCGGCTCGAAATAAAAAAGCCGACTACAGGAAGTCGGCTTTACATACTGGCGGAAATGTAGTGTTACTGAAAGGAATAAAATACTCTAAATGCAATTTTCTTTTCGGCCCAGAAGTCGGCGGCATCTCGGAAGACATCCAGCAGGATTTCACGGGCCTCCTTGTCAAATTTTGGCGTATTTGGCAACTGTTCAATAACCACAAGAAAACCAGGCTGAGGCCCTGCCTTGTAAGCCAAATCGGTCAGACAATCCCCCAATGCGTCAAAATTCTTGCCAAAATGCTTGGGAAAATGAAACGAATGAGCAATGCAACCCAACACCTGCTGCTTAGTCGTTGCCTCGGCACAATAAGCGTACAGGAAATGCTGCCCCAGACGTGCAGCCTCTTCCTGTAGTTCGGTCACTCGGAATGCGCGTATGGACTGCACCACGTTTGGCGGCACTGTTTTAAGCAAGCTCATGTCTTCCTCGCTTCGTGCAATTAGCTTGGCGGGTTCCCTGTGCAGTGACTCGATTCGCATGTCATTACTCTTTGATGCGCTTGAAAGTCGCATAATGATCATCGGTGTAATAGTATTCCCCAGATGACGCAGGCTCTCCTCCAGAAACGATACGACGAGCACCTCTACTGCGCTCGCCGGGCGTCTTCACCGTGAATTCGTGATAATACCCGCGCTTTTGCTTCGGCAAAACCCCTTCATAATTCCGAAACACACTGCCATCCTTGGGGTAAGGAAAAGGCCCTTCTTTTTTAATCAACACCAACGTGTGTTGCGCCTCCTTGGGCAGATTTCTGGCCTCGACAATCCCTACCGAGCCGCCATTTTTTGCCAAAGCACAAACAGAACACAACAGCAAAAAAAGGAAAAGTATCCAATTCTTCAGGAACTTAGCGCTCATCGCGTGCATTCATCAAAATATTAAAATTATGACAAATTCTACATTAGGGATACCGTAGGGTAACTGGTTGTTAGAAACGAATCAACCCTTAATCCACAATTTAGAATAAGTTTCAGTTTGCCCCATGACGTGCAACGCTGACCCAGTGCGTTTGGCGATCAGAAGAATGACACCTACCGACAGCACCGTTCCCATTTGCCTTTAGCAACCTCTTAAAAATAAGTAAAGTTAACTTAAGGCAATCAAAAACAAGGAAAGTGAACAAATTCCGCCTTTGATGACACGGTTTCCACGATGAAGGAATGATCCCAAAGACGCCTATCCCTCTCCTCGACAACGTGTTTACAAATTGTTGCAATACTTACTTGCCATTGAACAATTGTTCGTAGTCTGCTGAGCAGGATTTGACGTTTAATGTACAAGTGCTCACTGAGGAGAACATCATGAACAAAATCCGCAAATCGGCATTTCGAACAATGGCAGCCGCCACCATGGCGCTCGCATCACCACTCGCAATGGCAGGCAGCGACGTAAGCTGGTCGGTCAGTGTCGGATCACCTTACCCTGCACCGCAAGTATATGCACCTCCCCCAGCAGTGGTGTATGTACAGCCGCAGCCTGTGTACGTCCGTCCACGCCCAGTCTATGTGCAACCAGCGACCGTCGTGCAGTACGGGCAACCATATTACTATGTAGAACAGGGCCCTCGAAAGATGAGGCACCGTCACTGGAAACATCATCATCGGCACGATTACGATTATTAAGCAGTCGTGCAACGCGAGACGCCCGAAATGGCTTCTCGCTTGCCAGTTTCGTTACGAAAAGAGTCTCTTGCCACCTTCAGGCGCTTTTAACATGTTCCTCATGCGTCATTTGTGCGGTATCTGGCGCACCAAAGAACACCTGCACATCTGCACGGCGCGCTAATGCATCCTTGCGCCCTAGTGCAATTAACTCACGGGTATAGCTAGACTCAAAGAGTAAGTACGATGCCAATGCGGCACCGCGCACTTCGGTTGCCCCGATACCACTCAACAGCATCCTGATCGGAGCCGGCAAACTTTGTACATGTCTGCTGGCGATTTCATCGAGGCGTTCCGATGGTGCAATGATCAACATATCAACCGGCCGCAATGGCGTACGGGTTTTCTGCTCATCGGTTAATACTGACAATGTGAGGTTGATGCGAGCCATTCGTTCTATATCGACCGCAAGGCTATCTAGGAAGATGCTGGATAGCGCGTGGCCAGCGATCTGTGCAAGCGTCGGATATTGCACGGAATCGCTTGTGTCGTGCACCTGTTCTGTCAAACGGCCAGCGCCAATCACCAGCACCTTGTCCGCGCCTAAGTGTATCGCTGGCGAGATTGGCGCAAGTTGGCGCATTGAGCCATCGCCGAAGTACTCCTTTCTACCATTGCAGTAAATCGGCGTTGCGGGAAAGATTAACGGAATAGCGGACGACGCAAGCAGGTGCTCCACGCCTATCTGACTGCGAAGCGCAAGCCGTTGCGAACGCACCCATGGCTCGATATTGGCTTCGGTCTGAAAAAAGGTGATATGACGCCCCGCGGTATACGAGGATGCGGTCACTGCTAAAGCGTGCAGTGAGCCATCAACGAGTGCGGCGTCAAGCCGTGGGAAGTTCAACATGCGGTTGAGGAGCGTCACCAGCGGCATGTTATCCAGCAGCGAATTGGGCGGACTAGCCTTCCATTTGCGCAGCAACCAGCCAAATGAGAGCAACGAAAGCCACTTCGCACCTGAACGCAATACACCGAGAGAGTCGGCACGATACACTTGCTCTACGGTGAAGTTCTCCCAGACCTGCAGAAGTTTCTGCATACCTTCGTCAAAGTTATCAGCATGGCAGGCAAGCGCTGCGGCGTTGATCGCACCGGCAGATGTACCGCAGATGATGTCATAGGGGTTGCGTTCCGACTGCCAGCCGGTCTCGCACAATATGCTTGATACACCGTCAAGGACGCCGACCTGGTAAGCAGCCCTTGCCCCACCGCCGGTTAGAACCAAGCCCGTTTTCTTTTTCCCGTCCATGATAAGAGATTAGCAGGCCGCTCATGATTTTGGGAGACAAACAGTACACCCGCTTCTCAAAAAAACGACGCCAGGTAAACCTGGCGTCTTCAAATGCGTTTGATAAGGTTTTACCGCTCGTACGAGGAATACTAATCCCCTCTGACGCTGCCTTCTCGACGCGGATCTGCACCACCGAACCACGTCTCCTTTCCATCGACAGTCATCCGCATAATCCCTTGCAAACCCGAGGTCTGTTCCATCAAACGCACGTTGTGGCCTTGGCGTTTCAACTGCTCAATGACCGCATCAGGCACACGGCCGAGCTCAATTTCAGTAGGGCCGTTGCGACTACCAAAATTAGGTAAGCTAATCGCCTGCTGCACGTTGAGCCCCCAATCCAATGTCCCAACCAGTACTTTGGCAACATAGTTGATGATCGCTGACCCTCCGGGGGAACCGATCGACAAAACGAGTTTCTTCGTTTCTTTGTCGAATACGAATGTCGGTGCCATGGCGCTACGCGGACGTTTCCCAGCTTGAACACGATTCGCGATCGGGCCATCGGCATCCACCGCATCGAATGAGAAATCGGTCAACTGATTATTGAGCAGAAAGCCGCGCACCATCTGACGCGAGCCAAACGCATCTTCGATGGTAGTTGTCATCGAAAGCGCATTTCCGTAGGCATCGACAATTGAAATATGCGACGTTGACTGCAGTTCGGGCGAATTGTCGAGACCGCCTGCGTGCGTACTCGCCACTGGCACGCCAAACTTTGCCTGCCCCATCGATTTATCGGTAATTAGCGCCGCCCGTTCCGCAAGATACTGCTTATCCAGTAGCGGCTTAGTGCTATTTCCCGGCAATGGAACGAAGTCAGTATCAGCGACATAACGCCCACGGTCTGCATAGGCCAGCCGCCCCGCTTCTGAAAACAGATGAATTGCCTCTGCACTGAGTGCACCGTTCTTCGGTGCATAGGCTTGAATATTCTTAAGTTCCAGAATACCTAACATCTGAGCGATTGCAATGCCACCCGAGGAAGGTGGGGGCATACCGCATACGGTCCACGACTTGTAATCCGAGCAGATCGGCTCCCGCACCTTGGCTTGGTAGCTCGCGATGTCGGCGGCGGTCAACCCGCCGGGATTGGTAGGATGTCCCTTGACCTTGGCTTCGATATCATGTGCGATGCTGCCCTTATAGAATGCATCGGCGCCGCCGGTGGCGATCTCGCGCAGCACCTTCGCCAGTTCGGCATTTTTCAGCAAGTATCCAACAGGTCGGGGGTTGCCGCTCTCATCATAGAAATAGGCGGCCGCAATTGGATCCTTTTTCAGATGCTGGTCTATCTTCAACAAAGTATGGAGGCGCGGGCTGACCGGAAAGCCCTCTTCAGCAAGTCGGATGGCCGGAGCAAACAGCGAGGCCCACGGCAGCTTACCGTACTGTCGGTGCGCAAGTTCAAGCATGCGTAGCACACCGGGTGCGCCAACAGAACGGCCACCGACAACGCCTTCGTAGAAGCTGAACGCTTTTCCATTGGTGTTCTGAAAGAGATTCTCGGTTACTGAGGCAGGCGCTGTTTCGCGTCCGTCAAATGCCTTGACCGTATTGCCATCGAAATGCATCAGGAACGCGCCGCCCCCAATGCCTGAAGACTGCGGCTCGACAAGAGTCAGCACCATCTGCACCGCGATGGCCGCATCGATGGCGACACCACCCTCTCGCAGCACTTGGTAACCTACATCGGTAGCCAGTGGATTGGCCGCAGCAACCATGAATTTTTGTGCCGTCCTGCCGGACTTTTCCGTATAGCCGCTGGCACTCTCCGGCGCCTGCATCCCCTCGTTAGGAGCGCTTTGCTGCTGAGCCGAAGCGGTAGTGCAGCCGGTGAGAAGTATGGATGCAAAAGCGATTGCACTTATTCGTGCGTTGAACATAGCGGGCTCCAGAAAAGAAAAAGACAAGCTTCGACTTGTCGCAAGTCTAATCTGAATGGTTCAAATTGCATTCCCACTTGATCGGAAATTCGAAGCAGGTTTGCGCTTGGTCACAACGACTGACCATCACCGAGCATGCAAAAGTCCTCTCACTTTCTCGAATTGGATTACGCGACAGTCGCCAAGCGAATCACTTCGGCTGCATGCGGATCGCACCGTCAAGGCGGATCGCCTCGCCGTTGAGCATGGCGTTTTCGATAATGCTCTTCACCAGATGGGCGTATTCATCCGGTTTGCCGAGCCGTGGCGGGAACGGCACCATGCGACCGAGCGCTTCCTGCACTTCCTGCGGCATGCCGAGCAACCTCGGTGTTTCGAAAATGCCAGGAGCAATGGCCATC
>CBHCMF010000132.1:0-12675 GCA_965974465.1 uncultured Noviherbaspirillum sp.
GCGCTTCTCGGCCCGACCTGACCTCCCTTTCACGCACAATCAAACCGCTCTAGGGTAATACTGGTAGGCGCCATGGCTTGTGGTCGTATCGCCTTGCGCAGAAAAGCCTTGGCTGCGGCGACATTCCGTCGGAGGCTCAGCTTGCCCATGCCAGTAAAATCATTAGATTTTAGCCGACGGCGCTATTTGCGCCAGAACCTTCGTCCGCCAGTTTTATAGCACTGCAGGAGAAAGCGCAGTGTTGCGGAAAGACCGCCATGTATGTGTGCTTATTTGAAATCCGCATATTCTCTATTGAAATGATTCGTTCTCAGCATGAGGTGGGTTGCATACGATCAAACCTCGTCATCAACTGAAGTAAGGATCGATATGCAATTCAATACAGCGACCACTGCCCTGACTACACTTATCGCCGTGGCTTTTTCCAATCATGCGTGGGCGCAGGAGAAACTCGTAAAGATCGGCCATGTCGCACCGACCTCAGGTGCGATTGCGCATCTTGGCAAGGATTCGGAAAACGGTGCGCGCCTCGCGATTGAAGAACTCAATGCGAAAGGTATCGTCATTGGTGGAAAGAAAGTGAAGTTCGAACTGTTGGCGGAAGATGATGCTGCCGATCCAAAGCAGGGCACAGCCGCTGCGCAAAAGCTGGTCGACGCAAAAGTCAGCGGCGTGGTTGGGCATGTGAATTCCGGCACTACGATTCCTGCATCGAAGATCTACGCCGACGCCGAAATTCCACAGATCTCGCCGGCCGCGACTAATCCGAAATACACGCAACAGGGCTTCAAGACAGCGTTCCGTGTCGTGGCTAACGATGGTCAGCTCGGCGGCACGCTGGGCCGTTATGCAGTGCAGGCTGGCAAAGCAAAGAACTTCGCCGTGATTGATGACCGTACCGCATACGGGCAGGGCATCGCCGATGAGTTTGAAAAGAGCGTGAAGAAGCTGGCGGGCGCCAACATCGTTGCACGCCAATACACCAACGATAAGGCGAGCGATTTTACTTCGATTCTGACTGCCATTAAGGCAAAGAATCCTGATGTAGTGTTCTATGGCGGCATGGATGCGGTCGCCGGGCCGTTACTGCGTCAGGCAAAACAGCTCGGCTTGAATGCAAAGCTGTTTGGCGGTGACGGTATCTGCACGGGGAATCTGGTCAAACTGGCCGGTGGTGCGATCGACGATGGGCAGGTGGTGTGCGCGGAAGCAGGGGGCGTCGAGTCCGCTCAAAAGAAGGAGCTTGAGGCATTCAAGGTGAGCTTCAAGAAGAAATTCAATGTGGACGTTCAGCTGGTGGCGCCGTATTCGTACGACGCAGTCTACACACTGGTGGAGGCAATGAAAAACGCCGGTTCGACCGAGCCCGCACAGTATCTGCCTGCGCTGGCGAAAATCCAATACAAAGGTGTCACCGGCCCGATCGCCTTTGATGCCAACGGGGATATCAGAAATGGTGCGCTGACGCTCTACACCTATAAGAGGGGAAAGCGCGAGGAATTGGCGGTTGTACGCTGACCCGTATGTGCCCGATGGGCAAAGTGCCAATTACGACAATTTGTTTCTAGAGCGGTTTCTCTTGGGGAACAACGGCAAACCGCCTTACATCATCAGAATGGAGGTGCCGCTGTGTCTTCAGCAATCCCGTATCCTCTTTTGGAACACTATCTCACGCGTCTTGCCAGGACCTCGCAAGCAGACGTGCGGATCCGGGCAGACGCCGAAGGCCGTGCCCAGGGGCGTTATTTCAATGCGACGCTGACGAGCGCTTTTCAAGCGATTCGTGAGATCGATACTGGCTGCATCGTCGGCTATGAAGGCTTTGCGCGTAGCTATTCCGAGCGCGATCAGGGGCTGTGTGTATGGCGGCTATTGGATCATGCGGCTAACGATGACGAGTCGGTGGCGCTCGATCGGCTGTGCCGCATGCTTCATTCGATCAATTTTTTTCGGCAGCCGCAGGCGGTGGGCCGCGATTTGTACTTGAGTTTGCATGCTCGCCTGCTGGCGGCAGTGGGGAGCGACCATGGCGGCGCGTTTCGTCGCATCCTGAAACTGCTCGAATTGCCGCAGGAAAGGGTGATATTGCAGCTGCCGGTCGCCGTGGAACATCAGGGCTGGCTGATGCAGGAGGTGGCAGACAATTACCAGCGCAATGGCTTTCGTGTCGCGGCTAACGTCAGTGGTGCGGCGCAAGGATTGGCGCTGACGCAGCGCATGCGCTTGGATGTGATCAAGGTGGATACCCGCAGCTTCGTGCGTGACCCTGCTGCGGTGAAGCTGGTGTTGGACTGTGCGCAACGCGGCATTCGTTTGATTTTTAAACGGGTAGAGAATACGCACATGCTCGATATGCTGAAATTCCTTGCCGAGATCAGCGAACAACCGATTCTTGCTCAAGGCTATCTGTGGGACCTGCCGCTGACATCACTCGCAGCGACCAGAAGCTATTCCGGCATCATGTTGCCGGTATCTTATACGTCACCTATCGTAGGCGCTGCATGACATGGGAGCGCCACCATTTGCTGATTTTCGCGTGCTGATCGTTCCAGGTTTGCATGGCAGCGGTCCGGCACATTGGCAGACGCGCTGGGAGAAGTTGTATCCGGCCTTCGAACGCGTGGAGCAGGTATGCTGGGATGTTCCAGAACTCGACATTTGGTCGGCACAACTTGACCGGATGTTACAGCAGTCGTCACGCCCGACACTGCTCGTTGCGCATAGCTTCGGTTGCCTCACGAGCGTTCACCGCATCTGTGCCGGCGCTGCAAATGTGGCTGGTGCCTTGCTGGTGGCGCCAGCCGATCCGTATAAATTTGGCGTTGCCGAGGCGATGAAGGCGTCTGTGCTTACCTGCCCCTCGATCGTCATCGGCAGCATGAATGATCCATGGATGGAAAGCGAACACGCCGCTGCGTGGGCAAAGCGTTGGGGCAGCGACTTCATTAACCTAGGTAAGTGCGGCCATATCAATGCTGCTTCTGGGCTTGGGGAGTGGCCGACCGGCTTGTCGTTCTTGCAGCGTCTGGCTAGTGCGGCTACTTATTGATAGCCTATCCCGGGGCTCTTGAAGCTGTCACTACGCTAGGCAATCGTGCCTATCATTACCCGACACGCAGAATCAGTTTAGTGTTCCATTAGAGCGATTTGCCTGTGCATGAAAGGGGGCCATCTCGGGCCTGCAATGCTTACCGTAGCTCACGTACGGTTGCGCTTCTCGGCCCGACCTGACCTCCTTTCACGCACAGGCAAACTGCTCTAGGCATTGGTTTGCGGCGCAACAACACTACTGCCTGGCAGATACCATGCTTCGGCATAACCGAGGCGGCGCAGGCATTTGGCAGCTGCTTCTGCCCGCTTTCCGGTCCGGCAGAAAAAGAGCAAAGGTCTTTGGGCCTCCTGGAGCCAGTTCCCGATATCGCCGGCCAATCTGGTAAGGGGCACATTTGCTATATTGGTCTTGGATCCACGCCAATCCAGAAAGCTGTGCTCATAAGGCTCGCGTACATCTATCAACACGGTCTCTTCTTTGCTGCGCAAAAAATCGTCCAGGGATTCAGGCGGAATATGCCCATCGTCAGACTGCATACCGTATGTGGCTATGGCGCCGCACATCAACACATTTGTGCCTTCGTCCTGCAGTTGCATATCCACTGCTGCTTTTTCTTTTACGAAATCTGCAATGGGCATGAGATTGGATGAATCCAGCACGCGCGACAAAAGAGCATTGCTTTTCAATTCAGCGGCCAGTGTCGTCACAAAATGATTGTGATAATCGTGAGCCGGACAAATCAGCGTCCTATCGGCACTGATAATCGCAGCCACCTTCTGCAGCGATGTATACAAACCGATCGTAGAACTGGTGGCGAAATCGGTGGCGCCTAAGCTGCCTGGAAAAATTGTATCGCCGGTAAAAGCATAACGTACACGTTCCGCAGCAAGTCGTCCTACTCCATCTGATTCACCGACCAGATACGCCACACTATCGCTGGTATGCCCCGGCAGCATAGTGCGGGCCAGAACGTATTTTCCAATACGTTGAATCTGTGCCTGTTCACCGTTTGCAAGTATCACGCTCTCTGTACTTGCTGGCCATCCCAGACTATCGAGAGCGGCGATGTCAAATGCCAGCTGATCAGTCAGCGCAGACTGCAACGCGAAACGCGATGAGTCATGATCGGCATGACTGTGTGTATCTAATATGGCTACCACATGCAACGCCTGAGAGCGCACGTAATCCTTGACACGGTTATCCAGCTTGCTGACAGGATCGATAATGATGCAGCGACGGCTAATTGCATCTACCAACAGCCAAGTGCAAGCGCCATCAGCCTCCAGCTGCACCAGTTCGTTCTGCGGCTGTTTTTGCCCTGATATTGCGGGCAAAAGCCAACTATGTCGTAGTGCGGCACCACAGGCCTGGATGCGGGCGCAAGCTGCATGGATGTCATCCTGTGTTGTCGCTGGGCCAAAAGACAGTCGCACTGCTGATGTAGCACGTTCATCAGGAATACGCATTGCTTGCAGCACGTGGCTAGATGTCGTCTTGCTTGAACTACAAGCAGATCCGGAGCTGACACGAATACCTGCCGCATCGAACAAATCCAACAACTCTTTACCACTTAAGCCGGGGACTGAAAAGTTCAGCGTTGTAGGTACTGACATGTCAAGCGGCGTATTGAATACGATCTGCGGCAAGGCACTAGTCAAGGCGGCAATCAATTGATCCCGAAATGCATATAGCGTATCGTTGTGATGGAACAATGCATTGTCGTTCTCCAGTATTTCCAAAACGACGCCCAATGCAGCAATACCACTCATGTTCTCTGTACCCGAGCGCCAGCCAAATTCTTGCCCACCTCCCATGAGAAGTGGAGTGAAAGGTGCTCCCTCACGTGCATAGAGCAAACCGATTCCCTTGGGCGCATAGAGCTTGTGCCCGGAAAACGCCGCGTAATCGATACGGGTATGTGCCAGATCCAGTGTCAGTTTTCCAAGTGCCTGGACGCCATCAACCAGCCATAATGCCGTACTACTGCAGTCATTCAGCGTCTTCTCTATGCTGGCAAGATCGGAAATGACACCGGTTTCATTATTCACTGCCATCGTGCAAACTAGACCTGCTCTATGTGCATGCTCTCGCAGAAAAGCCAGATCATGGCGCCCCTGCGCATCTACAGGAATCGCCTTCACTTCGGCATGCAGGCCTAATATAGTGTTCCAGTGACGTAAACTTTCCGGCACTACTTTATGTTCTGTTGCGCCATACAACAGCAATGTATCGGTCAACTCTCCGCGCAAGACACGGTCACGGATATGGCACAGGGTAGACAAGATGGCGATTTGAATTGCTTCCGTCGCTCCACTGACAAATACGACCTTTCCTGATCCAGCTCCGAGCACACGTGTAGCCCTATCCCGCACTGATTGCAGCAGAGACTTTGCCTGCAAGCCGTTGTAATGCGTACTGCTCGGATTACCAAAGCAATCTCGCATTGTGCGCTGCGCGGCGGCAAGGGCCTGTGGCAGAACAGGCGTGGTGGCATTCGCGTCGAGGTAAATTTCTGAAGTATGCAAATTCATGGTGCCAATGGAATGGATGAGGAAGACATCTCCTCTCATCCATAAACTCCCTCATTCTGAAACAGTATCAAGCGCCTTCAGGTTTTGTGCGCTCTATCTAAGGATTGTAAAGATTGCCTTGCTTGAAAAGCACAGGTCCAAGTCATTCCCCAAGCATGCCTGCTCCTGCGTGGCACGTTCGTATTTGAATTTGTTTATCGGGATAGATTGTACGCAGTCAATGATGTGATTCCAAGTGAGATATTTTCATTTTTATATGCAAATAGCTCTGGCGCAAATAGGGTTCTCATGTAATGGACGCCCTCTTTCAAACGGCATCAAGGTGTTAGTTTAGATTGGCTTCAACCTAAACAATGAAAGGAGCGTTCATTATGAGGGTAACGACGATCGGCATCGATTTGGCAAAGAGCATTTTTCAAATCCATGGTGTTGATCGTCATGGGAAAGTCGTGCGGCAGAAAAAACTGGAGCGGGCTAGAATGCAGGAATTCTTTGTCAAGCCGTCCCCCGGGTGTGATCAGGATGGGAGTTTGCGGCAGCGCACATTATTGGGCACGAAAGCTTGGTGCAATGGGACATACGGTCAAGCTAATGGCGCCGCAATTCGTCAAGCCGTACGTAAAGACAAACAAAACGATGTTGCCGATGCCGAAGCGGTCTGTGCAGCAGTCACCCGGCCCGACATGCGCTTTGTGCCGATCACGACAGGCGAGCAACAAGCCGTTTTATCGTTACACCGTGTACGCCAGGGGGCGTGAAGTCGAAGCCTGCACAGGCTAGATTCACGCGTTGCTCTCAGAGTTTGGCGTGATCATTCCGTCAGGAATTGCGAAGATTGCTAAGGCGTTTGGGTAGTGGCGGCACAGTAATGTACCGCCGCTACCCGAACGCCTGATGCTTCATCCCTCAACAACCTGACCTGACAGTACCCGGCGAACGCATGTGCTGGCACTTGGTCTAACAGAGTGGCAGAAGATTCCAATGCGAAATCGGCTGAGTCGAGATGAGCGAGTCGAGAGGTTCCCCTTTGGCAAGTTTCAGCCAGGACGGGGAACTGACCCTCTACCGAAGATGCGACGATGACGGCGGTACCGTCTTGGTACTGGCGCCGCTGTCGGCATCCCCCCCGCCGTCTATCGTCGACCGCCTGGAACACGAATATGCGCTGCGCTCGGAGCTCGATCCCGGCTGGGCGGTGTGGCCCCGTGCCCTAGTATGCGAGGCGGGCGAGCTCCGACTGCTCCTCGACGACCCCGGCGGCGACCTGCTCGCAAGTCGGCTGGACCAAGCTCTCGACCTCGACACCGCCTTGCCGCTCGCCTTTGCCCTGGCCCGCGCCCTCGGCCAGGTCCATGCCCGCGGCCTCATCCACAAGGACATTTGTCCCGCCCATATTCTGGTCACGGGCGAGGCCGTCCGCCTGACGGGGTTCGGCCTGGCTTCCCGGCTACCCCGGGAGCACCCCGCCCCCGAACCACCCGAAATCATCGCGGGCACCCTGGCCTACATGGCGCCCGAGCAGACCGGGCGCATGAACCGCTCGGTGGATGCGCGCAGCGACCTCTATGCGCTGGGCGTTACCTTGTACCAGATGCTCACCGGCGTGCTGCCCTTCACCGCCTCCGAGCCGATGGAGTGGGTGCATTGCCACATCTCCCGCCGGCCCGTACCGCCCGCCGAACTTCGTCCCAGCATACCGGCGGCGCTGTCAGCCATCATCATGAGGTGCCTGGCCAAGACCGCCGAGGAGCGCTACCAGACCGCTACCGGGCTCGCGGCTGACCTGAAGCATTGCCTGGCGGAATGGAAGACGGCGGGAAAGATCTCGCCCTTCAAGCCGGCACGTCACGACATCCCCGATGTCCTGCGCGTGCCCGAGAAGCTTTACGGCCGTGAACGCGAGGTCGGCACGCTGCTGGCCGCCTTCGAGCGGGTGGTGGCGTCCGGCAGGCCGGAACTGGTCCTGGTCTCCGGGTATTCAGGCATCGGCAAATCCTCGGTGGTGAACGAACTGCACAAGGCCATCGTGCCGCCGCGCGGCCTGTTCGCCGCCGGCAAGTTCGACCAGTACAAGCGTGGCGTCCCGTACGCTACCCTTGCGCAAGCTCTTCTGAGCCTTGTCCGCCCGCTCCTAGGACAGAGCGAGGCGGCGTTGGGCCAATGGCGGGACCTCATCCAGGAGGCTTTGGGCCTGAACGGCGCGCTTATCGTCAATCTCGTCCCGGAGCTCGAGCTGGTCATTGGAAAACAACCGCCGGTTTCAGATCTCTCGCCGGACGAAATGCAGACGCGCTTCCAGACGGTATTCCGGCGCTTCCTTGGCGTTTTCGCAAGGCCGGAGCACCCGCTTGCGCTGTTTCTCGATGATTTGCAATGGCTTGACATGGCGACGCTTGACCTCCTCCAGCATCTGGCCACGCATCCCGACGTTCGGCATCTCTTCCTGGTCGGAGCCTACCGAGACAATGAGGTCAGTCTGAGCCATCCGCTCATGCGGATGCGAGAGGGGATCGTCAAAGCTGGAGGGCCCATCCATGATATCGTCCTGGCCCCGCTGGCGGCGGACGACATCTGCCGGCTCGTCGCCGACACGATGCGTTGCGACCTAGCGCGCGCTCGACCCTTGGCTGCGCTGGTGCAGGAGAAGACCAGCGGCAATCCGTTCTTCGCCATTCAGTTCATTTCCGCCCTGGCCGACGAGGGCCTCGTCGCATTCGATCCCGAGGCAGGGGTTTGGACCTGGAACCTGGCTCGCATTCGGGCCAAGGGCTATACCGATAACGTGGTGGACTTCATGGTTGGCAAGCTCAGCCGCTTGCCCGTCGACACTCAGGAAGCCCTGAAGCAACTCGCCTGCCTGGGCAACAGCGCGGAACTTGCCCTCCTCGGAATGGTCCACGGGGCATCGGGAGAGGAAATGCATGCGGCCCTCTGGGAGGCCATTCGCGCAGGACTCGTCTTCCGCCAGGAAGACTCCTACAAGTTCCTCCACGACCGCGTTCAGGAAGCCGCTTACGCGCTCATCCCCCCGCCATTGCGCCCCGAGCTTCACCTGCGGATCGGCCGTATGCTGGTAGCGGGTATGCATGAAGAGGAGATCGTCGACAAGATCTTTGATCTCGTCAACCAGTTCAACCTAGGACTGCCGCTTATTTCCGACTGGGAGGAAAAGCAGCGTGTGGCCGAGCTCAATCTCATCGCCGGGAAGAAGGCCAAGGCGTCGACGGCCTACAGCGCCGCCTCCTGCTATCTCTCCGCTGGCGTCGCGTTGCTGGGCGAGGAGGGGTGGTGGAATTGTTACGCTTTGGCATTCGACCTGTCGTTCGAGCGCGCCGAGTGTGAGCTTCTGCGCGCAAACTTCGACGTGGCCGCGCAGTGCATCGAGGAGTTGCTGCTGAGAGGGCAGTCGAAGATCGACCGGGCGGAAGGCTATCGGTTGCGAATGGTGCTCCAGCTGATGCGGGGCGAAAATCCGTCGGCCGTCCGAACTGCGCTCGAATGTTTGCACATGTTCGACATGGCCTTGCCCGAGCACCCGACGCAAGAACAGGTACGCGCGGAGTACGACGCTGTGTTGAACAGCCTGGGAGAACGATCCATTGCCAGCCTCATCGATCTGCCTTTGATGGATCACCCGGAGATGCGGGCAGTGATGAACATTCTGTCCGCACTTTGTCGTTCTGCCTATTTCACCCACAGCCATCTCTGCCGGATGACTGCCTGCAGGATGGTGAACCTGTCGCTGCAACACGGCTCAAGCGAGTTCTCCGTCATTGGTTACGCTTGGATGGCCATTCAAATCGGTCCTATCTTTCATCATTACAAAGTGGGGGAACAGTTCGGCCAGCTGGGCATCGACGTCGCCGAAAAACATGGGTTCACCGCGCAAAAAGTGGGCGCGCAATTTTCGATGCAGATGGCGGTTCTATGGACGCGGCCGATCGATACTGCACTGAACTGCCTCGATGCGGCCATACGGGCCGCCGAGGAAACAGGCGAGAACATTTATGTCTGTTACAGCCTCGAACATCGCCTGACGGATCTAATCGCCCGCGGAGGTCCTCTTGATCAGGTCTGGTCCGAGTCGGTGAAAGCGCTGCATTTCGTTCGCAAAATCAAATTTCGTCATGTCATCGACATTATCTCGAGCATGCAGCCTTTCATTCAAAGCCTCCGTGGCCAAATGGATGGCGATCCCGTCCTGGACGAAACCGCGATCGAACGCAGCGTGCGGGAGGGCGGAATCGCCGTTGTCATTTGCTATCACTGGATTCTCCAAGTGCAGCGGCACTTCCTTCTCGGGAGTGCGGAGGTGGCGCTTGCATTTTCCGCGAAGGCTGAACCCCTTCTCTGGTCAGTCCGCTGCCACATCCAATGGGCCAATTACTGCCTCTACCATTCGCTCGCGCTCGCCGAGGTTTTCCTAAAGAGCCCGCAGGAACGACAAGCGGGCATGCGCGAGGCACTGACGGCACATCTCGACGCGCTTCGGCAATGGTCGGAAAGCTGTCCGGCGACCTTCCTGAACCAGTACCTGATGGTAGCTGCCGAGATGGCTCGCCTCGATGGACGGGGGATGGAAGCCATGCGACTCTACGAACAGGCCATCCGTTCGGCGCGTGACAACGGCTTCATACAGAACGAGGCACTGGCCAACGAGCTAACGGGCCGCTTCTATCTCGACCTCGGCATCGAGACAACCGGCTTTGCCCATCTCACGAACGCGCGTGCCTGTTATGCCCGGTGGGGCGCCGTTGGCAAGGTGCGGCAGCTCGATCGGTGCTATCCGCAACTGACCGCACGCGAGCACTCCCTTGCCCAAGCGACAATTGGCTCGACCATCCGTCAGCTTGATGTTGCGGCGGTGATCAAGGCGTCGCAGGCGATCGCCGCCGAGATCGAACTGCCCAAGTTGATCGAGGCGCTGATGACGATCATCCTGCAGAACGCCGGGGCCGATCGTGGGCTACTGTTTCTCCCTTGCGGGAAATCCTTCGAGATCCAGGCGGAAGCCTGCGCCAAGGACGGCACCATCGAACTCAAGCTGCGCCGTGCCCCTCTGGCCGAGACGGAATGCCCCGAGGCCCTTGTGAACTACGTCATCCATACACGAAAGAACGTCATCATCGACGACGGAGCGCGACCTGGTCCGGCCTGGGAAGGGTCCACCTATCTGCGTCTCCTGTCGCCACGTTCGGTGATGTGCATTCCCCTGCTCAGGCAAGGCAGCGTGGGCGGCGTGCTTTATCTGGAGAACAGTCAGGCCGCCTACGCCTTTCCTGCGGATCGGGTGGCGCTGCTGGAGGCGCTGGCGGCGCGAGCGGCGATCGCACTGGAGAATGCCCGTCTCTACGCCGATCTGCAGGCGCGCGAGGCCAGAATCCGCAGGCTGGTCGAGGCCAACATCATCGGGATCCTGATCTGGGATGTCGAAGGCCGGATCATCGAAGCCAACGACGCCTTCCTTCGCATGGTGGGATACGAGCATGACGATGTCGCTTCGGGGCACCTCAATTGGACCGACCTCACGCCACCGGAATGGCTTGATCGGGACGAGCAGATATGGTTGCCGGAACTGAAGAAAACAGGACGTTTACCCCCCTTCGAGAAGGAATACTTCCGCAAGGATGGCAGCCGGGTGCCGATCCTGATCGGCGTCGCCATCTTCCCCGACGCGCAGGACCAGGGCGTCGGTTTCGTCCTCGATCTGACCGAGCGCAAGCGGGCCGAGGCCGAGCGCCAGGCCCGGTTGGCGGCGGAGGCCGCCAACCGGGCGAAGAGCGCCTTTCTGGCCAACATGAGCCATGAGCTGCGCACCCCCCTGAACGCCATCCTCGGCTACGCTCAGCTTCTCAAGCGCGAGCCCGCCTTAAGCGAACGCCAGGCCGGTGGCCTCGACACCATCGAGCAAAGCGGCCGGCACCTGCTCACCCTCATCACCGATCTCCTCGACCTCGCCAAGATTGAAGCCGGCAAGTTCGAACTGTGGCCCGAACTGCTGAATCTCCCGCTTTTTCTGAGCGTGGTGGCCGATATTGTGCGGGTGCGCGCCGAGGAAAAGAACCTGTTCTTCACCCTCGCGGCAGCGCCGGACCTGCCGAACTCGGTTAAGGCAGACGAGAAACGCCTGCGCCAGGTGCTACTCAACCTGCTGGGCAACGCAGTGAAGTTCACTGATTGCGGTGAGGTGAGTCTGCGGGTGGAATGCCTCGTCCGCGAAGCCGCGACCGTGACGCTGCGCTTCGAGGTGAGCGACAGCGGCGTGGGCATCGCCACCGAGGAACTCGAGACCATCTTCCAGCCCTTCGAGCAGGTCGGCGCCATGGACCGCCGCGTCACCGGCACTGGCCTTGGGCTCTCGATCAGCCGCCAGCTGGTACGTCTGATGGGCAGCGAGATCCAGGTGGACAGCGCCCCCGGCCGGGGCAGCCGCTTCTGGTTCGATCTCACCCTGCCGGCCGTCGAGGCCGAGGCCTCCGTCCGCCCCATGTTGCCGCCCGTCGTCGGCTACACGGGGCGGCGCCGCACCGTGCTGATCGTTGACGACGTGGCGAGCAACCGGGCACTGCTCGCGGATCTGCTAGGCGGCCTGGGCTTCGACATCGCCGAGGCGGAGAACGGCGCGCAGGCGCTTGAGTGCGCACAGGCGGCGCGTCCCGACTTGGTCCTGATGGACCTGGTGATGCCGGTGATGGACGGCGTGGAGGCGATCCGCCGCATCCGCGCGCTACCTGAGCTTGCGCAGCTGCCGATCATCATGCTTTCCGCCAGCACCGAACACAAGATGCAGGTCACCTCCCGGGCGATCGGGGCCGATGTGTTTCTGCCAAAGCCCGTCGAACAGGAGACGCTGTTGCAGCAGATCGGAACGCTCCTTGGGCTCGCCTGGATCTATGCGGAGGAGGCCGCTGCAGCGGTCGATCCCCCCATGGTGCTGCCGCCGCGCGACGAGCTGGAGGTCTTGCATGAGCTGGCCCGTTTCGGCAACATGGATAACATCCGTGCCTGGGCGGCGCGCCTCCTCGAACGTGACGAAATCTACCTGCCCTTCACCGAACGCCTGCAGCGCCTGGCTGCGGCCTATCAGTCCAA
>CBHCMF010000133.1:0-12642 GCA_965974465.1 uncultured Noviherbaspirillum sp.
ACCAATCTGAGTAGCGAAACACCGCAATTCGGCTCTTTCCTGTTCAAGCTTGATAAGCAGAGCAGAAAAATCATTCTCAACATGTTGGGTCGTCCTCGGGTGTGTAATCCGGAGATTGAAAAAACGACTTGCTAAAGCCCGAGCGCCGTAGCGGTAAAATAGGGCCTTGCGACGCGCCCGGATGAGCGTGTTCGCTTCCCCTATCAACATTAGAGAACTTTGTGGAAATTCACAGCGATTCGCAAGGCATGGCGCTTGCTCTACAGTGGGCATCGAAAGGAATGTTGACGACAACGCCCAACCCAAGAGTTGGTTGCGTGATCGTCAAGGATAACCGCGTAATCGGTGAGGGCTATACGCAGCCTCCTGGTCAGGCACATGCCGAGGTGCAGGCGCTGAACGATGCAGTGCAGCGCGGCGCCGATGTGCGCGGCGCGACCGCTTATGTGACTCTCGAGCCATGCAGTCATTTCGGACGCACGCCGCCTTGCGCAGATGCGCTAATACGCGCTGGCATTGCTCGCATGGTCGCTGCCGTGGCCGATCCTAATCCGCTCGTTGCCGGACAAGGACTAGCGAAGTTGAAAGCGGCGGGCATCGAGGTGATGTGTGGCGTGCTCGAGAAGGAAGCCGAGGAAATGAACATCGGATTCCTGTCGCGCATGCGACGTGGCAAGCCGTGGGTGCGGATGAAAGCTGCGGCTAGTCTTGATGGAAAGACTGCGCTGCACAATGGCGTCAGCCAATGGATTACGTCGGAAGCTGCTCGCCATGACGGTCATTGGTGGCGCGCGCGCGCATGCGCTACCTTAACCGGCATTGGGACGGTGCTCGAAGATGATCCACAACTGAATGTGCGGGCGATCGATACACCGCGCCAACCGCGCCGTATTGTGGTCGATAGCCGACTACAAATTAATCCGAATGCGCGCATCCTCGTTGGCGGAGGAACCTTGATCGCCACGGCAGTATCTGATCCCGCGAAAGAAGCGTTACTGCGTGAACGCGGCGCTGAACTTCTTTTGTTGCCAAACAAGGAGGGCAAAGTCGATTTGCCGGCGCTAATGCTTGAATTAGGTAAGCGACAAATCAACGAGCTGCATGTGGAAGCAGGTTTCAAGCTCAACGGTTCATTGATTCGAGAGGGATGTGTCGATGAATTACTGCTGTATGTTGCTCCCAGCCTTCTGGGCGATGCGCAAGGGCTGTTCGACCTGCCTGCTTTAGAAAATTTGGACAGCCGAGCAGCACTGTTCTTCCATGAGGTGAAGCAAATCGGCCCGGATTTGCGTATCCTTGCTCGTTTTGTTTGATCGGATTGACCTATGTTTACCGGAATCGTCGCCGCAGTTGGCAAGATCACTTCCATTACACCTTTAGGTAACCAGCCCGATGCAGGCGTTCAATTAACCGTAGATGCTGGTGGTTTGTCGATGGCCGATGTCGGGCTCGGCGATTCGATTGCGTTAAATGGCGCCTGCATGACTGTCGTGAGCAAGACAGAGAACGGCTTCACAGTCGATGTGTCACGTGAGAGCCTGAACCGTACGACGGGGCTCGAGACACTCGGCGAGGTCAACTTGGAAAAAGCGTTGACATTGGCCGATCGATTGGGCGGGCACTTGGTGTCAGGCCACGTCGACGGTTTAGGCGTGGTACGCAAGTTCGAACCGATCGGCGAGTCCATGGAGCTTGTCGTCGAAGCGCCGAAGGAACTAGCGAAGTACCTTGCCTACAAAGGCTCGATCGTCGTCAACGGTGTTTCGCTGACGGTTAACCGGGTTGTCGATTCCGACACGGGGTGCGAATTTTCGATCAATCTGATTCCTCATACCGTTGAAGTCACCACGCTCAAGCATCTGAAGGCAGGCACGCAAGTTAATCTCGAAATTGACTTGATTGCCCGTTATGTGGAGCGAATGTTGCGCTTACAGACCTGATCTCTTTTCCGACTGGTGGAGATGTATTGGGTTTTATATTTATACTTTGGCAAGATTGTTGTGGGGGGATGGTGGCCATCATTTTGCATATGAAGTCCGGTATTGCCTAAATCCTTTAAAATAGCGGACTACATAGGATTCAAGTCATGGCTGTTTCAACAACTCACGAAATCATTGCCGAACTGCGTGCCGGCCGCATGGTCATTCTGGTGGACGAAGAAGACCGCGAAAATGAGGGCGACCTTGTGCTCGCCGCTGAATTCGTCACGCCGGAAGCAATTAATTTCATGGCCAAATTCGGCCGTGGCCTAATCTGTTTGACGTTGACCGAAGAACGGTGCAATCAGTTGAATTTGCCAATGATGACGAGTCGCAACGGCACCTCGTATGGCACCAACTTCACTGTATCGATCGAGGCTGCCGAAGGGGTGACCACAGGCATTTCGGCGGCGGATCGGGCCCGGACCATTCAAGTCGCGGTGGCAAAGAATGCGCAGCCTTCTGATATTGTTCAGCCAGGCCATATCTTTCCCCTCAAGGCACAAAAGGGCGGCGTGTTGATGCGCGCGGGCCATACGGAAGCGGGCTGCGATTTTGCTGAATTGGCAGGCCTTACGCCGGCAGCAGTGATTTGCGAGATCATGAAGGACGACGGCACCATGGCTCGGCTGCCTGACTTGATTGAATTTGCGAAAGAGCATGGGCTCAAGATTGGGACCATCGCTGACCTGATTCACTATCGTAGCCAGAACGAAAGCATTGTCGAGCGTATTGCCGAGCGCACCATGCATACCGTGCATGGCGTATTCAGCGCCATCGCCTACCGTGACAAGCCGAGTGGCGGTGCTCATTTGGCGTTAGTACATGGCGACATTCAAGCGGAAATGGAAACCCTGGTGCGCGTGCATCAACCGGTATCGATTCTCGATTTACTGGAAACGCAGGCTACGACCCACTCTTGGAACATGGCATCGGCCATGGCTGCAATTAAGGCTGCTGAACGTGGCGTGATGGTCCTGCTGAACTGTGAAGAGTCAGCTGACCAGATGTTTGCGCAGTTCGAGGCATTGGACACGTCAACGCAGAAGCCGCAACCCCGCAGTTCTCGAATGGACTTGCGCACCTATGGCATTGGTGCACAGATTCTGAAGGATCTTGGTGTGGGCAAGATGAAATTGTTGGCTAGCCCCAGGAAAATGCCGTCAATGACCGGTTTCGACCTCGAAGTCGTCGGTTATCAGGCTAAACCCGAAAATTGATTGCGGTCTGCCGCGATAAGGCAGACCGCCCCTGATTTCTCGCATAACAAGGCATCGTGCGCGACATGCATTACCGTAAAGCGTGCGGCCTCCAATATCTCAAAGAGCGCGACTGCGCATGAAGGAAACACCATGACCGTAGGAACATACGAGACTAATTTGAAGGGGGAAGGCTTGCGCATCGGCATCGTGCAGGCACGTTTCAATGAAGACGTCTGTCACGGCCTGCTGTCTGCTTGTCTGGCGGAATTGAAACATCTCGGTGTTGCCGACGAAGACGTGCTACATGTCACTGTTCCCGGTGCATTAGAAATTCCATTGGCACTGCAGAAAATGGCCGAAACCCAACAATTTGACGCATTGGTTGCGATTGGTGCAGTCATACGCGGCGAAACTTATCATTTCGAGCTGGTGGCCAATGAATCGGGGGCTGGCATTACCCGGGTTGGATTAGATTTCGGGATTCCAATCGCTAATGCTGTATTGACAACTGATACTGACGAGCAGGCAGAAGCCCGCATGGCAGAGAAGGGCGCCGACGCGGCGCGGGTCGTGATCGAGATGACGAATCTTGCAATGGCGCTGGAAGAGCTCGCCCAAGCAACCGAGGAAACCGAGGAAGAGTAAGTGATGAACCAAAAAACTGCCCATGCGAATCCCAACAAAAATCGTACACCACGCCATCGTGCACGCGAATTCGCGCTGCAGGGTTTATATCAATGGTTGTTGAATAACGAAGATGCCGGTGCGATTGATGCGCATATCCGCGAAGCCCATGGCTTCGATAAGGCTGATGCCGCGCATTTCGACGCACTGTTGCACGGTACGATCAGGCAGGCGCAGAGCTTGCGTAGCGGACTTGCGCCATTGATTGATCGTCCGATCGAGCAGCTATCGCCGGTTGAGCACGCGGTGCTTCTGATTGGTGCCTATGAACTCAGCAATCACATTGAAATTCCTTACAAGGTCGTGATCAATGAGGCGGTTGAATTGACCAAGTCTTTCGGCGGTATTGACGGACATAAGTATGTGAACGGTGTACTCGACAAATTCGCGGCAACGACGCGCGATGTCGAAGTAGACGATGCGAAGAAGCGTTAAGCCCTGAAGAAACACCCTGACACTATTTGTTTTACGCGTTCGCCAAACGTGCGGTCTTTCATTCCAATGAATCCTTTTCTCGCTTCCCGCCTTTCTCATATTGCGCCTTTCCATGTCATGGAACTGGCGAAGATGGCGGCAGAGTTGGAGAGGCAAGGCCGCTCCATCATTCACATGGGCATTGGTGAGCCCGACTTTACCGCCGCGCCTCCAGTACTTGATGCGGCCGCTCGGGCAATGTCTGACGGCAAGCTCCAATACACCTCTGCTACTGGCATTCCGGCGCTGCGTGAAGCAATCTCGGCCCATTATCAACGCGTATACGGGCTTCAGATTGCGCCGTCACGCATCATCGTGACAGCCGGCGCATCAGGGGCTCTGTTGCTCGCCTGCGCCGCCTTGGTGGAAAAGGGTGCTGAGGTCCTCATGCCCGATCCTTCATATCCCTGCAACCGGCATTTTGTCGCTGCATTTGAGGGGGAGGCGAAAATGATTCCCTGTGGTCCTGAGCAACGTTTTCAACTTTCTGAAGCTGTGGTGCGTGAACAGTGGACGGCCCGCACGCGCGGCGTGTTGCTCGCGTCACCGTCAAATCCGACCGGCACCTCTATTCCGCGCAATGAACTTGCAAAGATTGTCTCCGTAGTGCGTGAAAAAGGCGGATTCACCATCGTTGATGAAATCTATCAAGGGCTGACTTATGATGATGTGCCATTTTCCGCCTTGTCACTCGGTGAAGATGTCGTTGTCATCAACAGTTTCTCGAAGTACTTCAACATGACTGGCTGGCGTCTGGGCTGGTTAGTCGTGCCGGAATGCATGGTGCCGCACATCGAGAAGCTGGCACAGAACCTGTTTATCTGTGCCTCCAGTGTTGCCCAGCATGCAGGCGTTGCCTGCTTTACGCCGGAATCCATTGCGATCTACGAGCAGCGCAAGGCTGAATTTCGGCGTCGGCGCGACTACATTGTGCCTGCCTTGCAAGAACTCGGATTCAAGGTGCCGGTCATGCCGGATGGAGCGTTCTACGTCTATGCGGATTGTTCGGCTTTGACGGACGACGCAGATAAGCTGACCATCGATATGCTGAATCAGGCAGGCGTGGTACTCGTGCCGGGGCTGGATTTCGGTCCCTATACGGCACGCCAGTACATTCGGTTGTCTTATGCAACGTCGCTGGAGAATCTACGAGAGGCTGTGCGTCGCCTTGAGGATTTTTTCTACGTAGGCGTTGAAAATATATTGAATCAATAAAAAAGGAGCTTCAAAGCTCCTTTTTTGTTATGGCTGTTATGACGATTTTTCGGCCTACAACGATGCAGGATAGTCTGCTTGAACCAAGGGTTGGTCTGCGGAGTCCACGGATTCGGTTTCTCTGGTCTCAACATCCGACTTTGGCTCCGATTTCGATTTTTGCGGAGTTGAATTGGCCGATGTCGAGTAGAGTGGTACTTTTTTACCCATCGCTACCTCTTTGAGGCGACGGTACTCAGCCAATACTTTGGCGCCATAGCCAGAGTCTGTCTCGAATGCGCCTGCACCGACATACAGCTTCAGGCCAGCTTCAACCGAACCGCCACGCTTGACATAATCTTTCAGAATGAGCGAGCCAACCCTGATGTTGGCAAGTGGATTCAGTGCCGCCTTGACCCCACCGAGGTCCTCGAACTTCTCCCGATGCACTTTGGACATGACTTGCATCAAACCCTGGGCGCCAACCGGACTTTCGGCGAAGGGATTAAAACCGGACTCGATGGCCATTACCGAAAGGATGAGCAAAGGGTCTAGCTTGATCTCCTTGGCTGTCATATAGGCAGCGGAAACCAGCATATTGGTCGCATCGGTGGCGACGCGATAGCGCTTGGCAAGCCAGGAGGTGACCCATTGTTGCTGACGCACGTCTTCCGTAGTGTTGCCTTCTGCGGCATGCAGTGCCGTCTTCACTTTGATTGACGCGCTCTCTTGGTCGAAAGCGTGTGTCGGCATGTCCATCAGTTCGGCAAGAGCGGGGGCTGTATTCTCATCTGTTTGCATTTCGGCAAACGGAGAAAGGGCTTTCAGATAGTCGCTTATTTCTGGCTTGACAAACATAGTGCCCAAAGCAGCAATGGCAATAACGCCCAGGACCATCAGTGTATGATGTGCCGTCGTGAGGAAGCCGCTGAGGGTGTCACGGGCAACAATAGCCCATGCCGCCGATTGGCTGGCTTTATGTCGGGTGAAGTAGAGCATTCCCCGTATGAATCGATTTAACATTGAACCTCCTGAATCATCGCGGCACACGAAGAAGCGACACCATAGCTTTGTCGCTTCTTGAAGCTGCCGTGAATCAGTTACATCGTCTGTCTCTGCGCGTAACGCAGACAGCAGACGCCGGAATTGTTTGCTTCGGGCTGATGGATGTGTAATGGGCTCCGACTTAGCAGCAAACAACTTTTTCGGGGGAGAAGGCAGACGCCTTTTGAAAACACTCCTTAAAATGTCATGTGGGACCCCGATCCCGTGAATGAAGAGGATTTCTGCTACGTCGCCTTCGTTGTTGGCACGCGTCCTCGTCAAGTTGGGCGAATTTTAGGGGGCTCTTTATACCTAGTCAACACTATCAAATTTGATTTTTATTACTTTTAGATCTTATGCTCTTCGTGTTTCTGAAGAAAATCTAATAAAATCAAATATTTGCGATTTCAATATAAAAACAGACGCAAGTCTCCATCCTTGTGAAAAATTATGAAATATTCCGATTTGCGGGACTTTATTTCCCAATTGCAAAAATTGGACGAACTAAAGCGCATTTCAGTTCCCGTTTCTCCTTACCTTGAGATGACGGAAGTGTGTGACCGGACACTGCGCGCCGGTGGTCCAGCGCTGCTCTTTGATAAGCCGACGGGGCACTCGATGCCGGTACTCGGCAATCTGTTTGGAACACCGCGCCGGGTTGCGTTGGGCATGGGCGCGGATGACATCAGTGAATTGCGCAAGATCGGGCATGTTCTTGCGACGCTGAAAGAGCCTGAGCCGCCGAAAGGACTGAAGGATGTGTGGGGGCTTGGCGCGATGGTGAAGTCATTGTGGGATATGGCTCCCAAGGAGCATCGCTCCGCACCTTGCCAAGACATAGTTTGGGAAAGCAAGGACGTAGATCTGGGTAAGCTGCCGATCCAGCATTGCTGGCCTGGTGATGTTGCGCCGCTGATTACGTGGGGGCTGGTGATTACTAAGGGGCCGCACAAGAAGCGGCAGAATCTTGGGATCTATCGTCAGCAGGTGATTAGTCGCAACAAGGTCATCATGCGCTGGCTGGCACACCGTGGCGGTGCGTTGGATTTTCGTGAGCATAGCATCGTCAATCGTGGCAAACCCTATCCGATTGCCGTCGCCCTCGGCGCTGATCCGGCCACCATTCTTGGCGCAGTGACGCCGGTTCCGGATAGTCTGTCCGAATACCAGTTTGCCGGGCTGCTTCGTGGCAGTCGTACCAATCTAGTCAAGGCGATTGGCAGCGAACTGCGAGTGCCCGCCTCTGCCGAGATTGTGTTGGAGGGGCATATCTATCCAGATGAGTCGCATCCTACCGGTTATGAGCATGCCCTTGAGGGGCCGTATGGCGACCATACCGGTTATTACAATGAGCAGGACTGGTTTCCGGTATTTACCATCGATCGCATCACCATGCGGCGTGACCCAATCTATCACTCTACGTATACCGGCAAGCCACCTGATGAACCGGCAGTGCTTGGGGTGGCGTTGAACGAAGTATTTATTCCTTTGCTACAAAAACAGTTCTCTGAAATTACCGATTTCTACTTGCCGCCGGAGGGCTGTAGTTATCGCATGGCGGTAGTGCAGATGAAGAAGTCCTACCCTGGTCATGCAAAGCGAGTAATGTTTGGCGTGTGGAGTTTCCTGCGACAGTTTATGTATACCAAGTTCATTGTCGTAGTGGATGAGGATGTGAATGCGCGCGATTGGAAAGAGGTGATTTGGGCGATCACAACGAGGGTGGATCCGATACGAGACACGACGTTGGTGGATAACACGCCGATTGATTATCTGGACTTTGCCTCGCCGGTAAGTGGGCTGGGTAGCAAGATGGGGATCGATGCCACTAACAAATGGCCGGGAGAGACCAATCGCGAATGGGGGAGAACTATTACGATGACAAATGAGGTAAAGGAAAAAGTCGATCAGATTTGGCAAGAACTTGGGCTTTGATTCTCTGCATCGTGCTAGATTTTGCGTTGCTGCACAGGAAGTGCGAAATTGCCGAGGCACGTTTGGCGCTTTGCTGGTAGAATCACGCTCGGCGGGCCCCTGCGCATTGCGGCATGGTCAACCTGGTCAGGTCGGGAACGAAGCAGCCACAGCCATTTCCCGTAAGTGCCGCAGACAAGGCTCGCCTCTTTCTCTCCCCTCATGTTGTTTAGCTCGGCCAAGCGCGGTCTAGAATGTTCTGCTGCAAGGCTGTTGCTGCTAGCGTTCCATAGATGCGGCCGCATTCCGCATCGATTCTGCTGAGGATATAGGCATCGGCAATAGAAGCTGGCGCATGTTCCAACATGAGGCATCCTTGTGCGGCAAGGGTCAATTTCTGTACGAAACGACGCGCCAACATTTCTCTTTGTTCGGGCGGTGTTGCGAGATCATGGTGTAGCGTGCTGATCAACCGATATAGTTCAGTGTGATTTGCCGCAATGGCGCTCAGGCGATCAAGCAGAAGCCGGAAGCTTTCTGGCTCACGCTCGATGGCACGCAGCACATCAAGGCACATGACATTGCCTGAACCTTCCCAAATTGAATTGACTGGCGCTTCGCGATACAGTCGCGCCATCACGCCGGTCTCCACATAACCATTACCACCCCAGATTTCCATGCATTCGCCGGTGAATTCCAAGGTGCGCTTGCAGATCCAAAATTTGGCTGCCGGCGTGACGATGCGGCGCCATGCGCGCTCTACTGGGTCCTGCAGCGATTCGAAGGCGCGCGCCAATCGCAGCATCAACAGGGTTGCGGCCTCGCTCTCTAGGGCTAAATCGGACAGGACGTTGCGCATTAGCGGTTGCTCGGCCAACAGGCGGCCAAAGGCGATCCGGTGTCGGGCATGGTGGGCTGCCTGCACGAAGGCATGCCGCATCAGGCCGGCACTGCCGATCACGCAGTCGAGCCTGGTGTAATTTGCCATTTCGATGATGGTCGGAATTCCACGGCCTTCCTCGCCAACCATGATGCCGTAGGCGTCCTGGAACTCTACTTCACTGCTTGAGTTGGAACGATTGCCTAATTTATCTTTCAGGCGTTGTACTAGAATTGCGTTTTTTCTGCCGTCTGGGCGCCAGCGCGGCACGAAGAAGCAACTCAGGCCAGCATCCGTGCGTGCCAGCACGAGATGGGCATCGCACATCGGTGCTGAGAAGAACCATTTGTGACCAGTCAACTGGTATTCCGCTCCACGTCCTTTTCCGTTTAGAGGGCGGGCGATGGTGGCGTTGGTGCGGACGTCGGAGCCTCCTTGCTTTTCCGTCATGCCCATGCCGACCAAGAGGGAGCGCTTCTGTTCAATGGGTAGATCGCGCGAATCGTGTTCATCGGAAAATAGTTTTCCTTGCAGTCGTGCGAACAGCTGTGGCTCATTTTGCAGGACGGGAATCGATGCGAAGGTCATCGTGGTTGGGCAGAGCGAGCCGGCTTCTACTTGCGCATGCATAAAATAGCCGGCGGCACGTGCCACGTGGATGCCGCTTTGTGAATGCATCCAGGGGAGGGCATGCAATCTTTCACGACGCAGCAATGACAGCAGTCGATGCCAGCTGTCATGAAATTCCACGAAGTCGATACGGTTGCCGAAGCGATCATGCGTGCTGAGTTCAGGTAGATGACGGTTGGCCAATTCGCCCAGGCGCAATACGTCTTCGCTGCCCAGCTCGGCGCCCAAGCGGGTCAGGTTTTCTTCATGCCATGCTGCTTGCTCCCGCCGCACCCCCTCGCACAGTGCAATATCGGTCGTGAACATGTTGTAGTCCTGTAGCGCGGGCACCTGGTTAGTGACTTCATGTGTCGGCCATTGCATGCTGGATATCCTTTTCCCACGGAGGGCGCAAAGCCCTGAACAGAGCCTTGAACGAACTCAAGTCTATAACTTGCATCAGGTCAGGTAAAATGCGACCTACTACCCAACTGCCAGTGCAACCATGTCTTATCAAGTACTCGCCCGTAAGTATCGCCCAAAGAGCTTTGAGACGCTTGTCGGGCAGGAGCACGTCGTGCGGGCGCTCACGCATGCACTGGAGCAGAAGCGGCTGCATCATGCTTATCTGTTCACCGGTACGCGGGGCGTGGGCAAGACGACGTTGTCCCGCATCCTGTCGAAGTCGTTGAATTGCGAAACCGGCATTACAGCCAAACCCTGCGGTGTGTGTGAGGCATGCACGGCGATCGATGCGGGCCGCTTTGTCGATTACATTGAAATGGATGCCGCTTCCAATCGCGGTGTCGATGAAATGGCGCAATTGCTGGAACAGGCGATCTATGCGCCGTCCAATGCCCGGTTCAAGGTCTACATGATTGACGAAGTTCACATGCTGACCAACCACGCGTTCAACGCCATGCTGAAGACGCTGGAGGAACCGCCTGAGCATGTGAAATTTATCCTCGCAACCACCGATCCGCAAAAAATTCCCGTGACCGTGCTGTCGCGTTGCCTGCAGTTCAATCTGAAGCAGATGCCGCCAGGCCATATCGTCGGCCACCTCGAAAATATTCTTGGACAAGAAGAAATCGCTTTTGATGCACCCGCTTTACGTCTGCTGGCGCAAGGTGCTCACGGCTCTATGCGTGACGCTTTGTCGCTGACGGACCAAGCGATTGCCTATGCTGCTGGCAAAGTCACGCTCGAAGCGGTACAAGGTATGTTGGGCGCGCTTGACCAGTCATACTTGATCCGGGTATTGGATGCGCTGGCGGCAAAAGATGGGGGCGGTCTGCTCGCGGTAGCGGACGAGATGGCGGTACGCAGCCTTTCCTACAGCGCCGCATTGCAAGATCTCGGAACATTGTTGCATCGTATTGCTCTGGCCCAAACGGTGCCCGCAGCATTGCCAGACGACTTGCCGGAGCGTGAAGACATCCTTCGCCTCGCAGGTTTGTTCGATACGGAAGAGGTGCAGTTGTTTTACCAGATCGCAGTGCATGGTCGGAATGAATTAAGCTTGGCGCCAGACGAATATGCGGGATTCTCTATGACCCTGCTACGCATGTTGGCTTTCCGACCGGGTATTGGTGGGGCCGAAGCAAAGCCGGTTGCGCGGACATCTGTAGCGGCGGTTCCAGCTGCGGCTTCTGCGCCGGTAGCAAGACCACCAGCCTCACCGCAGGCGGCCATGGCAAGCGGACCTGCCATGCGCCCACCTGCTGGTATGAGTCCCGCACGCGCTGCGCTCGAAGCCGCGCGCAATGGCGGAAAACCTCAGTCGACACCTCCGGTATCCGCACCTCCTCCTGCTCCGGCAAAGGTTGCCCCCGTCTCTGTATCGGTACCGCCTTGGGAAGAGAATCCGCCACCGGCGCCAGAGTGGATTGACTTCGATTCTGCGCCGGCAGTGGCTCAAAAAAAAACTGAATCGGATCCAGCCGCAGTAGCGCAAGGCGATACGGCCGTCATCGAAGAAGTGGCTCCACCAGTCGCCGCACCACCGATTGTCAAAGCGAAACCTCTTCCACCGCAACCTATCCAGTCACTAAACTGGGATGGTGACTGGCCGGCGCTGGCAGCAGTTTTACCGTTACGCGGTGTCGTACAGCAATTGGCGATGCAGAGTGAATTGCTGCAATGTGAAGACAATGGCGATGGTGTGCTGATCCATTTGCGGATTCCTCTCGATACGCTGCGGTCTGCGGGTTCTGTTGACAAACTTGCGGCTGCACTGTCTGAACATTTTGGTAAGAACGTTCGCGTGACGACCGAACTTGGGGCAGTCGAACAAACCGCCAGCGCCAAGGCGATGGCGGACCGTGAGGCGCGTCAACGTCAAGCGGAAGAAGATTTCCAACGCGATCCTTTCGTGCAGGCAGTGATGCGCGAATTTGGCGCGACTATCGTGCCAGGGTCGATCAAACCCGTTTAATGAAGGAGTGTGACCATGATGAAAGGCCAATTGGCAGGGCTGATGAAACAAGCCCAACAGATGCAGGACAATATGAAGAAGATGCAAGAGCAACTTGCGTCAATTGAAGTAGAAGGGCAATCCGGCGCCGGCATGGTGAAGGTTGTCATGACCTGTAAGAACGATGTGAAGCGCGTATCGATTGATCCGTCGTTGCTGGGCCATGATAAGGACATGCTGGATGAC
>CBHCMF010000134.1:0-12615 GCA_965974465.1 uncultured Noviherbaspirillum sp.
AGCAGTACCAGACCGATAATCACAGCCAATAGGATGAAATTGGCTTTTCCCTCAAAACGAATTGTCGAGTCAGGTGTCGGGTCCTGAGTAGAAGGAAATTCCTCTTCCCTGTTATGGTAGTAGTGGCGGTCGAGTAGGTAGAAAATCGCAAGCAGTGCCGCGCACAGGAACAAGGTTTCAGGGAAGATGTTCCTCATCGTCCAGAAAAAGTCGATACCTTTCAAGAAGCCGAGAAATAATGGTGGGTCGCCCAAGGGCGTCAGCGAACCGCCAGCATTCGCCACCAGAAAAATAAAAAACACGACAATATGCGTTGCGTGTTTGCGATTGTCATTGGCGCGGATCAGCGGACGAATCAACAACATCGATGCCCCAGTGGTTCCCATGACACTAGCAAGTAGCGTCCCTAAAGTAAGCAGCCCGGTATTCAACGCAGGCGTGCCATGCAAATTGCCGCGCACGCAGATACCACCTGCAACGACGAACAGCGAGGTGAGCAGAATGATGAAGGGGATGTACTCCGCCGCAAATGCGTGAACAGCGCCGCTGACTGCCGTGCCAGAACCAAATACTAGGGCGCAAGGAATCAGAAAGGCCAGTGCCCAAACGAGAGACACCTTACCGAAATGGTGATGCCAGAACAACGGCGTCAACAGTGGACCGAGCGCTATTGACAACAACAGACCTGCGAATGGGATGGCCCACCACGCCGACATAAGGCTGCCGTCGATATCAGCAGCAGAACAGACGGCAGGAACAAAACTGCCCAAGCAGACGAAAATCTTCGCTTTCAATATGCGCTCCCTTATTTTGACGGCGGCCATTTTAGCGTGCTTCGGCACCACGCTTTGACTATCAACATAGTGAACTTTTATTCAACGGTTGCATGTCGCCTAGATAATTACCATTGAAGCAACAAAATGCAGTGAATTGCCATAAAGTTACAAAAGTAAGAATTTTCGGCAGCACAGAACCCAAATTCACCGCATTTGCTTATTCATAATCTATCTAACTCTTTGGTTTGTTAGAAATACCTGATTGTCTTAGAATACAAGGCTTTGCAAGGGGTGCCTGTCTGTCTAGGTTGCGGCCACACTGCCTTTCACGCCATCCCGATCCCAATCAGCTCAGTTTCAGAATAACTTTCAGATAGGACTGTTATGACCCACGTTGTGACCGAATCCTGCATCCGCTGCCGTTACACCGACTGCGTAGATGTATGCCCGGTAGACTGCTTCCGAGAAGGCCCGAACTTCCTCGCAATCGACCCCGATGAGTGCATCGACTGCGCCGTCTGTGTAGCCGAATGCCCAGTCAATGCGATTTATGCGGAGGAAGACGTACCAGCCGACCAGCAACAATTCATCAAACTGAATGTCGAACTGGCGCGCAAATGGCCGTCGATCACGAAGACCAAAGATCCCCTGCCTGACGCCGAGGAATGGAAAGACGTTAAGGATAAAGTGGCACAGCTGGTCAAGTAATTCTCCTCTGCATGTTCGCATTGTTTTCGTATCGAATTTACAAGGATGCAGTAACACAATAAGAACAAGAGGGATCATCCCCGCCGCCATTGAAGGCCGAGCGCCGTCGACATGCAGCCTCGGCATTTCTTGGAATTTTGAAAATGAAACAGGAACTTAATAGTCGTATGGAAACCACCGGCATAAACGCCTCCACCCTCGCCCCGAATACTGCACCTGCCACAGGCCAAGGACCGATCGAAACCGATGCTGTCATTGTTGGCGCAGGTCCGGTCGGTCTGTTCCAAGTGTTCGAGCTTGGCCTTCTCGAAATCAAGGCGCATGTGATTGACTCGCTGGCTGCGGTCGGTGGCCAATGCGTGGAGCTCTATCCGGATAAGCCAATTTACGACATTCCCGCTGTGCCGATATGTACCGGCCAAGAGCTGACCGACAATCTGCTCAAACAGATCGAGCCGTTTGGCCCAACCTTCCACCTGGGTCAGGAAGTGACGGTTGTCGAAAAGCGTGAAGACGGTCGTTTTAACGTCGAAACCTCTGCCGGCACCCGTTTCATCACTAAGACCATTTTTATTGCTGCTGGCGTCGGCTCTTTCCAACCGCGCACGATCAAGGTCGACGGTATCGAGCAATTTGAAGGCAAGCAATTGTTCTACCGCGTCAAGGATCCGTCCCGCTTCCATGGCAAGAACCTTGTGATCTGCGGAGGCGGCGATTCCGCTCTTGACTGGGCACTCAATCTGGTCGGCAAAGCCGAATCCATCATTCTGCTGCATCGCCGTGAAGAATTCCGTGCTGCACCGTCATCGGTAGCGAAAATGAAAGAATTGTGTGACAACTACGAAATGCAATTCGTGGTTGGCCAAGTAACAGGCTTCGAAGCACGAGACGATAGACTGGCCGAAATTAAGGTAACAGGCACCGACGGGGTTACCCGCCGCTTACCGCTGGACGATCTGCTGGTGTTCTTCGGCTTGTCGCCGAAACTTGGCCCGATCGCCGAATGGGGGCTGGATATCGAACGCAAGCAGTTGAAGGTCGATACCGAAAAGTTCGAGACTAACGTGCCAGGCATTTTCGCGGTGGGCGATATCAACACCTACCCAGGCAAGAAAAAGTTGATTCTCTCCGGGTTCCACGAAGCTGCACTGGCTGCCTTCGGTGCAGCACCGTACATCTTCCCGGAAAAGAAGATTCACATGCAATACACCACCACGTCGCCAAAGTTGCACAAAATTCTCGGCGTCGAAAGCCCGGTATTCGACTAAACATCGGTCCCGCCACAAAGAAAAAGCGCTCCGTATCTGCAAAGATGCGGAGCGCTTTTTTTCACTATTCTGATTTCCAACAGTCTTGACCGAGCGAAACTGATGACTAAGGCGGGCACAATTCGTGCTCAGTTTTCTATGTGGAACGCTCATATCTGGAAATCTCCTGCAATCCTGAGGACAAACAGGCGCATTCATGAGCAAAGCGTGGCTTATTTGTTACACAAGGACGTCCAGAGGAGAGGAAACTTGCACGTAGTGCTTGAACAGTCAAAAATGGAAAACAATGAGGTCAAGACATTGTTGTATCCATTCTGAATGCATATATAGGGAAATGATGGATGTGGCCCAACACTCGGAAATTTCATTTTGGCTGGTAATAAATAAGGCTGAGGAAATCAATAATTTTCCCTATACAAACAAAGAGAAGGATGCGGTTTGGTGACACCTACATCACGATTGTGACGGTACAGTTGGATGTAATTAATACAAGGTTTGCTTGGTAAGAAAAACTTGGCTTGAATCATTTCCTTGAATAAATGTTTGCGATTTCTACACTTCTATTCGGCATAAAGTCTTTACCTACGCAAAGTGTAGCGGGGAGCATATTTTTTCGCGGAAATATTCAGAAAATTGCATATGATGCATTGCAGCAACAAAGGTTTATCTGCAGAATCAGCGACACCGGCAACACTTGAAAGAGGCCCCTATGCTTTACCAATTTCACGAGCTAAATCGCACCTTCCTGAACCCGCTTATTCAATGGGCGGAAGCTTCTGCCAAGCTGTTCACGAATCCCGTGTCGCCACTCGCACACACACCGTTCGCGCAACGTATCGCGGCCGGCTATGAATTGATGTATCGACTCGGCAAGGATTATGAAAAGCCTGAATTCGGTATCAAAACCGTCACCGTCGAAGGAAAGTCGGTTGGTGTATTTGAAGAAATCGCCGTGCAGAAACCGTTCTGCCGCTTGATTCATTTTAAGAAAGACATGAGCGACAAACAATTGTCGCAGAGCAAACAGCCTACCGTTCTGCTGGTTGCCCCCTTGTCAGGCCATCATTCGACCCTATTACGCGACACCGTACGTGCCTTGCTGTCCGATCATGATGTCTTCATCACTGACTGGACCGATGCCCGCATGGTGCCCCTGTCGGAAGGCGCGTTCCACCTGCACGATTACATTTACTATGTGCAAGATTTCATCCGCCGTCTCGGCCCGGATCTGCATGTTATTTCCGTCTGTCAGCCGACCGTCCCCGTACTTGCGGCGATCTCATTGATGGCGTCAGAAAATGATCCGAAATTGCCAAAATCCATGACGATGATGGGTGGGCCAATCGATCCGCGCAAGTCACCGACACAAGTCAATGACCTTGCTATCAAAAAGCCTTATTCGTGGTTTGAGAACAAGGTGATTTACAGCGTGCCGCCAACCTATCCTGGCTTTGGCCGCAAGGTCTATCCGGGCTTTCTCCAGCACGCCGGCTTCATTGCAATGAACCCAGGTCGTCATGCACAGAGCCACTGGGATTTTTACATGCACCTGCGCGAAGGTGACAACGAGTCGGCCGAAGAGCATCGCAAGTTCTACGATGAGTACAATGCCGTGCTCGACATGCCCGCCGAATACTATCTTGAGACGATCAAGACTGTGTTCCAGGAATTCCGCTTGCCAACCGGCACATGGGAAGTGGAAGGCAAACTGGTGCGTCCGCAGGATATCAAGAATGTTGCTCTGTTCACCATCGAAGGCGAACTCGATGACATCTCCGGCGCGGGGCAGACGCAGGCAGCACATGATCTGTGCTCCAGCATCCCGAAGTCGAAGAAACAGCACCTGACAGCCCCTAAATGCGGCCACTACGGCATTTTCTCGGGCCGCCGCTGGCGCGAGAACATCTGTCCGAAGATCGGTGAATTCATCCGGGCCCACACCTGATATCCATTCCTATGCCATGGAAAAGCCGTTCCCCGTAAGGGTGGACGGCTTTTTTATTTGAAGCGCAGCCGGTTTACTCGGATAATTCTGTTTTTTATTGTCAAACCTGCCGTGTCCCCTACCTCCGCCAAATCGTTGGCCGACCAAGTCGAAGACCTGTTGCCGCAGACGCAATGTACAAAATGCGGCTATCCGGCCTGCCGTCCCTATGCAGAAGCCGTCGCTGCGGGTACAGCGAACTACAACCAATGTCCGCCCGGTGGCGAGGAAGGCATCGCAAGGCTGGCGAAACTGCTCGGCAAACCAGTTATTCCACTTAATCCAGTGAATGGGGTGGAACGTGTGCGTCCGGTCGCCGTGATCGATGAGTCGCTCTGCATCGGCTGTACGCTTTGCATTCAAGCCTGCCCGGTTGACGCGATTGTCGGCGCGGCGAAGCAGATGCACACGGTGCTTCCTGACCTCTGCACCGGCTGCGATCTATGCGTGGCGCCCTGCCCGGTCGATTGCATCACGATGGTCGAAGCAACACCCGGCAAGACCGGCTGGGCGGCATGGTCGCAGGTACAGGCCGACGCCGCCCGTGCACGCCACCATGCCCATGTATTGCGCCTGCGCCGGGACAAGGAAGAAAACGACGCCAGACTGGCTGCCAAGGCTGCAGCAAAACTGCAAGCAGTAGAGGCAGAATCCGCCTTGTCGCCGGAGGAAAAGGCAGCGCAGGAACGTAAGAAGGCCATTATCCAGGCAGCGATGGAACGCGCCCGCCTGAAGAAAGAGCAAATGGCAGCACAGCCGCCTGGTGCCACGGATCTCAATGACGTGTCGCGCGCCGTGCGAAAGCAGATCAACGAGATCAATGCCAAACTCGACGAGCAAAAAGACCCGCAATGAACGCTGAAAAACGCCTCGAAATCTTCCGACGCTTCCGTCAGGCGAATCCGCATCCAACCACGGAGCTGGAATATACAACGCCGTTCGAACTGTTGATTGCGGTCATCCTCTCAGCGCAGGCGACTGACGTATCGGTCAACAAGGCAACACGCAAGCTTTATCCCGTCGCAAACACGCCAGCGACGATGTATGCGCTAGGCGTGGAAGGATTGGAAGACTACATTCGCACCATTGGCCTATACCGCACCAAAGCAAAGAATGTGATTGAAACCTGCCGTATCTTGCTCGAACAACACGGAGGCGAAGTACCGCGCTCGCGCGAGGCCTTGCAAGCATTACCAGGGGTCGGCCGCAAGACCGCCAACGTGGTGCTCAACACGGCATTCGGCGAACCGACGATTGCAGTCGATACCCATATCTTTCGTGTCTCCAATCGCACCAACATCGCGCCAGGAAAGAACGTCGATGAGGTCGAGCGCAAACTGCTCAAATTAGTACCAGCAGAATTCCGGCATGATGCGCACCACTGGCTGATCCTCCACGGCCGCTATACCTGTGTGGCCCGCAAGCCGCAGTGCTGGAATTGCATCATTGCCGATCTGTGCGAGTATCCGGACAAGACCCCACTGCCGGAGAAAGGCGTTTAAACAATGTCTCCCACTTCGGCAATTGACAGCTACACGTCAAACGCATCTGCCACCATGATGAAATAGCGAGAGCAGTAAAATACGGTCCTCCCTCCTCTTCCATTCAATACGATGTTTAATCCCTCCCAGCATGACGTTCGCCGTTTTTTCTGCGAAACTTTCCGAAAAGTACAGGCCAAAGAAGTCCTTACGCCACTGGAAGCGATTGCGCGCGACTGGATCGTGCAGCACACAGAATATGCGGATGTGTTGAAGGATGTGGAAGCTGCGCTTGCCGCCGACTATTCCGTCGAGCGCGGACAAAGCAACCCTTTCCTGCATTTAGCCATGCACCTGTCAATCGCGGAGCAGATTTCAATCGATCAGCCGCCAGGTATCCGTGCTGCCTTCCTCGCGCTAGCGCAGCGTCTCGGCTCCGAACATGATGCGCATCATCAGATGATGGAATGTCTAGGCAATATGCTCTGGCAATCGCAACGTAGTGGCTTGCCGCCAGACGGAGCGGCCTACGTTGAATGCGTGAAACGACGCTGATACGGAGCTTACCGAAACAGCGTCCGCATCAGCGCATCAATACGATCTCAGTCGACCTTGATTGACATTTTGCGTGGCTTTTCCACTTCGGCCTTGGGCAGTTCTATCCGCAATACACCATTCTTGTAACTGGCTTGGGCCTTATCGGCCAGAACCGGGACAGGCAGCGGCACGACACGGCGAAAACTACCATAGGCGCATTGCAAGACACGATAACGCCCTTCGGTATCTTCACGCTCGAAACGCTTCTCGCCATGGACGATCAGGGCATCGCCTTGCACCTCGATATCAAGATCGTTCTTGTCCATGCCTGGCACTTCCAGACGAGCGACAAGCCGATTATCATCTTCGAACAAGTCGCTGCCCAACATGGACCACCCCGTGGACGGAATGAAGAATGCGTCATCAATTTCGCCTTTGGCCGGGAGATTGGTCTGTGCGCTCGGCTTGAACCCGGTGATCGCGCCGGACGCCGCCTGCCGCAAGTGCTGCCAGCCTTCGGCCACTGAATCCCAGAAGGAAGACAAACCTTCTTTAATCCCTTCCATTGCCATTGCTCACCTCCATTAAAATCGATTGACTGCACGGTCGATAAAGCGCTGTGAATCAAGCCACCTTAATATCGATCTTGCGTGGCTGCACATGTTCCGCTTTAGGGATGCGCAGTTTGAGTACGCCGTTCTTGAACTCTGCCGAGGCTTTCTCACTGTCCAATTCCTTGGAAAGCGTGAATACCCGCCGATAGCGCGGCAAACGCACCTCCACGTAACTAGACTCCATGCCTTCCGGCGTATTCAGCGCTATCTCGCCTTCGATGGTTAAGCTGTCGGACTGCAGTTGGAGACTTAGCTTCTCCTTCGGTACCCCCGGCAGATCAGCAAATAGCGTGATGCCGGAAGCATCCTCGATCACGTCCACCGGCGGCAACAGGGCAGGCTCAGGACGAGCAGCCTCATTCGGTTGCTTCACTACATTTGTGTTTTCGCTCATGATCGTTCCTCCTTGTTACTGAATGGCGATGCGGCGCGGCTGCGGTGTCTCGCGTCGTTTGACGTTGATGTGCAGCACACCGTCGCGATACTCTGCAGATACACCACTCGGATTGACATCGTCTTCCGGCAGGCTGATCACGCGGCGGAATCGGCCGGCAAAACGCTCATTGATATGGACAGATGTCTTTTCGTCCTGTGTGGAGAGTTCAGGAGCACGTTCGCCGGCGATCGTCAGCACACCTCGCTCCAGGTTAACCTCAATGCTGGACGGATCCAGCCCTGGGACAAATGCATACAATTCCAGCGATTGAGGCGTACCGCCGACGTTCACGGCCGGAAAGCCGCCCCGCCCCACGCCTCGAATGCTAGGGCCTGCCTCAAAGGCTTCCTGCATTTCCCTCTGCAGACGGTCCAGTTCAGCGAATACGTCGCGAGGAAACAGTGATCTATACATCATTTCGTCCTCCTTTCAGGGTGAAGTTGGCTCGACCAAAACAGCGGTCGATTGGCTTGCACCTCCAAAATAGGCATCCCTTCATGAAATTTCAATGCCTTGATTTAAAGCGGAGACGACACCATTTTGGTAAGGAATACTGGAGGGATTCCGCGAAGTATCCGTACCTATTCAAGGAGGTTCTGCTTGGAATTCAAGGACTACTATCAGACCCTGGGCGTGTCCCGCGATGCCACGGCAGACGAAATCAAGAAGGCGTTTCGCGGCCTCGCACGTAAGTATCATCCGGACGTTTCCAAGGAGCCAGATGCCGAAGTGCGCATGAAGGAAATCAACGAAGCCTTCGCTGTGTTGTCCGACACAGAGAAACGGGCTGCCTACGATCAAGTAGGACGGAACTACCACGCTGGCCAAGAATTCCGCCCGCCACCGGATTGGGATGCCGGCTTCGAGTTTTCCGGCAGAGGATTTTCAGGCATGGGAAGCACTGATTTCAGTGATTTCTTTTCCGAGCTGTTTGGCAGCCGCATGGGTGACCGGCATGTCGGCGCGCGCTTCCATACGCGCGGAGAAGACCATCATGCCAAGGTCATGCTAGATCTGGAAGATGCCTACCATGGGGCAACGCGCGTTTTGACGTTGCGAGTGCCACGTAACGACGAGCACGGACGCGTGATGCTGGCCGAACGGACGCTAAACGTACAGATTCCCAAAGGGATACATGAAGGTCAGTCGATCCGACTCGCGGGACAAGGCATTCCCGGGTCGGGTGGCGGACAACCAGGTGACTTATATCTGGAAGTTCATTTCAAACCACATCCACGCTATCGCGTCGAAGGGCGTGATGTCTATGCAACCCTTCCACTTGCACCATGGGAGGCAGCATTAGGCGCGACCGTACAAGCAGCCGTTCCAGATGGCACGGTAGAAGTGCGTATTCCAGAAGGATCGCAACCAGGCCGCAAACTGCGTCTCAAAGGTCGTGGGATTCCCGGCAGACCGCCAGGTGATTTGTATCTTGTGATGGAGGTGGCATTGCCACCAGCCAGCAATCCCAAAGCACGGGCACTTTACGAAGCGATGGCACGAGATCTGAGTTTCTTTAAGCCGCGTCAGAGTAGATGAGGTTTCCAATGACACGCCTACTTAAAAAGTAAAAAGCCACGGAACTCGTGGCTTTTTACATGAGGGCGAAGACCGCCTGCACACTGATTGAATTACTTACGCAGCACTAGCGAACCCGGCAGGCTGTGTAGATAAGCTGCAATGTCCTGGATATCTTGGCGTGACAACGGCTTCACCTGCGCCCCCATGATGGCATTGCTACGGCCGTTGGCACCGTCGGCACCGCGCTTGTAGGCGGTCAGTGCAGTTACCAAATAATCCTGATGCTGCCCAGCGAGCTTCGGGTAGACCGGGTCAATCGGGGTATTGTAGTCCTTGCCATGGCAGGAAAAGCACGCATACTTCTCCGCAGCTTTCTTGCCAGCTTCGATGTTGCCGGCAGCGAGAGCATTAAACGAAAGCAGCACAGTGGCACCTGCAAGAATTCTTTTCATCGTCCGTCCCCCTTATTTCTGCTGTGCGTAATAGGCAGCGACATCGGCGATGTCCTGGTCCGACAGGCCGGCAGCAATGCCGCGCATGCTGGGATTCTTGCGCTCACCCTTTTTATAGGCATTCAGCGCGCTTTCAATGTACTTGGCTGATTGACCACCGAGCATAGGAACCTGATACACCTCAGGAAAAGTCGCCTTGTAACCAGGAATACCATGGCAACCGATACACATTGCAACCTTGTTGCTCCCCGCTTTGGCATCGCCGGTCACGTCCACAGCAGCAGCGAGACTTGCGACGCCCGCAAGCGCAAAAAACACAAATAGTTTTTTCATGATAGCTCGGAATAATGAATATGGAATTTCAAAACTCATCCGCAAAGAATCCGAGCCATCATGAGAGAAAAGGCGGCGGACGGATGCGGCTTTTTCGTCGCTGCTGAAGTTAATCCGAATCCTTGGCGGATAAGGTCTCGGCGCACTAGCGAACGGCTGCCAGCAAGATAAAAATGTTGCCTACGCGCACCAAGGTCGTTTCATTCTACATTAAGACCGACAGCCAGTCCACGCAACTTCCGAGAGGGCTTGCGCTGTGTTAACCAAGCCCTAAAACTTGGCTTCACCTTCTCACTTATACTAAGCCGTCATTTCTCTTTCCTGATCAGACACCATGCGAACAGACATGCGATTCGAAGGCTCTCAGAACTATGTTGCAACAAACGATTTGAAACTGGCGGTCAACGCTGCGTTGACACTGCAACGTCCCTTACTGATCAAAGGCGAACCCGGCACCGGCAAAACTATGCTGGCGGAAGAGGTGGCTGCTGCGCTAGGCATGCCGTTGATGCAATGGCATATCAAATCCACCACAAAAGCACAACAAGGTCTGTATGAGTACGATGCGGTATCGCGTTTGCGCGATTCACAGCTAGGTGACGAACGTGTAAAGAATATTCACAACTACATTGTGAAAGGTGTCCTTTGGCAAGCATTCTCCGCTGACGAACAAGTGGTGTTGCTGATTGATGAAATTGATAAGGCTGATATCGAATTTCCGAACGATTTGCTGCGCGAGCTCGACCGCATGGAATTTCATGTGTACGAAACACGTGAAACAGTGAAAGCGAAGAACCGTCCGCTGGTGATTATCACCTCTAACAACGAGAAAGAATTGCCAGACGCCTTTCTACGCCGCTGCTTTTTCCACTACATCAGATTCCCCGACAAGGAAACAATGGAACAGATTGTCAATGTCCATTTTCCGCAATTGAAAAAGGATTTGCTGGCACAGGCATTGCAAACCTTCTACGCGGTGCGCAACATCGCTGGCCTGAAAAAGAAACCTTCTACGTCTGAGCTACTCGACTGGTTGAAGCTGCTGCTGGCGGAAGACATTCCCGCAGAGGCATTACGCAGTCACGATGAGAAAACGATTGTGCCGCCGCTACATGGTGCATTACTGAAGAATGAACAGGATATCCATCTGTTCGAACGCTTGGTATTCATGTCGCGGACAAATCGCTGAGACTTGCTACCCGTCTTCCGGCACCAGAAGATGTGCGGGAATACATCGAACAATTGACGACGACACGCTAAGAAGATGCTCATCGACTTTTTCTTCACGCTCAAAGAGGCCAGAATTCCGGTCTCCATCAAGGAATTCCTGGTCCTACTGGAAGCCATGCAGAAAGAGGTGATCCAGCCTTCGCTGGATGACTTCTATTTCCTGGCACGCACAACACTGGTCAAGGATGAAGCGCATTACGACAAGTTCGACAAGGCATTCGCCCAGTACTTTCGAGGCATCGATACCCTCTTCGAAAAGCATCCGGAAATCCCGTTGGAATGGTTGCAGAAGCGAATGGCACGCGAGTTGACACCAGAGCAAAAAACAGCGATCGAAAAGTTTGGCTACGATAAGCTGATGGATCGCCTGAAGACGTTGCTGAACGAGCAGAAAGAGCGCCACGAAGGGGGAAATAAGTGGATTGGCACTGGCGGCACATCGCCCTTCGGCAACGGCGGTGAGAATCCGGAGGGCCGTCGCCTTGGCGGCGAAGGCGGCAAACGCTCCGCGGTAAAAGTGTGGGAAACGCGTGCCTATCGTGACTACGACGACGAACGTGAACTTGGCACGCGCAATATCAAGGTGGCATTGCGTCGCCTACGCAAGTTCGCACGAGAAGGCGCGCAAGAGGAACTTGCACTGGACGACACCATCCGCGCGACGGCCAACAATGCGGGCTATCTCGACATCAAGATGCAGCCGGAACGCAGAAACAATATTAAGGTACTGATGCTGCTGGATGTCGGTGGCACGATGGATGATCACATCGCGCGCACCGAGGAATTATTTTCGGCAGCGAAGACAGAATTCAAGAACATGGAATTCTTTTACTTTCACAATTGCGTATACGACTATTTATGGAAGAACAACAGGCGTCGCTATGCAGAGCGTTTTCCAACCTGGGACATCTTGCGTAAATACACACCAGACACCAAGCTGATCTTTGTCGGCGATGCGACCATGAGCCCTTATGAAATCCTGCAACCAGGCGGATCGGTGGAGTACAACAATGAGGAAGCGGGCGCCGCATGGCTGCAGCGCTTCACCAATACCTTCTCGCAATTCATCTGGCTCAATCCGGAGCCGGAAGGTTTGTGGCAATACCGCCAGTCAATCACCTTGATCCGGCAATTGATGGACAACCGGATGCTCCCGATGACGATCGAGGGCTTGGAAAGAGGGATGCGACTGTTAAGCAAGTAACGAACAGCGCGCTTATCGCGAAAATGAAAGAAATGTCTTTAGCATGGTAATCAAGTGATGGCTCGCCAGCG
>CBHCMF010000135.1:0-12578 GCA_965974465.1 uncultured Noviherbaspirillum sp.
CCGGATTCGCTCCCGCGATGCTGGCACAATTCGGTAAGCCGTATCAGTCGAGCAAAGGGCGACCAGGGGGAGGATTAGGGCTTTTCCTTGTCGTTAATGTCGCACGCAAACTCGGTGGCACGGTAACGGCGCACAATCGCGCGGAGGGAGGGGCTGTCGTCCAGCTTACCTTGCCTCTGGCATCGATAACACTTGACGAGGAGAAGCATGGAATCTGATCGCCTGCTGTTGATTGTTGAAGACGATGCTGCTTTCGCACGCACCCTTGGCCGTTCCTTTGAGCGTCGCAACTATCAGGTGTTGCATGCAACGAACGTCGAGGAGGTCGCTGTTTTACTGCAACAGCATAGTCCGACCCATGCAGTTGTTGATCTCAAGTTGAGTGAGAACGCCAACGGCTTGACCTGTGTACAAATGCTGCACCAGCATGACGCAACCATGCTGATCGTTGTCCTGACGGGATTTGCCAGCATTAATACGGCCGTCGAGGCAATCAAATTAGGGGCTTGCCAGTATCTTGCTAAACCGTCCAACACTGACGATATTGAAGCGGCATTCGGCCATGTTGCGGGCGCGGGAGAGGTCGAGCTGACCAATCGCTCTACATCGATCAAGACACTCGAATGGGAGCGCATTCACGAGGTACTGGCGGAAACCGGTTTCAATATTTCCGAGACAGCGCGTCGTTTGGGTATGCATCGCCGCACGCTAGCGCGCAAACTTGAAAAGCAGCGCATCAAGTAGTTTATGGCATAAATGGCTGGCAAAACATTGGTGACCGTAGGCGTCGGGCGGCCAGCTAGATATGAACTACTATTCCCACCGACTCCTACACCGATGAAGCAGCCTTAAACTTTTCTTTTTCCAACCGCAATATTGGAATGGACCTGTTACTATCCACGCACCGAGACTCAGCCTAACAATGAAACGCTCATGCATGTCCTGATCGTCGAAGACAACCCGGATATTATTGCCAACTTGTATGGCTTCCTTGAGCCTTTGGGCTATACGCTCGACGTGGCGCGCACCGGTACGGCTGGCATATCTTGCGCCGTCAGTACACTGCATGATGTGATTGTGCTCGATCTATCGCTGCCCGGAATCGACGGCCTGGAGGTGTGCCGCAAACTACGTAAGGAACATCGGCTTGCCACTCCTATTTTGATGTTGACCGCGCGCGACACCATCCAGGACAAATTGACCGGATTCGATGTCGGTGCGGACGACTACCTGGTCAAGCCGTATTCACTGCTCGAACTCGACGCCCGACTGAAAGCACTGGTGCGCCGCTCTCGCAACGAAACCGTCGAACATGTGTTGGTCTTTGATGAGCTGCGGCTCGATATCGGCACCGGGCAGGTGTCGCGCGCCGGCCAGCCGCTGACGCTTACGCCGACCAGCTACAAGATACTGGCAGCGCTCATGCGTAACGCGCCCAGGTTGATGGCGCGGGAATCGTTGGAGCGCGAGGTCTGGGGCGATAATCCACCCGATAGCGATGCGCTGCGTACGCATATCCATGCGTTGCGTCAAGCCATGGACAAGCCGTTTTCCAACCCCCTGCTGGTGACCGTGGCCGGCAGCGGATACCGGCTGGACGCTCGCGGATGAAGACCGCTGGCTCACTGAAACAGCGCATCACGCGCGCGTTCATGCTACTGGCGATATTGCTGGCCGGTTTTTTTTCGCTGGTTTCCTACATCTCAGTGGAAGTCATCGAAGCCCGGGTAGTCGATGCACGACTCGAGAAAATAGTCGACAAACTGATCGGGCATCATCTCGCTAAAGAGGCGGTCGACATGCCATCCGATATCAGTTTCTTCGCCAACGAGCAGATCCCGAAAGAGCTCCAGCAGGCAACGCCTGGTATCCACGAGCTGATCGTCGGCGGGCACGAAGTGCAGGCACTGATTCGCATGGAAGGTGGCAACAAGTTTGCCGTCCTCCAAGACATGGACGAGTTCGAACATATTGAATTGGTCATTTTTTCGGCGCTAGGTGCCGGCTTTGTTTCTAGTCTGTTGCTGGCGATCGTGCTGGGGTTGACGACGGCCAGGCATATCGTTACACCGGTGTCGGCGCTGGCCGACGCAGTTGGCCGCAATGCCAGTCCAGAAGACCTGCCTTCGCTGCATGCCAATGACGAGATCGGAGTGCTCGCCCGTGCCTTTGCCAAACGCACCGACGAACTGCAGCAGTTCCTGATGCGTGAACGCCTGTTCACTGGCGATGTCAGTCACGAGTTGCGTACGCCACTGACGGTTATGATGGGCGCGGCGGAAGTGCTCAAGGCGCAACTTGCGGACCGTCCGGCGCAGCTTGCGGTTGCCGAGCGCGTACGGCGTGTGGCTGCTGAAACGGCCGGACGGGTCAGCGCCATGTTGTTGCTTTCGCGTTCGCCCGAATTGCTAGATGCCCCGTACACCATGCTGAATCCCTTGATACAGGCTGAATCCGATCGATGTCAGTCCCTATTGCTTGGGACACCGGTCCAATGCTGTGTGGACTGGTCGGAACAGGTATGGGTACAGGCACGGCCTGAACTGGTCAGCATCATCATCGGCAACCTGCTGCGCAATGCCTGCCAGCATACCGAGAAGGGGACGGTGCTTGTCCGTCTTGCAATAAATCAGCTCGTCATCGAAGATGACGGTCCTGGCATACCTGGACCGGTGCAAGCGCGGCTGTTCGAGCGGTTCGCCCAGGGAAACAAAGATTCGCCAGATGGTACTGGCCTCGGCTTGTCCATCGTGAAACGGGTAGTCGAACATATCGGCTGGGATATTCGCTACGAGCTGCCGGAACATGGCGGCAGCCGCTTCCTCCTTTCTTTCCCCCCTGCCGACCGAGTCTGAGAGAGATTGACTGTCAGAGCAAGGCGTAGCTACAGTGAGGAAACCCGCCGCGAGGAGTAGCTGCGGTGAGTATTCGAGTCGCGTTGCCCTTTTTCCGGCTGTTAATTCGCTCTAGGCACCATGTCAGTGCGCTTGCTATGGCGGGCAGAGCGACGTGACTTGTCTCCGCGTGGGACCTTAACCCGTCCTTAACATCCTTCCGATTATCTTGGCGCAGTTATAGTCAAGATACGGACGACCAATGTTCAAGCCTCTGCCTGTCACCCCATTCAATACTCCCGCCGGAACAAAGTATCGCGGTCTGGATTATTTGACAAAAAAATGGAATGTCCGACCCGTCAGCACCGAGCTGTTGATTGTTGCCGCAAGCCTGTTCTTTTCGGTCTTTTCCAATGGTCCCTTTTGGTCAGCCATGTTGGGTGAGCGGGACTGGTCGGCGGTCGGCACATGGCTGTTTGCTGGAGCAACGTTCGCCATCGTCACCGCCATTCATAGCCTACTGTTAGGATTGGTAATAACCCGTCGGACGGCCAAGTTTGCACTTGTTTCGCTGTGCATCCTCACTGCGATAGTGAGGTATTACATGCAGCAATACAAGGTGTTCTTCGATCCCAGCATGCTGCGTAACATCCTGCATACCGACGTCAAGGAGGCGCATGAGCTGCTTTCATTTGGGCTGTTTTCCAACGTCTTGTTCTACGGAGTACTACCCGGCTTTTTGATAATGCGCCTGGAGTTCGTCAAACGATCCAGGCGCCGCGCCATACTCTCGCGCATCGCCTTCCTGTTTTGCAGTGCGGTCCTCACATCCGGCGGTATCGCCTTCGTATTCCAGGACCTTTCCGCCGCCATGCGCAACCAGAAGGCGGCACGTTACCTGATTACACCCGAGAACTACCTGGTCTCGTCAGTGCGTGTGCTATCGTCCGATGCCAAAGATGCGGGCATGACGCGAATACCAGTGGGAACAGATGCGGCATTCGCTCCTTCCTGGGCTGGTCGCAGCAAGCCGGCATTGCTCGTGGTCGTCGTCGGTGAAACCGCACGTGCAGCCAACTGGGGGTTGAACGGCTATGCGCGACAGACCACACCAAAGCTGGCGGAATCAGACGTGCTCAATTTCCCACATGTCAGCTCCTGCGGTACCAACACGGAAGTATCTGTTCCTTGCATGTTCTCGCCGTTTGGTCGCAAGGACTATGATGAAAATAAAATCCGCCGGCACGAATCGCTGCTACATGTATTGGAACGCAGCGGATTCAAGACGGTCTGGCGCGACAACCAGTCCGGCTGCAAGGGAGTCTGCGGCGGGCTGGAGCAGCAACAGATGGACAATAGCCGGGACGCAACGCTATGCGACGGCGAGCGCTGTCTCGACGAGATCCTTCTCGATAATCTGGATGAGGAAATCAACAAGACAAAAGGGAACATGGTGATCGTACTGCATCAGCTCGGCAACCATGGCCCTGCATATTCGCGGCGCTACCCAGAGGTCTTCCGCCGCTTTATGCCGACCTGCGATACTGAGGACTTAGGCAAATGCACTCGGGAGCAAATTGTCAACAGCTACGACAATGCGCTGCTGTACACCGACCACTTTCTCGATCAGACGATTCAGCGGCTCAAGGCGCAAGGCACACATGACGCCGCGATGATCTATGTGTCGGACCATGGCGAGTCGCTCGGGGAAAAAGGCTTCTACCTGCATGGGCTGCCGTATGCGATCGCGCCAAAGGAACAAACCGAAGTGCCCATGGTGATGTGGCTGTCAGCCGACTTTGCATCGAGCTTTGGCCTTGATACTCAGTGCATGAGGATGCATTCGACCCAGCCCATCAGCCACGACTACCTGTTTCATTCCATTCTCGGCATGTTACAGGTAACAACGCAGGTCTACGACAAGTTGTACGACTTGACAGCAAGTTGTCGGAAGTAACTTGCAACCAGGACGCAGACGATAGGCAATTTCAATTCGGCGCATTACCTGCAACCGATTACGAGAATAGTCGAGGTCGGGAGAAGCAAGTGTCCTAAGACCCCGAACAGGTTCTAAGAGATGATAATAGAATGGGCAATAAAGTATTCAGGCAATCCCTGTTGACGCTCGGCATCGCTGCCATTTTCCTGTTCTGGTTGAGTCTGTGCACCGACGTTGATATCAGGTTGGCTGACTGGATGTTCGACTTCTCGAAACGTGAATTCATGTGGCAGCACAGCTGGTTTGCCGCGGTTTTCATGCACGAGTCAATGAGAATTGCGCTGACCGCATTCGGTTTGGCGCTGCTTGCATTGCTTGCAGTCGATCGCACCATTCTGCCGTGTTTCCTTGCGAATGACACACGTCGGGGGCTGCATGTGGTTGTGGCGTCATTTGTGCTGGTTCCATTGGTCATCAGCGTGTTGAAATCAGCGTCGAGCCACGCTTGTCCGTGGGATCTGGAACGGTATGGTGGAACCGCTCCTTATCTGCGGCTGTTTGAGTCACTGCCCGTGCATGCGGGTGCAGGCCATTGTTTCCCTGCAGGGCATGCCTCCAGTGGGCTTTGGCTTGCGGCGTTCGCGGTATTCTGGCTGCCTAGAAGTACGATGCGGGCAGCGGCCGGTTTCGCGTTGGGATTGATCCCAGGCGCGATTCTTGGTTGGGTGCAGCAAATGCGCGGTGCTCACTTTCTGACGCACACACTATGGTCCATGTGGTATGCAGGCTTGGTGATTGCTGTGCTGGCTCGATTGTTGTATTCATCCACCATACCGGCAGTAGATGAAACTACGGAACGGAACGCCTCCCATCGTGTGGGATAGGGAAACCGAAGGCAAAAAACGGTGTCCGGGTGTCCAATCCGAGCAATTTTGGCTTAGGCATGCTGGTCTACATAAGATATGTGCGGTTCAGATACGTACTGACCGGTAGAGACAAGATGCGCCTTTGGGAACTATCTACAGATCACAACGACCAATAAGATGCGCATTGATATGGAAAAAGGAGAAGCATATGCAAGCAAGTCAGATGAATCGTGCTGCTTGGATTTTAGGCGCTGTCGCGTTTGGAGCCGCTGCAATGTATATGTTTGATCCCCTACAAGGAAGACGCCGCCGAGCCCTAGCAAGGGATAAGATTTATAGCGCGGGCGTGAAGACGCGTAAATTGTTTGAAAAGAATGCGCGCGATCTGACGAATCGAGCGCACGGCGTATTGGCGGAAGCAAAGCGATTGTTGCCGGAAAAGGGGGATCGGACGCTCCACTAGAACCAGATCAGCGGGCATCTTTGTGACTTCTCTGGATGGAGGGGGCATTTGCGCTATGCAATGACTACCCATCTTGCCATCACTTTGCCGAACAGCTTAGTTCGCCACTCTTTGGGGTGAACAAGCGCTGATAGGTGCCCGCATGCCTCAATCACTCAATAAATGCTAGCTTCAAACAAAGCATTTTCTCCTGCTATCTTTTCATGCACGTTACAAAAAATAATCAGATCCTGACGGCTGTCATGAAACCACGCTTGGCACAGCGAAAAAGCCACTTCGCACATGCCCCTCAAATCCGAAATCAGCCTAGTTAGCAAAGTTACAAAAAGTTACTACTAATAGGTAACTTTTAGTTAACGAGTGACTATAGTTTTCATGAAGCACATTTGCTTCACAGGGCGATTAACCAGATCGGAAAGGGGCTTGTCATGTCAGAGAAATTGAATCTCAATCGTGCCACCGCTGCGCAAATCGAAAAAATCTCCGGAGTGTCCCGCACCCTTGCTCGTAAGATCATCAGTGAACGCAATGCCCGAGGTGGATACACTACCTTCGCCGAACTGCGTGAAATCACCGATATCGACGATGCTCTCTTCAAGTTACTTAGTGCCGCGACAACGCTGGACAATGCCGTCGCACCAAGTACAACATCGACGCAGATACATGTTGTGCTTGACCCCGATGGGAAGAATCCGGGGCGTTACGGTGGCTACAAGGCTACGCTGGAATTCCTGGCGCGTACCGCTATCGACAGCGTAGATGCCGCAGTCGCTGTTCCCGCATCGGTGACCGGCTATACCGATGCGAACGGTACGCTGACATTGACATTGCCGGCGCTACCGACGCTCGACGAAGCGCTGAAATTGATTGCGCGTGATCCCAGTGGCAGTATCGTCGCGACACGTAATGTGGTCAAGACCGAGTTGGAGCGGCCGATCACACTAGCGGTGGTGCCGGCCACACCACCGGTAACGCAGCCAACCGACGCGCCAAGTTTTGGCCGCCCGCAGCGTTTGCGTGGACGTGTGCTTGATCACGCCGGACGCGTGCAGATCAGCGGCAAGCAGGTGGTGGTCTGGGGGGCGACAGTCTCTGAACCCGCAGATACTGATTTCGTCGCGCTTTCGGCTGCGACGACGGACGCCAGTGGCTATTTTTCGACGGCGTATCCACTGGGTAAATTCAGTAGTGCGCACGCGACCGTGGCGCTTGATCGCGTCCTGGCTGTGCCGATTCATCTTAATGATGACAGCACCTTCCCAGGCGATGTCATTCTCGTGCTGGATGCGCCCGCACCTGCGTTGGATCGCGGCGAGGAGGAGTGCGGTTGCAATAGCGCGAAGGATGCCGCGGTGATGCGCAATCCTGACAGCGATGATCTGGTTAATGGGGGCTTCAGTGCGGATATCGGCCAAGGCAAGTGCGTGGACTTCACCCGTCCTGACCGCACGTTGCAGGAATTTTCGTATAGCTATGTGGTACGCACGACTGAACCGTCGATTAAGGGAATGACGCTACAGGAGCCGCCGAAGTTGCCGGCAGGACTCTGGCGCGAAATGCAGGCGCTTGCGCGGCTGCATGACGCACAGACGGATTCAACGGTGGATGCGACAGCAATGTTGCGTAGCGCCAATATTGCTGGTGCTGCGACTGCTGAATTTAGCCCTGAGGCAGGTCTTGCGCTACGTGCGCTCAATCGTCCGGACAAGATCGCCAGCAGTGCGCTGAACGAACTAGCATTCTCCAGCAAATATCAGGAGGTGATCCGCGCGATCGGCAAGCTCGGCATGTTCGCCCCAGAGCGTTCACGCCTGGATTGCCGTCACGCCGTCGACTGGGATCTGGAGCCGACGATCTACCAAGCGTGCACGATCGCACACGGGCATATTCTGCATTTCAAGCAAGAGTGGATTGCAGATGGCTATTCGATGGGGCGACTGTTGTATAGCCTGCCGCTCGCGCCGGGTCAGAAGAAGCAAATTGCCGTACTTGATTGGGAGCGTCGTGAATCTGCGATGCGGCAGGAAGCGCTCGAAGAGGAGGAGAGCCTGACGGCAACCCTGTCACGTGACCGCGACATCGGAGAAGTCGTCAACTCGGTGTTGACGGAAAGCTCGCGCGGCGGTTCGTCGGCGAACACCTCAAGCTTCGGCGGTGGTCTTGGCATCGGTGCAATCCTCGGCCCAGTCGGTGGCGTGCTTGGCATCGGCGGCGGTGCGTCGAACGCGAATTCGACGGCGTGGCAGAATTCGTCGCGCAATGTCGCGGCGAACAGCCTGCAGACACTTCGCGATCGCACTTCTCAGGCTGCGGCTGCTATGCGCGCGCAGCGTTCGACGGTGATCCAAAGCGTGGCGCAGGGCGAGCGCGTATCCGTCGTCACCGAGACCGTGGCGAACTACAACCACTGCCACGCAATGACGATGGAATACTTCGAGGTGCTGCGACACCTGATCGTGCGTCAGCGCCTCGTGGATGTGCAGGAATGCCTGTTCGTGCCGTTGCAGATGTCGCGCTTCGACCGCGCGAAGGCACTGCGCTGGATGAATACACTGCAACCAACGATGCCGACACGCGATCTGCGCGAGGGATTCAACGCGCTGGAGCGCATCGACAACCATTACGATGGAAGCAATCTGCCAGTGGGCCGTTATGCCGATCAGCCGCTCGATTATGTCGAAGGTGAACTGCAACTGCGCTTCCAGTTAGCGCGACCGCGTGACAAGGACGACGATTTCGATCCAGTAAACTGGAGCTGGCTGGCGAAATTGATTCCATCGTTGAGCGCGGAGGAACAGTACAAATCCTTCCTGAAAGATCAGCAGTTCAAGGACCGTATTTTTCTTGAGCAATTCGGGCCACGCATCGCGCGGGCATTCGTTGATCTGATACGCGTGTCGTGGATTGACGATAGCGACGCCGAGCATCCACTGCCGATCGACCCGACGCTTCTGTCTAACTTCATCAATGACCGCGTGCTGTCGGTGTCTTTGCGTCTTGATAGCGGGCTAAATGGCATCGCACGCAAAAGAATCAAGTTCATCAAGATTCACGAATTCGCGCTGATCGGCGGCGTCTATGTGCCGCTGTTCGATGTGCTGCCGGCGAACTCCCGTGTGATCGTCGAAGGCGGCAGCATGTCGTATCGCACACAATTCTCGTCCGGCTATCTATTTCGCAATGGCAATATTCGCAACGATCTGACGGGTTCCGATGCCGTGCGCATCTACACGCCGCTAAATGCACAGGAGTTGCGCAATCCACGCGAGGAGGACAAAGAGCGTGCGCGCCGCCTGCTGGATCACTTGAATGAAAACATTGAGCGCTATCACCACGTGTTGTGGTGGCGGATGAGTCCTGACCGGCGCTACATGCTGCTCGATGGCTTCGAAGCGCCGAACAGCGGCGGCCGCAGTGTCGCATCCGTTGTCGAAAACCGGCTGATCGGCATTGCCGGCAATTCGCTGATCATGCCGGTGGCGCGCGGCTTTCATCTCGACCCAACCTTCAACCAAGACGCTGAACATCCGATCGACTTGCTCGAGCATTATCAGCCGAACACGCCGATCGAACCGGTACGCGTAGCGATCCCAACGCGCGGCGTGTACGCCGAAGCGGTGATGGGCGCCTGCAATTCGTGCGAGGTGAAAGAAGAGGAACGCTTCTGGCGCTGGGAGGAATCGCCGATCCCGGACAATCCACCGGCGATCCTGCCGACCAGCACGGATACACGCCGTGCTGATCCTGGCAATCTCCAGGCCAAGGATTTCCCATCGCCGATCATCGCGATGCAAAACGCTCCGGCCGCACCCGATCCTACTGGCCTTGGGGCTGCACTGAATCTGCTTGGACAATCCAATCTGTTCAAGGACATCACTGGCCTTGAGGGCAATCAGCGCAATGCGCTGGAGGCATTGAAGGCCTCGCTGTCCACTGCCCAATCTTTTGGCGACAAGGCCGCCAATCTCGCGCTACAGGCAAAAATGAGCAAGGATATCGACCGCACCATGCGTGCCATCAACACTGCGAAGGAGCAGGGCTTACTAAATGACGATCAAGCGCGCGCCTTAACACAAGGCGCAATCCAGAGCATGATCGGTGCCGGCCCGACAACTGACCCAAAACCATTGAACACGCAGGATGTCGAGCAGCTGACACAGAGTGCTGGTGCGAATGGCGCGGCGGTCAGCGTATCGCGTCCGAGCGGCGAAACAGTGTCCGTGGATGCGAGGCCAAGCGCGCAGGACAGTCCACGGCCGATCATCATCCTCAGCACTGATACTGCCACGGGTGAACGCCGCACGTTCAATCCCGCCACGCACAGCATTACCGGCGAAACATCGCTTAGTTTCAGCGTGCGCAATGCGCCGGCAGGTTATACCGTGCGTTGGCTGCCGAGCGAGGCAGATGCGCTGGAAGTGGTGTCGCCAACGGCTGAATCCACCGTCGTTAAGGGCAAGCGACCAGGCAAGACGCGCCTGGATGTCGCAGTATTCGATGGCACCACGCAAATCGCCAGTACGCGTCTTGCGATGTGCGTCCCACAGTTCGTTACGATCAATGAAGATGCTGGCGCATTCAGCGGTGTGCTAACCGAATTGAAAATCGACGCCCGCAAGGCCGATGTGTTGCGTGAGGCGCGCAGTGTCTGCCTCCATCTGCTGCGTACGGCGAATGTGCGGACCGTATGGCGGATGGCTCCTTTCAGTGAAAGCCTGCCGGCGCATCTCGCTGCGGCGCAGGTGACCACCGCGACAATCAAGGGTGAGCCGCCTGCAGCCGAACCCAACCTGTTTGGCGTGACGCGTGGCAGCGCCACTGGACTGAGCGCGACATCGTTCAACGAAACCATCGAACTGTTCCCCGGCGCCTACGATAATCCCGTAGCCGGTGGCAGCGCCACGATGGTCGACATCGAATCGCAGGCGATCCTGTTGCAGATCAAGGGTGAGGCAACGCCGTCGGCGGCACTGCTCGATTTCGCCGTGAAGGTGTTTGGCCGCTTGATCGGCGAAACGCTCGCGCACGAAATCTTGCACAGCCTGCTTGGCAACAGCGTCGGCGCGGATTTCCACAATGATCCGCCGATCGCGAACGATTTGATGAATGCCGGCAGCGATCGCCATTTCCGCCAGCGTACCGGTATTGAGGATACAACAATGGCAAGTCCTGTCGATCCTGCCAATTTCGTGGATCACGGTGTAGCGGCAATTGGCGGCCTGCAGGCCACCAATCAGGGGCGTATCAATACGGTATTTCCCGTGCCGCCTGCCTTTTCATAGGCGGTACAGAGAAGTGTGAAAGCAGCGATAACAGCTGCACAATATGTGAAGAAGCCGCGCTGCCTTGCGTTGCAACACCGCAAGGCAGCGCGCAGGGGGATTCTGTTGAATGTTTATCGCGTACTGTCCTCGTATAACGCTGTTAGTACACGACAGCGGTGCCTTGTGCGATACGAATGAAGGAGATTGGGGCGAAGAAGTGAGGCTAGAGCGGGCGTCTCAGAAAACAGGAAGCAAAGCTGCCGGCCAACACAAAAAAAGCCCGCCAACCTTTCGGAGGCGGGCTAATCCAATTCAAAGGAAGTTGGAAGAGACAAGACCACTTTACCGCAACGCTGCATCTCTCTGTGATTTGTTTGCAAAATGTCACATATTTATAAAAAAGCTTACTTAGCTTAACGCGCGATTTTTCGCATTTTGGATCATCTCATCTCTTATATGGCGGAAAGCCGTAGCGTATTTATTCGACGTTCGTGATATCCGCCTCGTCAAGGTTATCTTTGAAGGTGGCTCTGAGCTTGGCATCCTGACTGTAGACGCGGCCTAGCGTTATACGCATAGTGCTTTCAAGTAAGACGGGAGAATGTTGCGTATTGCAAATGATAATGATTTGCAATACAATTTCGCGCCAGTAACCTGTCATGCCCCTACCCACTAGGTATCGAAAGACAACAAAATCAGTTTATAGCGTAGTGCGTTGGCAACTATTGAGTTGATAGAAATAAGCTCAGAGCCCCTTTGAACAATGGCGTGCCAAGAATCAGGTAGCGATAAGTGACGGTTACCGCTCTGATTTGCATCTGGTTTGCTAGCCGCATTCTTGGTCGAAATGAAAGCGTGAAACTTCGTTAGCACGTTTCCTATGCCAGTGCATGAGTAGCCATATCTAACGCACGCTTTACTTAGAGCGATTTGCCTGTTCGTGCAAGGCGGCCATCTCGGGCCTGCGATGCTCACCGTACCTCATGTACGGTTGCGCTTCTCGGCACGAGCTGATTTCCCTTGCACGCGCATTCAAACCGCTCTAGGTGCTGGGCGTAGCGGTATCGAATTGGTGCTGGCGGCTGGAAGCGTCTTGGTATGGATAAGGCATTACCTCTTCACCAATGACCGAAATAGAACGAAACGACAAAAACAATTTAAGAGGAAAAGGGAGTTATTCATGTGTTCGAAGCATTTCAGACTGACGCCGAT
>CBHCMF010000136.1:0-12421 GCA_965974465.1 uncultured Noviherbaspirillum sp.
TTTGGTGATATAGCTCAGCTGGTTAGAGCACAGCACTCATAATGCTGGGGTCGGTGGTTCAAGTCCACCTATCACCACCAGACGTTCCGTAAGCCGTTGATTCTATTGAATCAACGGCTTTTTTATTGGCGATTTACATTTTAGTTTTTCCGGCCCAGAAAAACGTGCATTGCACTAACCGCACGCCTACTTTGGTCTGCACTGCTGAGATACGACCGACTGCTTATTCTTGCAGACAACAATCACAGCCTGCTCTACTGGCTGCCCTTTATTAAGGCGCCGCGCCGCTCAGTATCATTTTCACGATGAAAAGTTCTTAGCCTCAAGACAAAAGGCCGACCGCCCAAAATCCTTATCGATCTATCGTGAAAATACAACGCTTTACCTTTATCTGGCCTACTGATTTTCCATTCATTGATCCGACACAAATTTACCTAGCGGGGTCTCATATCAACTGAAGTCTGGCTCGTTGCGGCGAGATCGTCCATGAATATGAACACTGTTAAGGGTAAGCAAATGAAAAAGTCTTTCACCACACTGTTAGCATTGAGCGCCTTTGCCGGCGCGGCCTCTGCGCAAACGAATGTCACTATTTACGGAATTGTCGATGCCGGTATCGCTTATGACAAAGATGTTACCGCCGCTGGCCACACATGGAGGCTTGACAGCGGCCAGCAATCGGGTAGCCGTTTAGGCTTTAGAGGTAAGGAAAATCTAGGAGGTGGGCTGTCCGGAATTTTCACATTGGAAAGCGGATTCAACATCGATGACGGTACGTCTGCCCAAGGCGGCCGCCTCTTCGGTCGCCAAGCCTGGGTTGGCTTGGAGAGCGGGGTTGGTACAGTGAAATTGGGTCGGCAACAAACCCCTCTGTACTACGCCCTCTTAGCCATTGATCCGTTTGCCATCAATCTTGCTGGCAATGCACAACGCGTGTTTGGTTATGGCCTGTATAACGAAGATCCGCCGATAAGACGCTCAGACAATACCATCACCTATACTACGCCGAATTTTGGCGGCTTCACAGGACAACTAGGCTATGGGTTTGGGGAACGGACCGGCGACAATTCCGAGTTTCGCCAGGCGCAAGTGGGGCTTGGTTACGCCAATGGTCCGATTAACGTGCAGTTTGCCTACCACGATGCCAATACCCTTACCCTGTCACCGGCAGCAGCAGCCCTGGGTGCGGGAACCGCTGACTTCCGCACGGCATTCCTCGGTGGTACGTATGACTTTGGCATCGCGAAAGCACACCTCGCTTTTGCAAACAGCAAGGCAGAGGCGGCTCTTACGTCTCTAGATAACCATAACTGGCTAGTGGGCGTCTCTGCGCCGATAGGCATGGGTACAGTATTAGCCTCTTACGTCCGTAACGATGTGAGGGATATTGACGAGGGTGTGACGGACCAGTATGCACTGGGCTATACCCATTCCCTCTCCAAGCGTACCAACCTCTACACCTCTCTGAGCTATACCAAGAACGAGGATGCAGTTCGTTTGAACACATATGCCAACGGTGAAGACAGCCGTCGGTTCAACTTAGGCGTCCGGCACCAGTTCTAAGGAAGGGAATGCGGGGAAGCCCTCCCCGCTTCTTCCAATCAATGCCTGGGCTCGCCTTCAGTTCCAAGTAGGTGGGGCGGGCAACATGAGCGGGTCGCGCAGCCGGATAATTTGCCGCACGTTGTCAGCGTCGATGACTTCGACGCTGTTTAATCTGCCGGCATCATGATCGACATACACTTCGCGCGGCTTGGGGATCATGTGATCAAGTTCTTCGACGATGACTTCCACAAGATCGCTCTTGGGGTCATAAACGATGCCCTCCAGTGGCGTCCATTCCGCTTCGATCTGGTCGCCGATGGCGAGAGAAGCCACTTCAATTTCAGCTCGTTTGCCGGCGAGCGTTTTCGATATTTGATCAAAATACGGATGCCATGCCGTCTTCTCAAGTTTCGATATAGCCATCACCATTCTCCGTGACACATTGATTACATGCCATGGGACTGGCAATCAGCCTGCCAGTTCCGGCTCGTTGTTTAGTCAAGGCCGTCCGAATGTCAATCCCTTTCTTTTGTCACGTTGACGCAGCGCATAGCACGTATGGGATGCACTTCTACGGTGCAACGCGATTGCGCCCCTAGTGTCAAATGCAGCTTGATGGAACTGACTTTTCTGGAAAGAGCGTTTACGTAAAACAAGCACGATTCACCTGCCTCGGCTTATCCCTCATTGCTGCGGCGGTAATTGTCGGGCAGGGCAGAAGGAAACGACAATGAGCCTGTCACTCACTTCAGCGGCATTTGATGCCGGCAACCGCATCCCGGAACTTTATACCTGCGACGGCACTAACATGTCCCCTCCTTTGAGTTGGTCTGGCACGCCCCCGGAGGCAAAGAGCTTGGCATTGATCATCGACGATCCTGACGCGCCGGACCCTGCCGCCCCCCAAAGAACGTGGGTGCATTGGGTGCTTTACAACATTCCTCCGAGTGTGAGCGAGTTGCCACAAGGCGTACTGCGTAGGGATTTACCGCAAGGCACGCATGAGGGCACCAACGACTGGAAGAAAACGGGCTATGGCGGTCCCTGCCCCCCTGTGGGCCGTCATCGCTATTTTCATAAACTCTATGCGCTAGACACCGTATTGCCCGATCTCGGCAACCCAACAAAGGCGCAGCTGGAAAAAGCGATGCAGGGTCACGTTATCGAACAGGCCGAATTGGTTGGCGTCTATCAGCATTAATGCAATGAACGCAGGGTTGGCGCAGTCCTGACGAAAGGAAGTTATGCAGAAGGAATTGATCAAACTCCCCGTTGGTTCGGTCCATGTAGAAGGCATGCTGGAAGTACCGACGGATCCCATTGGCCTCATTCTGTTTGCGCATGGCAGTGGCAGCAGCCGCTTGAGCCCTCGCAACAATTATGTGGCTGGTGAGTTGCGCCATGCGCGCCTTGGAACGCTGTTAATGGATTTACTGACGCCGGAAGAGGATCGGAATTACGACACCCGTTTTGACATTTCCCTACTGACGCAGCGCTTAAGTAAAGCAATCGATTGGTTACTGCAAGACGACAGTACCAAGGCGCTTCCGCTTGGATTATTCGGTGCCAGCACAGGTGCAGCGGCGGCACTGGAGACTGCAGCCGAATACGGCGTGGCCATCTCTGCAGTAGTTTCGCGAGGTGGTCGCCCTGATATGGCGCGCCGTCACGCCTTGGAAAAAGTACGTGCCCCTACGTTACTCATCGTGGGAGGGCTTGACGAGGTCGTGATCGAATTGAATCGCATCGCGTATACCGCGCTGCACTGCGAAAAACGGTTGGAAATTGTTCCTGGCGCAACGCATTTATTTGAAGAGCGAGGCAAACTGGAAAGGGTGGCGGCGCTTGCGGCAGACTGGTTCTCGCTCCATCTAACAAGAGCGGAATAGAGCGTGTTCACGCGTTTTGAGTGTCCAACATCATGTCTACGGTTACTAATTCTCCCCTGAGTATTGCTATTGCATCTGCAGCGCATTTGTTGAAAGGCACAGCAGACGATTACGATCCGCTGCTGGAGCTGATTGGCGACGCACGCTTCGTGTTGCTGGGCGAAGCATCGCACGGCACACATGAGTTTTACCGTGAACGTGCACGCATCACGCAACGCCTGATCATGGAAAAGGGCTTCACCGCCGTTGCGGTAGAAGCCGACTGGCCGGATGCCTACCGCGTCAACCGTTATGTCCGACGCCAAAACGACGATGCCGACGGCAAACAGGCATTGGCTGGATTCCAACGCTTTCCAACATGGATGTGGCGCAATACCGATGTCGTCTATTTTGTCGAATGGCTGCGCAGTTTCAACGATACGTTGATATCGTCCACGGCCAAAGTTGGTTTCTATGGGCTAGATCTCTATAGCCTGTTCACGTCGATCGACGAAGTGTTGCGCTATCTGGATAAGGTAGATCCGGAAGCGGCGCAGAGGGCTCGCAGCCGCTATGCCTGTTTCGATCATTTCGATGAAGACAGTCAGCGCTATGGCTATGGTGCAGGTTTCGGCTTGTCGGAGTCCTGTGAGCAGGAAGTTGTCACACAATTGCGCGATTTGCATCAGAGTGCCGCCGACTACTTGCGGCGCGATGGTCCAGAGGCGGCAGATGCATTTTTCTATACGCAACAAAATGCCCGACTGGTTATGAATGCGGAAGAGTACTATCGCATCATGTTCCGTGGCCGCATCTCGTCCTGGAATTTGCGCGATCGCCATATGGAAGAAACGCTAGATGCGCTCGCCCAATATCTGTCCCACGCAAGTGGCAAGCCGGCAAAAATCGTGGTGTGGGAACACAACTCGCATCTAGGCGATGCACGCGCCACCGAGATCGGCCAACAAGGCGAATGGAATGTCGGTCAATTAGCGCGCGAACACTACGGCGATGAGGTAAGGCTGATCGGCTTCACCACTTATCAAGGGACCGTCACAGCGGCATCGGACTGGAACAGACCCGCCGAGCGCAAACGTGTCCGTCCTGCGCTCACAGGCAGCTATGAAGAGGCATTCCATCACGCTGGCATCGCACACTTCATGCTGCCGCTGCGAGAAAAAAATGCGGCGACAACCATGCTATCCGAGCGACGACTCGAGCGTGCCATCGGCGTGATCTATCTACCAGAGACGGAACGGCGTAGCCATTATTTTTACGCAAACCTGCCACAACAGTTCGATGCTGTTCTGCATTTTGACGAGACCCGCGCTGTTGAACCACTGGAAGTCACCAGCCGTTGGCAAACAGGAGAAGCACCGGAGACGTTCCCGGTCGGTGTTTGAGATTTCAGTGTGACAAATGTGGTGGCCCAAATTTCGGTTGGTCCTCATCACATCACTTTGGACAATCGAAACGATAAACGCCCAACGCCGCATTGGCGTTATGGAGCGCCACTTCGATATAACAGTTGTCGTCTTTTTTCAGATCCAAGGTGACTTGGCCCAATGCTGCAGAGGTGTTGGCAATGGCATCGACATTGCCCATCTGCCTGATACGTGAGCTTCCGCTCTGCCCTTGGCGAATCACGTCCATACGGTAATTCAGACGCATATCCTTCGCACTTTTCACATACGGCACGACAGCAGCGCGGCCTCCGACATCTTCCGTCGCGAGCCAAACTTGCAAATCTACATCGGCAATCATGTATGCTCCATAACGTAGGGGAAAATGGGCGGAAGGTACCTCCGCCCTTCTTTGCTTCAGACCTCGATATCAGCTCAATAGTGCTGAATGATGGCTGCGTAGTTGGTGTTGCCGCTCTGCAGAATGGATGCGGTGAAGCCGCTACCGATCTGCTTAATCTCCGCAACATTACTACTTGCTGGAGCAAGGCCGTTGCCGTCTTGTCTAATTTCAGCCGTGTTGTTATTGCCTACGGAGAGAATGCGCGCGTCGTTCCAGCTGCCTTTCTGGTAAGTGCTAGCAATATTGTTGTCACCGTCCTGCGTGATGTTCGTATATTGATAGCTGCCAGTCTGCTCAGCGATCGCCGTATTGAATTCGCCGGACTGACTCATGTAGGCTTCCAGATACGCGCCATCGTACTGAGTAACGGTACCTTTGTTGCCATTACCGTCTTGATCAAGTCGCACCGTACCGTAATTGGTCCCTTTCTGCGATAACAGCGCATTGTTACCCCAACCGATCTGGAGAATGTTAGCGTAGGCATTAGCGCTCGCCTCTTGCTCGATGGATGCAACGTTATAGCCGCCCAGCTGCTTAATGTTGGCCAAGCCGTCGGTCATATCCTTTTGCACGATCTTGCCATCGTTGGATTCACCATCTTGCGTAATATAGGCAGAAACAGCCTCGGAGGTTTTCTGTTCGATCACGCCGACATTGCCGGTGCCCCCTTGGTTGATTTCCGCCAAGCCAGTATGTACGTATTCCTGCAGGATCGACGCCTGGCTTCCGATGAGGCCTTGAGAGATAGTCGCAGTAACATCCGAGCTTTCCACTTGCTCGATCTTACCAAGGTTGTCGGTACCAAGCTGAGCGATGGTAGCGTCGCCCGTATCGACGTTACTTTGCGTAATAGAGCCATTATTGCTTGTACCCTCCTGGCCGATTGCGGCAGTGACATTAACGCTCCCTAACTGTTCAACGAATGCATTGTTGTCCGTACCCATTTGCATGATAACGATGCCATCGGCCGCTGCCGGCAGCGCGGTATAAGCAAGACTGACAGCCAATGCGATTGCTGAGTATCTCAATTTCATTGTTTGCTACTCCTCTGAGGTGACAGGGGCGAGGCGAAAGAAGACATATCCAACGCCCCACATGGCTGGATATGTCGTAAGTCATTGCCACCGCATTGCGGTAAGCAGTATTCGGAGTACAGGAAATGAGATGCAGGCCAATGTCAGCACCCAAGTGCCGACATGGTCATGAAAGGGTGCTAAGAGCCGTCTGGTTCGTGTAGCGCCCAAGCGAGTGGCGGCATACCGGATGTTTCTACCGGGGTGAAAGAAATAGGCGCAGCGTTCGGCGCCCCCCTTGGTGCAGGTGCAGCTTCGGCTGAGGGGTCCACCCTGAGTACGGCATCGTTATAGGCTTTCAGGTAGGACTGAATGACCGGCGAGTTCCAATCCTTCTCATTCTTCAATGCCCATATGCGGTCCTTCAAACCTTGCACGGTGAGATGGATGACCGCGGCTTCAATCGCCTCCTTCACGCACAGTTGTGCCGGCTCGTTCCGAGTGTAACCGGCTTCGAGTTCAAGCAGCTCTTTGAAATTCACAAAGCGAAACACGCCAGTGTGCAGTTGATAAGAATACACAGTCTTGGTGGTGGATACACTGTTGAGTACCTGGCCGTTGCGAATATCGATACTGCGCAAGTTGATGGTCACCTGATCAACACGATACTGGGTATCTGCGCCCACGCCGAGGTAACGTGCGCCGACACCGCCGGTACGGACGTTAGTTTCATAGGCGACGATGCCGCCTTCAATCAATACGGTTGCCGGCAACAAGGGAGGCAAATTGATGACCGGCGCCGTCTTGTCCTGGGGCGTTTCCAATGCGCGCACAATCTTACGTTCAGTCAAAACGTTTTGCAGGTTTTCGCGTTCGACCGGCGTAAACCAGCCTGAATCACGCAAGGCCTTGACCAGTATCGATGCAGCCCCTTGCGTCACCGAGGTCGAGAAGGAGCTGTCCGGCGACGGTTTGTATTGACCTGTCTGGTCCCGGAAGGCGTAGACAGCAGCCACGACCTTGCCCTTTGGCGCCGGCAAGTTGAGCAGATCGCGTGTGATCGGTGTCGCTGGCGTAAGCTGTGCATTGGCGGCGATGTTGGAAGGCTGCTGCATGGAAGCGCACCCAGCGAGCAATGCACAAACAATGAGCAGTGCACACGTCAGATAACGCACCAACGAGCCGGCGCTGCTTGCCTGCCCCTCTTTATTCATTTGGACCGTCAACGCGATGCTCATTGCGACACCTGGAACGTAGTGGACGCGCCAGAGACCTTGTCAGTTGTCGTAATCTGCAACATACCGCCGCCCATGTCAGAAATTACGATCTTGAAATCCCCTGTCTGCACCGTACCAGGGATCAGCTTGCCGTTCGACATGACACTCGATGTTGCCGCAGAGGCCAACTGACTCAACACAGAACGTTGCAGGTTCTCGTTGAATTGTTCGAGCGATGATTTTTGTGCCGCGTGTGTGTTTGGATCGTCGGGATCCTTCGATTTGTTCTGGGACTGCGCGACATTCAACAGCACTGAGCCATTCAGCGGACTGCCGCCGAATGCAGGATTCACCGGTGTATAAACGATTTCCGTCGCATGGGCGCTCGCCACACCGACACCCGCGATGAATACGCTTCCCGCGGTCATGAGCCGAATCAATCGATCATTTTTCTGCATTTTCTCCCTCTTGGTGACTTGTTGCCGTAACCGCTGCACGCTATATCTCATCAGCGCCTAGATCGGGCTCTCGGAATAGCAACCGCTGCACTTCGGTATCGATCACGTTCTTATAGGCAACGTCAACCGCCATTTCACTCACCGCCTTGATTTTGCCGCGCGCTCCTGGCAAAAAGACTTGAAACACGCGACGCTGCGCGTACTCAATCCATATCTGATTGCCCCAGCGGGCAGAGGGCCGCTCATGCACCGAAATCTCATAGCGGTCCGCCATCTCCTTGTCGCGCCATAGCGCGACGAAATGCTGATAAAAATCATGCCCTGCCACAGTAATAGTTTGGTCTACGACGACCCCCGCATACAATTCCTGCAGAACACGCCCATTCAGATCCTGGCCTTTGAGACCGTTCTCTTGCTCTGGTGCTGCATGGGCAAGCGGTAGTCCTACGCTCAACATTCCCAATAAAATCAGGCTTTTTGCTTTCGCATTGTTTCTGCGCGTCAACATCTCTTGATCTCACTCTAAATGCCGTTTGCTGCATTGAACTTGATGTGCAGTAGATTGTCGCTGACATTCCAAATGGATAAATTGACAATACTCAATGAAGCGCAATTTGGGAATTTCAAACAAATAGTAGATTCACAAGTAACGCTGTAGATAAAGCCACACCCGCCTATTTGGACATCCGTCATCCCTAGGGGAAAAAGCAGCGATGTTATAATTCGCCTACCCTCGCTTACACTTTCAGCCGAGGGTTGCGGTACGTACGATGCTTGACGGCCGTTTGAGATCCTGACGGTTTCCTTTTCACCCGCTGCGATGCAGCGATTCGACGAAACGGGGTATGCGATGTGGCGTCGAGCCTTTCTGACGATTTGTTTTTCATCGGTTCTGACAGTGCCGGCGATGGCACTGGAAAGGCCCTTTCCGGCACCCACCAAGCGCGGCACGATGTCGCCGGCGCCGCATCCCTTGATCGTCATCGATGGCAAAACGCGTCGCCTCTCCCCAGGGGCTCGGATCTGGAGCGAAAAAAATCTTATTCAAATGCCGGCCTCAATTCGGGGTTCCGACATTGTCGTCAACTACACTGAAAACCATCAGGGGGATATCGACCGAGTATGGATCCTGACACCTCAGGAAACGTCTCAGTCGCTCAAGGAGCAGGTCAATCCCCTGCAGCAATAACTTCCATGCCGAAAAAAGTATTTATCAAAACCTTCGGCTGCCAGATGAACGAGTATGACTCGGACAAAATGGCAGACGTGCTAAACGCTGCCGAAGGCCTGGTCAAGGTCAATACCCCCGAAGATGCCGATGTGATCTTGCTGAACACCTGCTCCGTGCGCGAAAAAGCACAGGAAAAGGTGTTCTCAGACCTCGGTCGCCTGCGCGAACTAAAAGAAGCCAAACCTGAGCTGGTCATTGGCGTCGGGGGATGCGTTGCGTCGCAGGAAGGCGAAGCGATCGTCAAACGCGCGCCTTATGTCGATGTGGTATTCGGCCCTCAGACCCTGCATCGTCTGCCCGAACTGATTCATCAGCGCCGCGCCACTGGGCGTGCGCAAGTGGACATCAGCTTCCCCGAAATCGAGAAATTCGATCACCTGCCCCCCGCGAAGGTAGAAGGCGCTACCGCATTCGTATCGATCATGGAAGGGTGCAGTAAATACTGCAGCTATTGTGTGGTTCCTTATACGCGAGGCGAAGAAGTATCGCGCCGCTTTGACGACGTACTGGCAGAAGTCGCCGGTCTGGCAACACAGGGCGTAAGGGAAATCACGTTGCTTGGACAGAACGTCAATGCCTATCGAGGTGAAATGGCAGACGGCGAGATCGCCGATTTTGCCTTGCTCATCGAGTACGTCGCGGAAATCCCCGGCATCGAACGCATCCGTTTTGTCACCAGCCACCCCAAAGAATTCACGCAACGCTTGATCGACACTTATGCGAAAGTGCCGAAGCTGGTCAATCATCTATACCTGCCAGCACAGCATGGTTCAGACCGCATTCTGATGGCAATGAAGCGTGGTTATACCGCAATCGAATACAAGTCGGTAATCCGTCGGCTGCGCGAAGTACGTCCTGACATTTCTGTGTCGAGCGATTTCATTGTTGGCTTCCCCGGTGAAACAGAAGTGGATTTCGAAGCACTGATGAAATTGATCAACGATATTGGCTTTGACAACAGTTTCAGCTTTATCTTCAGCCCACGGCCCGGCACGCCAGCCGCCAACTTGGCGGATGACACCCCCTATGATGTGAAACTCAAGCGCTTACAGCGTCTTCAGGCCACCATCGAAGCCAATGTTTGCAAGATCAGCCAGGAGATGATTGGCAGTGTGCAGCGCGTTTTGGTGGAAGGCCCGTCAAAGAAAAATCCGAACGAGTTGCAAGGCCGCACCGAAAACAACCGCGTGGTGAACTTCGACGGCGGACCGCATTCGCCGCGTTTGATCGGCCAGTTGATCGACGTGACTATCGTGCAGTCATTTGACTATTCGCTGCGCGGAGAACTTGTCATCCAACAGTGAATCTTAGCGTAACGATCAACTTATTTTGAAAACAAAAATTCCTGCTCAACCGCACCATTTCATACCGGAACCGCTCGATAACAAGCGGCTTGCGCATCTGTGCGGACCGATGGATGAGAACCTCCGCCAAATTGCGGCCGCACTTGATGTCACCATTTTCCGCCGTGGAGAAAAATTTGTTGTCAGTGGCGACAACGCACCGCGCGCGGTAGAACTCCTGGAAAGTTTCTATCAGATCGCGGACAAGGCGATTTCCGTCGAGGACGTGCAATTGGCGCTGGTCGAACAGCGGGCTGCCCCCCATCACGGCCATGGCACAGCGAAAAAGGAAGAACCCGAGGTAGACGACGTCGGACCGGCACTCAAGACGCGCCGTCATGATCTACGCGGACGCACACCGCACCAGAATCAATATCTCAAGGCGATTCTCGAACACGACGTTACCTTCGGTATCGGACCGGCAGGGACTGGCAAGACCTATCTCGCTGTGGCCTGTGCGGTCGACGCCCTTGAACGCGACGCCGTCAAACGGCTCGTGCTGACGCGTCCTGCGGTGGAAGCGGGCGAACGGCTCGGCTTTCTGCCGGGAGACCTGACGCAAAAGGTCGATCCTTATCTTCGCCCTCTCTACGACGCGCTCTACGATCTGCTCGGCTTCGACCGCACGCAGAAAATGTTCGAAAAACAAGTCATTGAAATCGCGCCCCTGGCCTACATGCGAGGCCGTACCCTGAACCACGCCTTCATCATTCTCGACGAAGCGCAAAACACCACGCCGGAGCAGATGAAGATGTTCCTGACCCGCATTGGTTTCGGCAGTAAGGCCGTGGTCACCGGCGATGTTACTCAAATCGACTTGCAGCGCACACAGAAAAGCGGCTTGGTGGATGCCGTTCAAATCCTCAAAAACGTGCGAGGCATTGCCTTCACAAACTTTACCAGCGCGGACGTGGTGCGGCACCCCTTGGTTGCCCGCATTGTCGATGCATATGAAGCCGCTGGCTCCCCCAAAAGCGCCCCTCTCCGAAATGTCGCAAAAAAATAGCCTTTCCTTATCTATCCAATATCCGGACCCACGCCTGAAAGAAACGATTACCCGCAGCAAGCTGCGGCGCTGGGTGCAAGCGTCCTTGTTTGCGCCGGCAGAGCTGACAATCCGATTTGTCGATGCCGAAGAAGGCAAAACGCTCAATCGCGAATATCGAGGAAAGGATTACGCGACTAACGTGCTCACTTTTGCCTACACCGAAGAAGAAGACAGCGAAGTGACGCAGGCGGACATCATTTTGTGCACTGAAGTGTTGCAGCGCGAAGCCGCCGAACAAAAAAAGTCGGTCGAAGCCCATGCTGCGCATCTTGTGGTACATGGTGTGTTGCATGCGCAAGGCTACGACCATGAAACCGATGAAGAAGCGGCGGAAATGGAGCAACTCGAAATTGAAATTCTGGCAAGCCTGGGCGAGGCCAACCCCTATGCCTAATACCAATCTTTCGTTATAACGAAAGATTGGTATAAGAACGTAGACAAACGCCAATATTGAATATTAGACAAGGTGTCGCCCCGGTTTTTTGAGGTCATGCCGGCATTTGTTGTATGCTTATACCCACCTCAACAACGGCTTCCCGCCATATGCAAGATCACCCTAGTGGTGCCAAATTTATTGACACCAAACCACAGCGGTCTCTATTTGAACGACTGACCGCGCTCATTTCCCCTGAGCCAGAAAACCGCGCCGAACTGCTTGAAATTCTGCACGAGGCGCATGGACGCAACCTCATCGATGCCGATGCCCTTTCGATGATTGAAGGAGTGTTTCAGGTATCCGATCTGTCCGCTCGCGACATCATGGTGCCGCGTCCGCAGATGGATGTCATTGACATCAACAAGCCAATCGCGGAATGGCTGCCGCTTGTGTTGGGAACGGCACACTCACGCTTCCCCGCTGTCGATGGCGACCGCGACAAGGTCGTTGGCATCC
>CBHCMF010000137.1:0-12244 GCA_965974465.1 uncultured Noviherbaspirillum sp.
GTGTATAACAGTCTTTCTGGCGATACCCACCAACTTGGCGTGCTGGCGACACGTATTCTACTTTCGCTGCAAACTGCACCAGCGTCCACTGAGGCCATTGTTGCTGCAATGGCCTCTGCGTTTATGGTAGACCCTACTGATGCATTCGTGTCGCAGATAGATGATGTCCTTGCCGGATTGCGCTCACTCGCACTTATTGAGGCTGCCTGACCTTGCCTGCGTCTTCTTTCGCTACGACTGATCTAACGCGATATCTAAAAACGACCGGGGTTTATCTTCAAACCGGTACTTTTGTCACGCGTGTGCAATCCGACATTCCGAGCGTTATCGAGGGGATAGCGCTTTTGTACAGCGATTACCCCATCGCTTTTGATGGGCAGTTTGCAGACTTTCACGTTCGGCTTGGGCGCCCACGCAACTTGCGGCGCTGGATTGGGCCTCAGGCGTTATTTCTGTGTGATGGGGTATCGGCATTCAAGCCGTTGCCATTGGTGCAGGCATTCCCGATGCTCGAATGGGGGCTGAACTGGTGCGTATCTACTCACGCACATAGCTATCTTATGATCCATGCTGCCGTCATCGAGAAAGGGGGGAATGCTGCTATACTACCGGCCCCGCCAGGGTCCGGAAAAAGTACTTTATGTGCAGCGCTCATTCATCATGGCTGGCGTCTGTTGTCAGACGAGCTGACTTTGGTACGAATAACGGATGGGGCAATTGTTCCTTTGCCTCGTCCGGTAAGCCTCAAAAATCGGTCGATTGATGTCATCCGCGAATTTGCGCCTGCGGCAATCATGAGTCGAAAGGTGTCCGACACGATTAAGGGAACGGTGGCACATATGAAACCCCCTCAAGAGAGTGTCGCACGCGCTATGGAGCAGGCGCGTCCAGCTTGGGTCATTTTTCCCAAGTATGAAGAGGGGGCCGCCGCACGGCTTGAGTCGTTACCGAGACCGCATGCATTCATGCGTGTGGCTGACAATGCATTTAACTACAGCGTTCTTGGTCTCACTGGATTTGAGCTTTTGGCAAAGCTGATCGACGTTTCGCAATGCTACGAATTCACGTATAGCCATTTAGATGACGCGGTCAAAACGTTTGCTTCACTTGCTTCCTGACCTGCACTCGTGATTTCAGATTTGCTTATCGTAAGAGCTTTTCGCGAACCAGATTCTTTGCCTTCATTAATGTTGAGCGAATGGGATCTGCTATTGCGCCAGGCTAGGCAGGCAAATCTTCTTGCTAGCCTCGGTATGCTATTGGAAGAACGAGGCTTGATGAGTCAGGTGCCGCCGCAGGCAGGGCGCCATCTTGCATGGATGCAGGTGGTGGCGCGACGCCATGCGCAGGCGGTTGAGGCTGAAATTCTCCATATTGCCAAAGCGTTGGAATCCATTGCGGTGCCGCTTATTTTGCTGAAAGGGGCTGCTTATGCTGTTGCACGACTTCCTTCAGCAAGAGGAAGGCTTTTCTCTGACATTGACGTGCTGGTACCAAAGTCGAGAATTAATGAGGTCGAGTCCGCACTCCTGTTACATGGGTGGGTAACTACTCACCACGACGCCTATGATCAGCATTATTACCGTACATGGATGCACGAATTACCGCCGATGCAGCACGTCCAGCGAATGACGGTCATCGATGTGCATCATGCGCTGCTTCCTGAAACGGCCTCCCTGCGGCCGGATCCTGAGAAGCTCCTTGCTGGAGCGCAATTAGTCCACGGGCGTCCTGGTGTGAAAGTTTTGGCACCCGCCGATATGGTTCTGCATAGCATTGTGCATTTGTTCCACGGAGAGTTCGAAAACGGATTGCGCGATTTGGTGGATGTCGATTTACTGTTGCGTCACTTTGGTGCTGATCCAGCATTTTGGTCAGCACTGACAAAACGTGCTCAGGAGCTTCAGCTGACACGTCCTCTGTTCTATGCGTTACGTTATGTTGTTCGTTTTTTTAAGACGCCTGTGCCTCAGGCAACAATGGATGCGACGCATATTGGCCGTCCGAATTTCTTGCAGTGCCATTTTATGGATGCCTTGTTTGAGCATGCATTGTTGCCTCGACACGCTAGCTGCGCTGACTGGATGACTGCAACGGCGCACAGCTTGCTCTATATCAGAGCGAATTGGTTGCGTATGCCGCCATGGCTTTTGACGCGGCATCTATTTTACAAGGCACTTATTTCTCCTAGGAAACTGCAATAAACACAAGACCGTTTGATGGTTGCGCAAATTTTCTTGATGGAAATATTACTCGTTCAAATTGAATGCGATGTTGAAATTCTGTGAGATTTGGCAACTTTGACATGTTATAGTGCCTTCCTAATAAGCACATGCATGGAGCGCCCAACTCCGAAGCAGAGAAAGATAATTATGTTCCGAATCGCAAATCACCACATTTCAAAAAGAATATCCGCGCTATTAGTCGCGGAAGTACTTATTCTCATTCTTTCCGTATTCGTCGGTGCCAAGCTGCGCTTTTACAACAGCAAATTTGCTTTCAATGGCGCGCTGGACGGCTTCTTCATTTCGGCCTGCCTTTTTGCCTTTGCAATGGTATTTAGCATGGGGGCATTAGGCATGTATCAACAGCAGTTGCATGACCGTTTGCGTACCATTGTATTGCGTTTGATGCCGGCGTTCGCGCTCGGTTTTTGTTTGGTTAGCGTCATTTTCTATATCGCGCCGGATTTTCGCTTCGGACGTGGAATCCTTGGGCTTGTGTTTGCTGTTTCCCTGGTCGGTGTACTGACCGCAAGAGTGATCTTTTTTAAGTCATCTCAGTCTAGTCTCTTCAATTCGCGCGTGCTATTTCTTGGTTCGGGGCCGTTAGCTAAGGATTGCAGCGATCTCGTCAGCAATCATGCAACAACCCATCGCTATGATGTGGTTGGATTTATTGCTGCTGGCACCGACGAGAACTGTGTTTCTGAGCAGATGATTTTGCCAAGAGAGAAAACGCTATTGGAGACGGCGCGAAAATATCAAGCGACAGAAATCGTGGTGGCAGTGCAGAACCGACGCGGTGGTGGTTTCCCTATACAGGAACTTTTAGAGTGCAAGCTGAATGGGATTCGCGTTACAGACTCGTCCGCTTTTTTTGAACGTGAGGCCTGTCAGATCAGAGTGGACTCCTTGCAGCCAAGCTGGCTTGTATTTGGCACAGGATTTGATCAGAGCTTTTTACGGCTGTTCGGGAAACGTGCTTTTGACCTCGTGGTTAGCGCGACACTGGCGGTAATTACATTACCGATTACGTTGACGACAGCCTTGCTGGTTTATCTGGAAGACCGAGGGCCGATTTTTTACAAACAGGAGCGTGTCGGCAAAGATGGCAAGAGCTATATGGTTCTGAAGTTCCGTAGTATGCGCATCGATGCGGAGAAAGTGGGGAAACCGCAATGGGCTACTACCAATGATCCGCGAACGACGAGGATCGGTGTCATTATTCGTAAGCTGCGAATTGATGAGCTACCCCAGATTTTCAATGTAGTCATGGGGGATATGAGCTTTGTCGGTCCGCGGCCGGAAAGGCCTTATTTTGTCAAGCAGCTGTGCGAGGAAATCCCTTTCTATAACGTTCGACATAGCATTAAGCCAGGAATCACTGGCATGGCCCAAGTACGCTATGCATATGGCGCCTCGGTTGAGGATGCAGTGCAAAAGCTTCAATATGACCTGTACTACGTCAAGAATAACAGTCTGTTCCTAGACATTCTGATTTTGATCGATACGATTCAGGTTGTCTTGCTTGGTAAAGGCGCGCGGTAGCATTGGAGAGTTCAGATGTTGAGCGGCATTGCGGTATGGTCTTACGCTGCGACAGCACTTGCGTTCTTCGTGCTGTTTTGCCTGCTCCTCGTCTCTCGGCAGAGGCCAAGCGGTCCGTTCCTCTATCTAGCTTGTTTCACCACATCGCTATGGGCGGCGGTTGTTGCCTACCATGCAGCATCGAGTAGACCGCTGCCGTTATTGGCAGAAGTATTGGACCTGTTGCGTAACGCCGCATGGGGATCGTTCCTTCTGACATTGCTTGCGTCGGACCGGAATGACTCTAGTCGTATCGTTTTCACTCTGAAGACACGGTCTATTGCCTTTGCCTTACTTTTCTTCTTACCAGTTGCCGTAGTGATCCTTCTCGGTCATGGCCAATTTCGACAGGATATGGCGGTGTTCGACAAGGCTATTGGCTATTTGGCCCTTGCTGTGGCTGGCATGCTGTTGATTGAGCAGGTGTTTCGTAATGCAACAGAGGCCGAACGCTGGGCGATCAAGTTTGCCTGCCTAGGAATCGGCGCGATGTTCGTCTACGATTTTTATCTGTACAGCGACGCCGTTCTATTCCGTAGGATTAACGAAGAAATATGGTCGGCACGAGGGATGATCAATGCGCTTGTGGCGCCGTTAATTGCAATTGCGGTGGCGCGGCGTCCCGACTGGCGCTTGGGCATTGCCGTGTCTCGGCGTTTTCTGTTCCACTCTGTGACGCTATTTGGATCCGCCATTTATTTGCTGGCGATGGCCGCAGCAGGATACTACCTACGCTTTGTCGGGGGGAAATGGGGAACAGTAATGCAGGTCGCGTTTTTATTCGGCGCGATCGTTTTGCTGGTGGCGGTGATGTTTTCTGGTGCTTTTCGCTCCTGGCTCAAAGTCTTCATTAGCAAGCACTTCTACACCTATAACTACGATTACAGAGAAGAATGGATTCGCTTTACGCGAACACTTTCTGAAAGTGGACAGCAATTGGGCGAGCGAGCGGTGCAGGCAATCGCAACGTTGGTGGAAAGTCCCGGTGGGGCATTGTGGATTCGGCGGGAGTCAGGTGCGTGTGAACCTGTAGCACATTGGAACATGTTTTTCACAGTTGATTCCGAACCGTCAGATAGTCCATTCTGTACGTTTCTCGAACGTGAACAGTGGATTATCGATCTTAATGATTTTGCATCTGATGCAACGCGCTATGGCGCCTTGACAATCCCTGCCTGGCTTCAAACCTTGGATAAAGCATGGCTCGTGGTGCCGCTTATCCTGCATGGGAAGTTATTTGGCTTCATTGTGCTTGCTTCGCCCCGCAGTGCTGTAAAGCTGAATTGGGAGGTGCTGGATCTATTGAAAATTGCTGGAAATCAAGCGGCAAGCTATTTGGCGCAAAACGAATCGGCCAATGCGTTGATGGTGGCGCGACAGTTTGAATCGTTTAATCGCATGTCAACGTTCGTGGTCCACGACTTGAAGAACTTGGTGGCGCAATTGTCACTGTTATTGGCAAATGCGGATCGACATAAGGATAGTCCTGAATTTCAGCGGGACATGCTTGAAACGATTTCGTATTCTGTTGAGAAAATGAAATTGCTGCTTCAGAAATTTAGCAGAAGCTCCTCTGTTGAGACGCCAGGGATACTGCGGTTGGACCAGTTACTAGAACGCGTGGTGAAATCGAAATCTACCTACCTGCCGAAGCCGACGCTGGAACTAACCGAAGCAGAAGTCCGGGTAATGGCCAATGCTGCACGCCTCGAGCGTGTGATAGGACATCTGGTTCAAAATGCCATTGAAGCGACTGGCAAGGATGGTACGGTTACTGTCCGTTTACGCAAATTGGGCGACATGGCATTGATCGAAGTGGTGGATAGCGGACATGGCATGGATCCGGCGTTTGTGGAACAACGTCTATTCAAGCCATTTGAGTCGACTAAGCAGGCGGGTATGGGAATCGGGGTTTTTGAGATGCGCGAGTATATTCTTCAGCTCGGCGGCAAGGTTGACGTTGATAGTCAGGTAGCGCGTGGTACAACGTTCAAGGTCGCATTGCCAGCATATACCACCGTAAATCACGCAGCCGAAACAGTAACGGCGGCATAGAAAAATACGAGGAATCGTGAATCAGAGCAAAAGGAAACTCCTGGTGATTGAAGATGACCCAGGTTTGCAGAAGCAATTACGCTGGAGCTTCGATGCTTATGAGGTGCTGCTGGCAAGTGATCGTGAAAGTGCGATTGCCCATCTGCGCAGGCACGAACCGGCAGTCGTGACCATGGATCTTGGACTGCCGCCAGATCCGGATGGCGCATCCGAAGGATTTGCTACGCTTGCGGAGATTCTGACGATCGCACCTGATACAAAGGTGATCGTGTTAACCGGAAACCAGGATCATGCAAACGCGGTAAGGGCGATTGGCGCTGGCGCGTATGACTTTCACCAAAAACCCTTTGACCAAAAAATTCTTGCGCTGGTCATTGAGAGAGCATTCTACTTGCATGCGCTTCAGGCGGAAAATCGGCGTTTGCGCCTGTCCAGTGCCGGATCGACCGCAACAGGGATTATCAGTCGCGACCCGGGCATGCTTAAAGTGTGTCGCAACGTCGAAAAAGTGGCGCCTTCTTCAGCAAGTGTCATGCTATTGGGTGACAGTGGAACAGGAAAGGAATTATTGGCGCGCGCATTGCATCAATTAAGCTCGCGTCGCAGCAAGCGATTTATGGCCATCAATTGTGCGGCGATCCCTGAAAATCTTCTTGAAAGCGAGCTGTTTGGCTATGAACGAGGCGCGTTTACCGGTGCAGCCAAGCAGACACAGGGAAAAATTGAACTGGCCAATGAGGGCACTTTTTTTCTCGACGAAGTCGGGGATTTGCCGATGTCTTTACAAGCCAAGCTTCTGCGCTTTCTCCAAGAAAGAGTGATCGAGCGTATTGGTGGGCACAAAGAAATACCGGTCGATGTTCGTATCGTATGCGCTACGCACCGAAATCTGAAGGACGAGATTGCGGCAGGCCGTTTTCGCGAGGACTTGTATTATCGGTTAAGCGAGATTGTGATCACTATCCCTCCGTTAAAGGAGCGCATCGGTGACGCAGTACTGCTTGCTCATCACTTCAAAGAGAAATTCAGCGAAAAGGAAGGACGCTCGGGCTTGAGTTTTAGCAACCAAGCGTTGACTATGATCGAACAGTACGGCTGGCCGGGAAATGTCCGTGAGATGGAAAACTGTATCAAGCGTGCCGTCATCATGACTGATGGTCCGCAGATCAGTGGGGAAGATTTAGGGTTGGGGACAGCCGATTCTGCGGAGGAACCGATCAATTTGCGCCAGATCCGTGATGAGGCGGACTATGCGGCGGTCGTCAAGGCCTTGGCGCGGTCGGATGGCAACATTGCGAAGGCAGCGGAGATACTCGGTATCAGTCGTCCAACGCTGTATGACTTGATGGCGCGCCATGGAATTAAGTAAGTGCATGCGACATGCGTTCTTTCATCATGCGCTAGCGCCCATTTCTGACCTTGGTGCATGACCGAACTTGTCCATCAGCTTGTTCTACAGACGGCACAACGCATGCCGGATTCGGAGGCCTTGGTTTGCCACGGTCAACGCTTGACGTATGCCGCCTTGGCGGAGCAGATGCAGGCTATCGCCGGCGGGATACTGCGATTAGGTATCCGCAAAGGGGGGCGTGTAGCGGTTTATCTCGAAAAGCGACTTGAGTCCGTTGTTGGGCTTTTCGCAATTGCCACGGCGGGCGCCACTTTTGTTCCTATCAATCCGCTCCTGAGGATGCAGCAAGTCACGCACATACTGTGCGACTGCAACGTTGGAATTCTCATCACTTCGGCGGACCGGTATCAATTGCTTTTGCCTGTTTTGGCCGCATGTGCGGACTTGCATACCGTTATTATTGTCGGTGGCATGCCGTCGATAACGAAGATGCCGGGAATACGACTCATTGCTTGGGATGAAGTCGGCGATTTCGGTCACCACGAGCAGGCGCACAGATGTATCGATGGTGACATGGCGGCGATCCTTTATACCTCCGGAAGTACCGGCAAACCTAAAGGGGTCGTTCTTTCACATCGGAATCTGGTTGCTGGCGCGCAAAGTGTCAGCACCTACCTGAACAACAGGCACGACGACCGGATTCTGGTTGTACTTCCTCTCAGCTTCGACTATGGCTTAAGTCAGCTGACGACGGCATTTCGCTGCGGCGCTACGGCGGTGCTATCAAACTATGTTTTTCCACGGGACGTCCTGCGTTTGGTGGAGGAGGAGAGGATCACCGGCCTGGCAGGCGTTCCTCCGTTGTGGCATCAGTTGGCGAAGTTGGACTGGCCAGCGGAATCAACACTGCGCTACATCACCAATTCCGGTGGCGCGATGCCAAAGCGCTTGCTGGAGCGGCTGTGTGGCATGCTGCCGAAGACGAGTATTTATCTTATGTACGGACTGACGGAGGCGTTTCGTTCTACCTATCTGCCTCCTACTGAACTGGATCGGCGGTCAAACTCAATTGGGCGACCTATTCCTAATGCCGACATCATGGTTGTACGTGAGGATGGCTCATTCTGCGATCCACATGAAACGGGGGAGCTGGTACATCGGGGCGCATTGGTATCCTTGGGGTATTGGAACGATCCGCAAAAGACCGCGGAGCGATTTCGAGCGGCACCGGGAAGGCCGGAAGGTTTGCCTCTTTGCGAAATGGCGGTATGGTCAGGCGACATGGTCTACATGGACGAAGAGGGATATTTGTATTTCGTCGGCCGCCGTGACGAGATGATTAAAGTATCTGGTTACCGTATCAGTCCCTCCGAGATTGAGGAGGTCTTATTGAGTATCGATGCAGTCCATGAGGCGGTCGCTGTTGGTGTGCCGCATCCGACCCAAGGAGAGGCAATCGTTGCGTTCGTACACACATCTGACGAAACCTTGACACCCCAGTCTCTCAAGGAGGCGTGCAAGCAGGTGCTCCCTGGATATATGGTCCCAAGCCATTTCGACGTTTCACAGATGACCTTGCCCCGAAACGCGAACGGGAAGATGGACCGTGCCTTGCTTCGACAATCCTTCTCGACTCAGTTTATAAAGGAGTCTGAAGATGAATAACAAACCGTTGGTGCACGCCGCGCTATCCAACCTTCCGGTTGAAGGCGACTGCCTGGTCGTTGGTGGTATTCCTCTTTCCAGGCTTGCCCAGCGGGTCGGTGGAACGCCTTTCTATGCCTATGAGCGACAATGTTTGACTGAACGTGTGCAGCGGTTACGCACCGTCTTGCCCGGAGAAATAGCATTACATTATTCGGTCAAGGCGAATCCGATGCCGGCGGTTGTGCAGCATTTGGCGGGCCTGGTTGATGGTTTTGATGTTGCCTCTGCTGGAGAGCTTGCGATTGCGCTCGATACGCCGCTTCCACCGGTGAGTATCAGTTTCAGCGGTCCGGGAAAACAAGAGTACGAGCTGAGCCGCACTATTGCAGCGGGGTGCTTGATTCATCTTGAATCGGTGCAGGAGCTGGATACGGTGGCGCGCTTGGGAGACCGCTTGGGGATTACACCGAATGTGATGATTCGTGTGAATCCGGATTTTGATGTCAAGTCGTCGGGGATGAGAATGGGCGGCGGCGCGAAGCCGTTCGGGATCGATGCCGAAGAGGTGCCCGGCGTACTGACACGCATTGCGCGCATGGGGTTGGGGTTCCATGGCTTTCATGTGTACAGCGGCTCGCAAAACCTGCAAGCGGAAACGCTGATCGAAGAAAAGGCGCGCATATTTGAGCTCGCATTACGGCTCTCTAGGAAGTCACCGATGCCGATACCTGCTGTCAATATCGGTGGTGGCTTTGGTATTCCCTATTTTCTTAACGATACTGCGCTTGAGATTGGCCGGATCGGCGAGGCGTTACACACTTTGATGCAGGGCTTGCAGTCCGAATTGCCGGGCATACGCGTGATTCTTGAACTGGGGCGCTATATCGTTGGTGAAGCCGGTATTTATGTTGTCCGCGTCATCGATCGCAAGATCTCACGCGGTCAGGTGTTTCTCGTGACGGATGGGGGACTTCACCACCATCTTGCTGCGTCTGGGAACTTTGGCCAAGTCATACGCCGCAATTATCCGATGGTGGTGGGCACCCGCATGGCAACTGCGGCACGCGAACGCGTGACGATTGTCGGCCCGTTGTGTACACCCTTGGACCTGTTGGGGGATCGTATTGAGATGGCGCCTGCTGAGGTGGGGGACCTGATCGTCATATTTCAATCGGGGGCTTACGGATTAACCGCGAGCCCTACTGCGTTTCTCGGACATCCCAAACCGCATGAGGTACTTGTCTAAGGTAGCGTGCGGCTGGTGTGTCAGAAGGACCTACGACGATTCGCATGCGCCGTTATTCATTGCTCTGACAGTGAGGGCAACATTCCCGTAGCAATCCCGTTCTTTATGAGGGATACGCTAAGGAATGTCGGTAAATTTTACAAATTTCTTCCTGGTACTTGTGAATACATTGATAAGTATTTGATTTGCCAAGTTATGACGGAAATGGACTGCTTTTTGCTTAAGGTTGCTCCGCATAATCTAAAGACAACAAAACAGTTCAGGCGTAAGCCTTCCTCTTTCCTAATAATTACCCGTCATGCAAGAAATCAGAAAAGCAGTATTTCCTGTCGCCGGTCTTGGAACCCGGTTTCTTCCCGCCACCAAAGCGAATCCAAAAGAGATGCTCCCCGTGGTGGATAAACCGCTGATTCAGTTCGCCGTCGAAGAAGCTGTACGTGCCGGCATCACGGAAATGGTGTTTGTGACCGGTCGAAGCAAACGCGCGATCGAAGATCATTTCGACACGGCATATGAACTCGAGGCGGAGTTGGCGCTCAGAAAGAACGACAAGCTACTTGCAGAAATTCGGGACATGCTGCCCAAGCATATCAATTGCGTCTATATTCGCCAGCCAAGAGCGCTGGGACTGGGTCATGCGGTGTTGTGCGCAAAGGGCGTTATTGGTAATGAACCATTTGCCGTGGTACTGGCGGACGATTTGATCGATAGCGAGGTTCCCGTACTAAAGCAATTGATTGACGTCTCACGCGAATATAAAGCGTCGGTCCTTGGTGTGCAGGAGGTGCCACGCAAAGACACGAAGAGCTATGGCATTGTGAGCGGCCAGGCACTGTCCCATCAAATCGCGCGAGTGACGCACATTGTCGAGAAGCCGGAGCCGGCTGAGGCTCCTTCGACGCTTGCGGTCGTTGGCCGGTATATCCTTTCTCCACGTATTTTTCATCATCTGGAGCGTATTGAAGCAGGGCGCGGTGGGGAGATCCAATTGACGGATGGCATATCGGCGTTGATGAAGGAAGAAGCCGTGATGTCTTGCCTATATGATGGCACGCGTTATGACTGCGGCTCCAAGCTGGGCTATCTGCAAGCGACGTTTGCGTTGGGCCGGAAACATCCGGAGGTTGGTGAGCAATTCAGTGCCTGGGTACGCGATAACGCCTTTTAGACGGATTGGCACCGCCTTTGTTTGAGGCGTGTAAGGGCTGCTGCGGGGGCTTGGCGTTGATTGTTGCCCTCGCTACAGCTATCAGTGTGCCTGCTCTTCCATTGTCATCGTATATTTTCTTTGTGCCCTGCCTGGGGCCTTTCTTTTTTGCAGTTCTAAAACTGGATCTCATTACCACTCGGTACTGTCAGAGGTCTGTCTGGTAAAACTCGCTTTGTACATTAACGATTGCCATTGCGTCTTTGTGGGGCCGCCGAACCGTGTTCACGCGCATACAAAAGATTGCATTGCGTCGTTAAAGTAACAAAACGGTGCACATCGCATTCCTATCATCAGTAGGATCTTGACCCGACTAGTGGCAACGTACTTGCCACTAGAGGGCCATTTCCAGTATTGAGCGATCTCAACGCTGCAAACGGCGGGGCGCTTAATCTGAATTTTTGTTCTTCTATTCGGTTTTTTTGGAGAGTGGCTATGGCGGTAGAGCATCGCTGCCCCATTCTGACGAGATCTCAGTCTGAAGCTTGTGTTGTTGAGAGGATTTTACTGACGCCGATCGATGATCGCGAGCCGAATATCTGCATTAAAGGATAGCCATGTATAAGCACATCCTTCTACCGACTGACGGTTCGGAGCTTTCGCGTCAAGCGGTGACTAGTGGCATCTTGTTCGCAAAGAATAGTGGTGCGACGGTTGTTGGCCTCCATGTGATTCCGGTTCCGCACGAGGATCGACTGGAAGCTTGGATGCATCATGATCCCCATTATGCGGAGCGGCGGCAATTGTTGTTTGAGAAATTCGCAGACGAATATTTGTCATTTGTTGCCAATAGCGCGCTAGCGGAGGAAGTGCCGTGCACCTGTAAAAAGGTCAATGCGAATGAGCCTTATCTGGCCATTTTGAAGACTGCAGAACAGACACGGTGTGATCTGATCTACATGGCCTCACATGGATGGAAAGGTGGCGAG
>CBHCMF010000138.1:0-12209 GCA_965974465.1 uncultured Noviherbaspirillum sp.
GGCTTAACCACAAGCGAGCCAGCCCGACAAGTAACGTCCATCACGGATCGCTTACGAACAGCTTGCGCCAGGCGAAGACCTGATTAGCGTTTAAGCCGTTGGCACGGGCAAGGGCGGCAACGGAGACGCCGGGTTGGTAGGATTGCTCGACGATGGAACGCTTGAAGTCGAGTGGATGACGCTGATGACTGCGGCGTGAGGAAGAAATGGTCGGTTGTTTGGAAGCGTCCATGATCGCTGTTGTGTGCCCACTGAAAAGTGTCTCAACAACGATCATCCCCCTCTGCCAAGATCACGTCTAGACGGCCTTGGGCCTACGCTTACCTTGTACCAAGGTGTCGCCCCGTATGGAGGACGATAAACGAGTTTGTGCCCGTGCTGTCGTTGCGCATAACGGGCACGGGCTGTTCTATCTATTAAATGACTTTATATATGAAACAACAATCAACTAAATTACTTGTCTGGCTGGCGTTAAGCTTTTTGCTTACAGGAATTATTGAAGGTTATCTTCCAGATAATGGTAACGATCTCGGGCCTTTGTATTTTCCGCACACTATACTTATTGGGATCCTAACGTTTGCCTGGGCTAAAAACCATGCGACGGAAAATGACGTCATATCGCCCGGTCGTTATCCAATTCTTTGTGCACTTTTTCCGCCGCTAGGTGTTCCGATTTACTTCTTTAAGTTCTTTGGCTTTTTGGGTGGTGGTATGAAGATCCTCAAATCGCTTGGTTTTTTTTTCGTCACTGGAGCATGCTATCTCGTACCGTATTCCATACTGAAAGAACTGTACCTATAACAGGTTATTTAAACATACGCTCACTCATAAAACCTGAAGATCAACGATGAAACGGCACACTCTTCTGGGCAGAATGCGTGGGCAGGATGCGAAAGCGATCTCTCTGTTTGAGATGCGATGTCGTAAGAGATGCGCTTATCTCATTGATTCTGTCACCTATATAGGGCTATCGAGGTAAGAGTAAGGAGGAAAGGATATTGGATGCTTTGATTTTCATCAGTGAAATATTTCCCTTATAAATCATCGATCTGTGGAACGTTATACCAACTTATCCACAGAATTGACCACAGCAAATGTGGGCAACTCACATCACTCTAATCTAATACACTGTCCCACCACTAGAAGCCGACGAAGACTCCAGACTTGGTGCCTTTTCCAAGGGCGATTGGGCCGTGTCTGCGGTGCGGTCCGGCGACTTCTTTGAAAAAAACATCGTGCCGTTTTCTGTCCGTCTGTCATCTCTGAATTCACCCTCCCAATAACTGCCGTTGGCCCATGTGTAGCGGCCCTGGCCATGGCTTTTTCCTCTGACCCATGTGCCTTCATAAACATCGCCGCTCTTAAAACGGGTGCGGCCCTGACCATGCGGTACGCCATCTTTCACTTCGCCCTCATAGCGGCTTCCGTCAGGGAAGACAATGCTACCTTTGCCGTTCGGCATGTCTCTTTCCCAATCGCCACTGTAACGCTGGCCATTGCGCCAGAGGAACTTACCTTTTCCTTGCTTCTTGCCTTGTACTAACGTTCCTTCAAACTGATCACCATTGCTCCAGACAATTTTTCCTGTACCGGACACGGCGCCGGTTTTGGGATCCGCGGAAAAATTGCCCGTCATGGTCTGGTCGCCAACCGTGATGGTCTTTTTGCCTGTGGGGACAGGCTCGGTGGGTGTTGCCGGCGTTGCTTCCGAAGGTGGAGGAACAGCGGGTTCTGCGGGTTTGATACTGGCTTGCTTTTCCATCACCTCCGGCTCTCTTGGGGTGGGCTGAACGATTTTGGGTTCTTCCTGTGGTGGTACTGGAGGCGTCGTGCTGGAGGCGGCCGGCTCTTGTTGCTTGAGGTTGGCCATGAGACTGGCCAGCTTGTCCTTAGCGAGCGCTGCGTAACGTCCTTTCGGGTAGCGGTGGAGGTAGGCCTCATAAGCGGGCGCTTCGTTGAGCGTTGTGACCGTCGTCCATAGATCTTCCTCCTCGGAGGACGGGGCTGGTGTTGGCGATGCTGCCGTGGTGGGGGCGGTCGATGGCACGGGGGACGGCGGCGCGGCCTTGGGCTTAGGCTCCAGGCGTACGGGAGGTGCCATCTTGGCGGTCTTGGGCTGCATACGCTCCAATCGGAGTTTAGCGAGCGCGGCGTAGCGTCCTTTCGGGTATTCCTTGAGATAGTTTTCGTATGCACTCGCTGTGTTCGCTGCGCTGGCTTTTCGCCACTGGTCGATTTCAGTTTCTGGTGACGGCAGAGGAAGCTCGCTTTGCGTGCGGTCCGGCTGCTCCTCAGTGGCTGGCGCCGCTGGGGGCGCTGTAGAGGCAATGGTTTCGGCAGGTGCAGAAGGCGAAGGCGAGGGGGCTGTGGCGACGGCGGTCGGGGCTTCTGCTTCCTGATTTGGCGCCTCGCTGGCACCGGAAGACTCCACCGCCGTACCAGAAGCGACTTCGGATCGTTCGGGCACGTTGACCCAGATGTGGTTGCTTGCCCAGTAGACGTAAACGCCGGTCGCAATGCCTGCGCAGAGTAGTAAGCTAGGCATCAGCCATGACGGCTTGCCACGGGAAAAGCGACGTGCAGCGGCGGTGTTTGATCGCTCATGTCGCTTCCAGTAATCCAGATCGGGCACACTGTTTGGCCGTATGGGCGCTTGCATATACACCGTCGGTTGCGGGGGCGGGGCTGGTTTGGGAGGCGGCTCGCGCTTTATTTCCGGCTTTACCTCTGCTTTGGCCGCGCGTGGCATGTCTTGCTTCGCTTCCGGTTTGATGCGCGGTTTTGTTTCTTTGGGGGCGGCATTCACCTTCGGCGCGGGGGCAGCTAAGGGCGCAGTGCGCATGACGGTGGTGGCCAAGTCTGACGAGGTGCGTGGCAGTGTACGCGGCACGGTTTCCATGATATCGACTGCACGGCGCATCTCTGCAATCGAGCGGAAACGTTGTTCCGGTTTGACGGCGAGCGCTTTGTCCAGCGCGGCGAGAAAGGTGTCGCTGTATTTCCCTTTTCCGGCTTCGCGTGCCGGCACCAATTCGTCGCGCACCATGCGTGCTACCGCAGGCGGCGGCGCTTTGCCGGTAATTAAGTAGTACACGACTGCAGCAAGCGCATAGATGTCGGTCCATGCGCCTTGGCGCAGACCGTCGATGTCCGCATATTGCTCGATCGGGGCATAGCCTGGCTTCAGAATCGCAGTGAGGCATTGCGTCAGATCGCCGATCACGCGACGTGCAGCGCCAAAGTCGAGTAGGAGCGGACGGCCATCATTGAGCAGCAGGATATTGTCCGGCGCGATGTCCCGATGAAGACAATGTGCGTGATGGATGATTTCGATGGCGTCGAACAAATCGGCCAGCAGCAACCTGATCCAAGCCTCCGTAGGCTTAATGCGGCGTTCCGCCAATGCCTGCTTGAGCGTCGTGCCTTCGTAGAAAGGCATCACCATGTAGGCGGTGCCATTGCCTTCCCAGAAGCGGTGTACCTTAACCAGCGAAGGTGAGTCGAACTGCGCCAGCATTCGGGCTTCATTGATGAAGCTTTTCAGGCCGGCGGTAAAGGTAGGCGCATTGTGCTCTGACCGCACCGTCACTGCCATCTTTGTGGTGCGTGTCGCCAGGCCGGAGGGCATGTATTCCTTCAACGCGACGTGTCGTTCCAGCGAGTGATCATAGGCCAAATATACGATGCCAAATCCGCCTTCGCCGATCAGGTCGAGGATTTCGAATTCGCCAAGATGCGTGCCAACAGGAAGAACATTCACGCTACGCTCCGGGCCGCTGTTCCGGGACGGCCTGAATGGCATCCTTCTGGTACGCAACAGGGTTTTGTCGTTGGGTTCATTCATCATGGAAGCTTTACTTTTTAAGAGCGTCTCATCGTTTGCCCAGGCAGCGGTGATGCGGCCTTGCAGGTCGCAGATCTAGCACCTTTGATGCCAGACGCTGTAAGGGCTATCTGGGCCAGATTGTTGGTCGCTGCATAACACTATTCGTGCATGACGCAGTGAAGTGTTGGGAATTTGCCGGCACATTGATTTCTCTCGTCCTTTTTCGCCAATGAAACTTCTGTGGCTTGCGCGTTGTCCATCGGGACTTCAAGAGCAGTCCATACCGTTCAATTCGAGGGGTTGCAATTGGCTATTCATTCCATTCCTTCCGACTATCGCGCGTCGCGTGAAACCTTTCACAAGCTTGCAGAACATCTTGGCGTGACGCCGCGATGTTTTCTGCATAACGAAGAAGGGGGCGGTGACATCGAGCTGTCCACCGATGTTGCATATCTGGGGCCGGAAAAGGCGCAGACCCTGGTCATCATTGCCAGTGGCACGCACGGCGTGGAGGGATATGCCGGCGCAGTTTGCCAATTCCGCTTCATGGAAACCTATCCTGACCGCTTTGCCCACAGAGAGACTGCTTGGCTGCTGGTGCACGCGGTAAATCCCTGGGGATTTCTCCATGATCGGCGTGTGACACAGGAAGGCGTTGATCTGAATCGCAATTTCGTCGATTTTCCCGTGTCACAGTGCATGTCTGATCGGTACGGGGCCTACCACGACTTGTTGGTAACCGATTTTCGCCCCTTACCGCAAGGGTGGTGGAACGCGCTGCGTTTGCTGGCACTCGGCCTGACGCGCGCGCAGCGGCAGGCTTTGCAAGCGGCGATTACAACAGGGCAGTATCGCTACCCGGAAGGGCTGTTTTTCGGCGGAACAGCGCCCACGGTAAGCCGCAAGGTGTGGGAAGACATTCTGCGCACCTATACAGGCAGCCGGCAACGTCTCTTCTTATTAGATATTCATACCGGTTTAGGCAAACGCGGTGAAGGGGAACTGATCAGTGAACTGCCCCCATCTTCGCCTGACTTTCTCCAGCTAACGCGCTGGTTTGGCGATACGCTCAGATCGACGGTGAATGGTAGCTCGGTCAGTATGACGGCAACAGGCTCGCTGATTAGACGGTTCTGCTGCGCGGGCGGCGGAAAGCGTCATGCCGTGGTACTGGAATTCGGAACGTGCGGGCCGCTCACTGTGCTCAATGCATTGCGTGCCGATCAGTGGTACCACAATAACAGTCACCAGTTGCCACAAGCGGATCGGGACTGGGTGCGTCAGAAAATGAAAAACGCGTTCACGTCAACAGATGTGCAATGGTATCGGGGCGTTCAGGCGCGTTTTGATCAGGTGGTCGAACAACTGGCGAAAGGGATTGCCGAAACCTAACGGAATCCTGACTACTTAGGAACGTGCACGGAATAATTTCACGATTTGTTCCACGCTGACGGGCGTACTACGGCGTTGCTCGTCGTCGCCATAGCCCCGCTATGACGCCTTCTCGCCCTTGTAGGGCGCGTCTGCGCTTGTAAGCGCAGGCCGTTCCGCAGGCGGACAGCATGCTGTCCGAAACCCCTGCTGCACCCTTGCATTGCATCCCGTCAGACGCGGGCAAATCGGGAAATTATTCCGTGCATGTTCCTTAGCAGTCATCAGAGAGCAGGGTTGAGCATCGTTTTTTCCGCACTATCCACATCCTCAGCTCGCACCACCACTGCTGTGATGTTGTCTCGCCCTCCACGCGTGAGCGCAAGGCTGGTTAATGCATCCGATGCCTCGTCGCAATTGCCAGTGATGAGCGCACTAAGAATTTCCTGCTCGGTCATTTCATTGCTGACACCGTCGCTGCATAACAGAAACATATCGCCATCATGCACCTCGATGGTGGCGGTATCCAGTTCCAGAACATCCGCAGCACCGACGGCGCGCGTGATCATATTTCGTGCAGGATGGGTTAGCGCCGCTTCGGCACTGAGTGTGCCGTGTGCTCTTAGTTCTTCGAGGTGGCTATGATCACGCGTTAGCAACGAAAGATGATGGTTGCGGCACAAATAGATTCGGCTGTCACCAGCCCACAGGTAGGCGCAATGGCGTGCATGTGCAAGCAGAACGACCACAGTACTGCCGATAATCTTCACGTTGCGCAAGGCCGCCTCGTGGCGCAATTCTCGGTTCACCGTTTGCAAGCGGTAACGTGCATCGGCGACGAGTTCGGCAAGCCCTTCTGAGGGGGGCATGTCGCTCAAGGTCTCAATGATCCTGCGGCTGGCGAGATCGCCCAGCGAATGCCCTCCCATGCCATCGGCCACGACCCACAATTTTTGTGCTGGTAGGTCGAGGTAGGCATCCTCATTGATCTTGCGCACCAGACCGACGTCGGAGCGGGAGGCCGACGTCCATCGAAATTGGCTTGTCGTTGTCACGTATACCTCTGAGCGCTCCACAGCAGACAGCCGACGTGTTGAAATTTTGCACCCCGCAATGTGTCAGTGATCTGCGCCGCCTCAATGCTTGAGATTGGTGCTGTTCTCATCCAGCGCCACATTGATGCTGGCATTGGCAGCCGCATTGTTGATATCCACTACCTGGATCTGGTTGATCATTTGATCGGCATAGTTGTTGATCTGATAGAAATTAATGACTGGGCCAAAGCTCGGCGACGTAGCAACAAATGGCTTTATCCATCCATAGACCCAAGGAGCACCGCCGCCACGCACGAACGACATCGCCTTGTGATCCAGAAGACGGTTAGTACAAAGATCCTTAATCGTGATAGCAGCCATGTTGTGCCTCCGAAGTAGGTAGTGATAGGCGGAAATAGCGCTTCCCTCTACGCCGGAAGGCGATAAAGGGAAGGCGTTCGATCGTGTACTGCACGGTCGCCGCCTTCGTTGTTGACGTCGGTATCAGTAAGTGCCGAAACGGATGTCGTTGTTGGCGGTTTGCGTTGGCTTGATGGTTGAGTGGATATCGTACGAAAAGGCGACGTTGTTGCCGTTGTTGTTGACGATGTCCTGGGTCTGGCCGATTACTTGCTCTGCGTTGAACGAGAAATCGGTCTTCGAGGCGCCCCAATTCGACAGCATGTAGTCCTGTACGCCCTTGTAGGTGCCACCGCGCACCGCGCGCATGGTGCGGACGTCGAGGGCTTCCGTGACGGACAAGTCTTTGATTTGCAGTGTAGTCATGATGATTCTCCTATAGATAGTGGGTTTGAAATTGAGCACATTCGTTGTGCTCGCATGACATACAGCAGGGACTGTGCCAGTCGCCAGAAGAAAAGCGGTTTATTTTTTAAGTGATTGAAAAATAGAGGAATTTTTTGTGATTTCAGTGAGTGCAGCGCGATATTGACAATGCTGGAAGAAAGAGAGGGTGGTGGCAACGAGCCAACACCTAATAGCAGCCTGTCCGATGGCGCACAACATGGATAAGCCTAAATGGGCTTACTTCATCATGAGTTCTCTCAAGCGCACGAAAAAAACGGCTGATAAAGTCATTTACAGCAGGCCGGCGTTTGCCTAAGCCGGATTCTTTCTTTAGAGCTAATAAGTTTTAACATTGGACAAGGACATTACCATGCAAGCACGACTAAACGTATTGGCTGCCTGTGCAGTCCTCGCGCTGAGCGGCGCCGCCCAAGCAGAAGGCACGGCTTCGAACGGTATTACCGTACAGATGAACATCGTCGATGAGAAAGGCATCGGTACCGCGGTAGGGCAGGTACAGATCAAGGAGACGCAGTATGGGGTGGTGTTCACACCATTGCTGACAGGCCTGCCTCAAGGAATACATGGCTTCCATGTGCATGAAAACCCGAGTTGCGAACCTAAAGAACAGGACGGAAAGATAGTGGCCGCCTTGGCGGCAGGCGGGCACTATGATCCGGCCGGCAGCAAACGTCATGATTATCCATGGGGGGATGGCCATCTCGGCGACCTGCCCGCCCTGTACGTCGATGCTGCGGGCAACGCGAACAATCCGGTGCTCGCACCGAGACTGAAGCTGGCCGATGTGAGAGGACGCTCGTTGATGATTCATGTGGGCGGGGATAACTATGCAGATCAGCCGGCCCCTCTCGGCGGCGGTGGTGCGCGTATTGTTTGTGGTGTGATTCAGTAATGCGCCGGCCGGAGGTGGATGAAGAGAGGATGGGCAATTGGGTTTTTCACTCATGCTTAGACGAGTGAAAGGGGAGGACGACGTTCGGCATCAGATGGCTGCTGATGTCTTCGGCATTCATCAGCGCCGCATCTATCTCTTGGCCTACGATTCTGACGGCCATGGATAAGTCAATTCCATGACGATTGTTCGCCGCAGATCGTCATCTATTTCTTAAAGATCGCGAATCCATAACGCTTTCTTCGTAAAGTCTTATGCAAGGTGTGCGATTGGTTTGGTTCGTACATTTTTTTGTTGGTCGTTCCATTCCACCGGCTTTGGCCAAGTTTGATTAAGTAGGGCACCTTTTAATATCTACTAAAATTGCTCCCTGATACCATACCGTAGTTGGATCCGACAGCTTTCGTTTAGCGCGGTTTGAATGCGCGCGCGAGAGAGGCCACGTCGGGCCAAGAACTGCAACCGTACGTAAGCGCATAAACGCATCGTCGTGCTGTCATACGAGAAGTCAAAACAGCTTGGGCGCAATGGTGTCGCTGATGGTTACGTTCTAATTCAAGAAAGCTGGTTGATGTAGATGCACGCGTTAAGGACCTGTCTTGTCAGCTCATCAGCGTTGTGTTATCTCACTGTACCCATTTTTATTCGTTGCGATCCCAATCTTATGCGTCTTAAAGTGCCGTCACTAAAACGATTATTCGTAGTGATCTTCATCCTGGTGCCGATTACGGCATGGATGGTCGTCAAGCCAGTCCGCGTTATTGCACCAGAAATGGCGGGGATTTCTTGTCCAAGTAGTTCTATATGCTTGGACGATCCATCGAAATATCAAGAGGCGTCAACGCTATATCAGGATGCGCTTGCATTTGTATCTGATTCAATCGCACCAATAAAAAATGCCCCAAGAATCGTCTTTTGTTCGTCAAATGCGTGTGCGCAATCGTTCGGTTTAGGCGCGCGGACTGCCGTTACTCTGGGCACATTCGGAATAATTATCGGGCCAAAAGCATGGGCGTCTTACTATGTGCGCCACGAGATGATTCATCATCTGCAGGGCGAGCGCATCGGCGTGATTACCATGTTACGCAAGCCCGCATGGTTTATTGAAGGGATGGCTTATTCTCTAAGCCAAGATCCAAGACTGCCACTTGCGGAACCATTTGAAAATTATCGGACGCGCTTCAACGAATGGTTCGCGGTCACAAGCAGAAAAAATATTTGGGATGAGGTAGGTAAGCTTTGAAAGCACATTGCAAAACAATGAACAAGGCCATACTTCTGTGCGTTTGTTAGCTAGACATGGTGACGCTCCGTAGCCGTCGCTATTGTTTCTAGGTGTTACGCACTTCCCCCAGAGAAAGTACTTTGGTTGAGCCAAATAATGGCGAACGGCCTGGCGAATAATTTGCGATTTTGCGACAAACCAGGAAATCCCGCTATGAAAGCAGTGGGATTCGATTCGCAAAAAAGCCCGCAGTGCCAAGCCGATGTGGGTGCGTTGGGCGCACGCGCCTCGCAGTTGACAGCGCTCGATCCCGCAAAATTGCTTGATGCCGCGATGGTACTGTTCAATCGTATTGGCGTATTGTGCGTACTTCAACCGCGTCAGTTCATTCATCTGTAAATCGTTGGTTGCCCAGTATTCACTGTCACCATTTGGGGCGACTCTCTTGAACACCTTGATGAAACCATAGTCTTTGAGATGAACCACCTGACCCGCTTCGGGAATGGCAATCGTCCTGATGGCACGGTTGCCGGTATCGTCGGGATTGACCAGGCGATTGGACTTGAAGCGCGTGAGCCAGATCCACTGATAGTCGCGCACCCGCTTCAAATTGGCCAGGCTCGCATACCAGCTATCGAAGGCGACACATTCAGGCGTAAAGCCTCGCTCATGCGCCGTATCGATCATGATAAGGAAGTGATCGTTCTTGGTGGCGTGATCGTGCGGCTTGTCGTACACGCGCCAATCGACGGGCACATGACGATCGCCATCGGTCCACAGCAACGTCATCAAGTTAATTCCTTGGACGATGCCATGATGCTTGCCAGACCATTGGCGGTACACCAAATCGATCTGACGGGCGTAGGACTTGTCCAAGGTCGAATCGTCCAGCACTAACATACCTAGGGTGCGCCTGACTTGCGATTGGGCTTCCTGCCAATGCTCTTGCGGGCCACTTTGCACCCGGTACAAAAAACGGTTGATGGCATCGTGCGCTAACATGCCTTTCTCCTCCGGTTGTACCCGCGCCGCTTCCGTACAGCTATACATCCGCGGGCTCGCTACCAGAAAATCAATATAGTCCGCTTCACCAAAGGTTGAAATCATGCAAACTTAGACAATATTGCTAAGAGGAAGTGCGTAACACCTAATTGAGTCAAAATACCCCGATGCCGGGCTATTTTTCAGACTTTCACGGAGCGCGGCATGCCGAGATTGGTCATGATGTTGAGTGCGGACGCACTGATCCCTGCCTCAGTTTTTTGCTGGCAACTGGTTGCGGGTTGTTTCCAGGCTTGAATGTGTCGGCAAGCCGTAGCCCGCCTGGGTTTTCGGCCCACGTCATGAAATGCGCTATCATCCGCTAGCTTTACCGATCGAGATGGCGAAACTCCACGCATTCCCACTCAATTGAGCCTCGCGCAATTCGAGCAATTTGTCTTGCCACACCTGGTCACGGGACGCCGAGGTCCGGCGCCGACATTGAGCTTGCATGCGATTTTCAACTACATCTTGCGCTTGCTGTACATGGGATGCCAATGGAAGGAACTGCCGCTCGAAAAAGATCGGGATGGCCGCCCTGAAATCCATTACACGCGCATCTACCGGATGTTCCGATACTGGCAAGCGCACGGCTGCTTCGACACCCTTTTCACTGCAACTGGTTGCGGGTTATTTCAGCTGCCGAATTTGTCTGGAAGCCGCAGCAGACCTACGTTTTCGGCGCAATCCCGAATGGCGTTAAAATCCGCTAGCTTTGGCGGTCGAGATGGCGCAAAGCCAGCAATGGCAACGGATTCCGACACAGTTGAACCTGGCGCAGTTTTCGCAATTTGTCTTGCCCCATCTGGTCGTCGGGCGTCGCGGTCCGGCGCCCAAACTGGGTTTGCATGCGATCTTCAACTACATCCTGCGGCTGCTGTACCTGGGCTGCCAGTGGAAGGAACTGCCAATCGATAAAGGCGCGGACGGCCGTCCGGAAATTCATTACACGCGCATTTACCGGATGTTCCGGTACTGGCAGGCGCGGGGTTGTTTTGACCGGATCTTCACCAGTTCGGTCGCCGCGCTGCATGCCGCGCATCTGCTCGACACCGACGTCATCCACGGCGACGGCACGACGACCGCGGCCAAGAAAGGCGGCGACAACCTCGGCTTCAGCGGCCACAAGAAGGTCAAGGGCGACAAGGTCGTCGCTTTCTGCGATCGGAACTGCAATGTAATCGCGCCGTTCGTGGCCGCACCGGGCAACCGCAACGAATCGCCGCTGCTGCGCGACGCCTTGCCGCAGCTCACGCGGATCGCCCGCGCCGTTGGCTTCTCCCTGCACGACAGCATCGTCAGCCTCGATGGCGTCTACGACTGCCGGGCCAACCGCAAGGCTATCTTCAATCGCGGCATGACGCCCAACATCAACCCCAATCCGCGTCGCAGGAAAACACCCAGGCTCGGCCGCAAGCCATTGTTCGATTCCGCCCTCTTCGAAGAACGCTTTCGCACCATCGAGCGGGTCTTCGCCTGGGAAGACAAGTTCCGTCGCTTGCTGCTGCGCTTCGATCGGATCAGCGTATTGCACTACGCGTTCAAATCCCTGGCCTACACGATGATCAACCTGCGGCATTTCTGCCACCGCTAAATCAACGCCCACGTTTGGCAGCATCGGTGCAGTGCGCCGGGACCTCGCTCGTCCGCACCACGGCAAAACCGCTCGCCAGGCGAGCCAATCATCGTGCTTTCGGCATCATCACCGGCAAGTCTCTCGGTCGAAATGCCACGCTCAACGTTTCCTCGCCGCTTGCGCAAATAACCCGCAACCAGTTGCATGCTTGACTTTATGCAGTCCGATGATGAGTTCGCCTATATGCGGACAAAGGAAATTGCACGCAATGCACTTATGTCTGCGACTCGTCCAACGTTGCAGCGGCCATCGCTCTTCGCACACTGTTTGGCATCAATCTCGACAGGAGACCTTTCCATGTCTAAAAATACGACAGCCGTTGCCATGATCAAGGCTCCTTCGTCTGCATTTAGAAA
>CBHCMF010000139.1:0-12192 GCA_965974465.1 uncultured Noviherbaspirillum sp.
GGCGCGCCACGCCGATGTCGAGCGTTTTGCCAACGATGCCGCGGATGTCGTAAGCCTTGAAAATGCTGTGTGAAAGAGTAACCACGTTACATAACCCCGATAAGTATCGATCAAGAGTGAGCGAACGTTTTGTGTTGGCTGCCGCTCTACAACAGGGCGGCAGCCGGGGCCGATGGCGTTTAGGAAGCCTCAATCAAAGGCGTATTCCCTGGTGGGCGCTGGCCGTAGTAGCCACGACCGTAGCTATAGCCATAGCCATAACGCCCTGGGCGAACCTTGAGGTCGTTGAACAACACACCTTTTGCTTCCAGGCCCGCCTGTGCAAGACGCTTCATCGACTCGCTGATTTCACCTGGTGTAGTCACACCCGCACGTGTCATGACGTAGATCGCACCGACATGCGCGCCGATAATCATGGTGTCGGCGACGGCTAGAATCGGTGGCGCATCGATCAGCACGAGGTCGTATCCTGTCGACAATTCTTTCAGGAACAAACCGAAGTTCGGACGCAGTAACAACTCCGACGGATGCTGCGGCAACGTGCCAGTCGTGATGAAGTCCATATTCTCGATCACGCCGCGGTGAACCACCTGATCCAGACGGCGTGCACCGGCAATCGCGTCCGATAGGCCGTCATGCCGGCCAAAGCCGAAATACAGATGCAGCAGGCCGTTGCGCAAGTCAGCATCGATCAACAAGACCTTCTTGCCGGTAGCCGCCATGATGGCGGCCAGATTGGCCGACACGAAGGATTTACCCATGCCTGGCGTCGCGCCGGTAATCAACACGATGTTGTTCTTAAATTTCGGCAGCGAGAATTGCAGCGCTGTGCGGAAATTGCGCAGGCTTTCCACGGCAACATCGGTCGACGATACATTCGCCAGCAGTGGCACCTTTTGCTGCTTTCCATTGGCCTGTTGATATAGCTCGTGCTGCTTCTTGCTGTGCGGGATCGTGGCAAACACGGGCACACCGGCAACTTGCTCCACTTCTTCCGGCGAATCGATACCACCCAACAGAGCCTTGCGGAGGAACGCAGCCACGACACCAAGGAATAAGCCTGCAAGCAACGCTAGCGCCAGCACCACAGGACGATTCGGCTTGATGGGCTTTTCCGGCAGCATCGGCGTGTCCACCAAACGGACATTGCTCACCTTGCCGACGGTGATCAAACGCAGTTGCTGGGCGGTGTTCAGCAGATCAGTGTACAGCTCGGTATTGACCTTGACTTCACGTTGCAAGCGCAGCAGGTTTTGCTCGACAGACGGTAAAGACTTGATGTGCTCGTTCATTGCAGCAATCTGGCCGTTGATCTCTTTCAACTGACTGTCAATGCCCTGCACTATCGGATGATCATTGGTATAGCGTGCCAGCAGCTCGATTTTCTTTTGTTGCAATTCCATCTTCTTCAGCTTTGCCGCCGACGACTGTTGCAAGCTCAGCTTCGCCTCTTCGCCAAGGTCAATGGTGCCGTTGCTGTTGCGGAAGGCGTTGTACCTCGCTTCAGCTTGCTCCAACTGCGATTTGATTTCCGGCAGCTGCTTATTCAGATAGGCCAGTGACTTCTCGGCTTCTTCCGTTTTGCGCGCCGCATTCTGCTTCACGTATTCCTTGCTAATTTCATTGAGCACGCTATGGATCATCCGTGGATCGGAGCCGCGCAGACTGGCGCCGATCACGCCAGACTGCTTGCCGCCCAATTCCTCGATCTTCATGGCATTCTGAATACTCTCAATCGTGGCCAGACGAGAGCTGCGCGACATCAAAAACTGAGCGCCTGGTTTGCCTTCAAGCTGATCGATGCGAACTTCAATCGTGCCATTGGCGAGCTCAAAAATTGCGGTTTCACCTACACGCGCTTTGAGATCGATACCCTGCTCGGTCTGCGTCAGACGATAGTCGCCGTTGCCTTCCGCCGTGACAACAAACTCTCGATTCTGCAGAGGCTCTGGCACATTGAAGATGGAGACATTGATCTTTTCCGCGCCCCAGCCATAACCGCCATATCCGAGCAATCCCGGATTGGACAATTGGTTATTCTGTTCCGCCAGCCAGGAGCCAACCAACGGAAAGCGCTTCGGACCGGCATTGATATAGAGACGCAGATTGTCGATCGCACGCGACACCACAAGACGCGACTGCAACAACTCCATTTCCGCCAGCGCGGAGGTCTTGACGTCAAACATCGATTGCAGATCACCGACGATATTCTCTGATTTGGATTGACCCTCCTCTTCCACGTGGATCAGCATGTTGGCCTGATACACCGGCGTGGTGAAGAAGGCATAGGCTACGCCTATCAGCGTAACGACAAACGCAATCGTCGCAATCAGCCACCGACTTTCCCAGAGAACGTCGAGATAGCTCGCTAGCTCGACTTCTTTTTCTTCCATCCGGCCGGGGCCGGTCAATTGAGGTATGGATTGGTTCATCATAGAGTTTTTTGCTTGTGGTTAGTACATGAGCGCGTATGGATCGGCGTACGCGCAATACTGAAACGGCGGACAATGCATGCTGGCGTATCTATTCACAGGCAGCGATGCAACTGGTCAGAGCGATGTCATTTCACCGGCCCAACTGCACCAACGGCCGATGACAACGCGCCAGGCAGAATCAGACTGATCGCACGGTGCCAATTTGCAAGTGGCGTGGCCGCGACATAGACCACATCCTTGGGTGCAAGATCGAAACCTTCCGCCATAGCCATCGCTCCTGGCGAGCGGCCATCGAGTTGATACACCACCTGGTCCGTCCCATTCTTGCGCACGACATAAATCTGGCTACCATCGCCGCTGGTTGGATTAATTCCACCGGACTCACCAAGGGCTTCATTCAGCGTAAGGCGGCCGTTATGCATCGGCAATGCACGAGGGCTGACCACTTCGCCGGACACAAATACCTTGCTTTCATCACGTGAGCGTATGCGCACGACATCGCCGTTGGCGAGTATGATGCTGGCAGGATTAACGCCGCGCTGTACCAGTTGCGGTAAATTGATCTGGTAGTTGGTGCCGTTGCGATTGACGACGATCTGACTCTGATCGCCGGTGGGCAACACGCCACCAGCACGGTTTAATGCCTCAACCAGGGTCATCGGAATATCATTAATTGCCTGCAGCCCTGGGTTCTTTACTTCACCATCGACATACACACGCTTGCTGCGATAGGACTGCACGCGCAGCGTGACCTTCGGCTGCTTTAGATATTTGGCAAGTCGAGTCGTCAACAGATTGCGCGCCTGATCTTGGGTGAGCCCGGCGACCTTCAGCGTCCCTGCGTATGGAAACTGAATCATGCCTTCATGATCGACGATGAATCCTGCGGGAGGTGCCGTAGTGGCTGATGTCGACGCATCGGCACCTACCCCAACCGGACCGGCAGTCGCGACTGTCGCCGCATTCGATAATTCTGGATGGTCCCACACCACGATTGAGAGTACATCTCCACTATCGATGGTATAGGGCACCGGCTTGGCCAGTAGTTTGCTGATATCTTGGGTTACTTGCTTTTCGCGCAGTTCCCGTTCCATTTTGACCAGCTGCGGCGTAATCTTTTTCAGCGTTGCGTTACTCAGGTCGCCACTGGATGCGCTTGCAGAGTCCGCGGCACTCGAGCCAGAAGACTGGCCGTAACTTGATCCGTCGAAGTGCAGTCCTGGTGCGACCGATGCGCATGCAGCAAGCCAAGGTAAGACGGCCGCCACACTCCATCGTTTGAAAAATACCTTGGAATCGAAGTGCATATGATTGCTCCACATGATTAATACAAACCTGCCATGACGATTGATGGCGTTGCGATGATGTTCAGGGTCCGCGCAGCAATAGCCGACCGTGCCAACTGCACTACTGCACGAGCAGTAAGAAAGTGCGATGAGCTCATTCAAGAGTCACGCTCACGTAGAGCGCGCTACGGAATGTATAGCGCTGCGAAATCGGTCCGAGAGACGTTGCTTCATTCCGTCTCTTGATTGCTTGTTGACGATTGGCGATTTATCTTATACACAACTTTACGTATCCCCCTTCTGCCTGTTTTGACACGTATCAACGCGAAACAAGAAATGAAACCGGTATCTCGGCAGGCACTCGATCAACATGGCCGCTATGCTCCCATGCCACCTCTGCCAGTAACGTTTCGCACAAAAGATGAAGCTAGGATAGAGCTGAGAAGAAAGAGGTGTCTTGCGGAAAAGCACACGCGAATCGCAGCAGGTTTAATCGAAATTAAACCTGCTGCGATTAGGAAAAAAAGAAGGGAGAAAAGTGAGAGTGGATTACACCAGCAATGCGAACAACGCCATCACGTGCCGCGCAAGGTTTGCAGTGGCGGCTGGTTCAAGACGTTACGCAGTCCGGCCCAGCCACCAATCAATGCACAGATTGAACCGGCCACAAGCCCAGCGATCCAGACGAGCGGACTGAAGCGCCATTCGAAATCGAATACAAAGCTTGCTAACGTCCATCCTACCGCAGCAGCCCCTGATGCAGCCAACATACCGGCGAGACTGCCGATCAATGCGAACTCAATCCACTGCGCTTGTGACAACTGCGTGCGCGTAGCACCGAGCGCGCGCAGCAATCCTGATTCGCGAATCCGTTCATCTTGCGAGCCAACCAGTGCTGCATACAGAACCAACACGCCTGAGGCCAGTGTAAAGACGAACAGAAACTCGACTGCCTTGATCACCTGATCCAACACGCTCTGTACCTGCCGGATCATGCTACCGACATCGACGATGGTCAGATTCGGATAATCGCGCGTTAGCACATTCACGACATCTGTCTTCGTCGGCGGCAGGTAAAACGCTGTAATCCATGTTTGTGGCATGTTCTTCATGCTTTCTGGATTGAGGATGACAAAGAAGTTCACGCGCATCGATCCCCACTCCAGCTTGCGCAAGCTGGTGATTGTCGTCTCGACCTGCTGGCCGCCGATGTCGAAATGCAGTTTGTCACCTAACTTCAATCCCAATGTTTTTGCCAAGCCTTCTTCGACGGATGCCTCCGGCTTGCTGTCGTCATACCAGCGTCCGGCGATCACCTTGTTTTGAAGGGGCACGTCACGCATCGTCGACAAGTTGAACTCACGATCGACCAGACGGCGTGCGCGGTCCTCCACATAGGTCTGTCCGGTGATTGGCCGATCGTTCACTTGCACCAAGCGGCCACGAATCATCGGATACAGTATCGGACTGTCGATGCCATTCTGCTTTAAGCGCTGTTCTATTTCTGTCTTTTGTTCCGGCTGAATATTGATGACGAAGCGATTAGGCGCATCGGGCGGTGTCGAATTGCGCCATGCATCCACCAAGTCGCCGCGAATCACCGTCAGCAGCAACAATGCCATCAGACCAAGTGATAACGCTACAATCTGCACGACAGTCGCACCAGTGCGTCGCTGTAAGGCAGTGATCGCAAAGCGCCAATCTGGACGATTCACGACAGGCCGCAACGCACGCAGTGACTTCAAGCTGAGCCATCCCGCCAATGCAAACAACGCAAAGCCCCCGAGAAATCCTGCTGCCGTCAGCAAGCCAAGCTTAGGATTGCCAGCCTGCCACAACAACAAACCGATAAACACCACCAAACCTAAAGTATAGGTTGCCAGCGTCACCGGCTGTGGCGCATCCTGCTCACGTCGAATCACGCGATTGTGCGGCACATTGCGTAGTTGAAGAATAGGTGGCAGGGCAAAGCCGACCAGCAAGAGCATGCCGGTCGCAACGCCTTGCAGCGCAGGAAGAAAGCTTGCCGCAGGGAGTTCATTGGTCACCAATCTACCCAGCCATTCCAGCAGGACGAAATGCGCCGCGAATCCGACGGCAGCGCCGAGCATGCTACCAACCAGCCCCACTAGGAAAAATTCAATCAGGTACATCAGTGTCACCTGGTTTTGGGTCAAGCCCAGGCAGCGCAACATCGCACAGGCGTCCAGATGGCGCAACATGAAACGGCGCGCGGCCATCGCAACGGCAATTGCAGCAAGCATGGCAGACAGTAAGCCGACCAGTGACAGAAACTGCTCGGCACGGTCCAGAGTCGCGCGCATTTCCGGCCGCCCTGACTCAAGCGACTCCACGCGCACGCCTCTCACATTCTCACGTGCCACATTGTCTTCTAACCACTTCCGATACGCTGCGATCTGCGCCGGTGGACCAGCCACCAATAATCGATACGTCACGCGTGAGCCGTATTGAATCAGCCCGGTCGCAGCGATGTCAGTGAGGGATAGCATGACGCGCGGTGCAAAGCTCATGAATCCTGCCCCGCGATCAGGCTCTACCGAAATCACTTTGGCAACCCGAAAAGTCTTGTCCCCCAAGCGCAAGCGATCCCCCACTCTGATATGCAACGTTTGTAACAGGAGGGGATCAACCCACACCGTCTCTGATGCCGGAATATCGTCTGTCTCAACATCGCCCCCCTCTGGTGACGCTGCGATCTTCACCCGACCGCGTAAGGGATAGTCGGAAGACACTCCCTTGACCGAAGCCAGTTGCGACCGCGTGTTATTCCCCTCGCCTGCGAGTGCCATGCTAGGGAATGTCACCGTATCGGCCAGTGTCAGTCCACGCTGTTCCGCTTCCGCGCGCCAGACACCATTGATGGGCTGATCAGCGTTAATCACCAGGTCCGCCCCTAGCAATTGATTTGCGTCGCGATTCAAGCCCGCGCGCATGCGATCGACGAAAAAGCCGACGGACGACAACGAAGCCACCGCCACGATCAGCGCTACCAGCACGAAGCGCAGTTCACCCGCACGCCAATCGCGCCGGGTCATGAGTAATGCTTGTGTCAGCATCAGGTACTCAATTTTTTGAAAAGCCAGCGCAGGCCGCGCCACAATTTAGGCAGCAGCCATAAGGCAAGGAGGAAAAATACGAGAAGAAAAGCGAAAAGTATCCAGGGATGAAAAAACGCTGCCCACAAACCGCCCAATACCGCGACGTCTTCAGCGAACGATGCCCCCCAATTGCTGAACGGCTCAGGAGAGGTATTAATCAAGGCGCGACTGCCGGCCTTGGTCGCATGTGCCCCAGCGGCCAGCGTCCCCCCCAGCAGCGCGGCAATCGCCGACCACTCTGCCCCCATCTCGCCCAGCGCCGCAGCGCCAAGTACAGCACCGGCTGGCACCCGAATAAAGGTTTGGACCGCATCCCATGCGGAGTCGATACCGGGCACCTTGTCGGCAAGGAATTCAACGAGCAGTAGCGCGCCGGTCACCGCCATCACCCACGGCGACTCCAGCACTTCAAGGGCTGACGGCAGGTCGATCCAACCCATACGACCAAACCAGCCGGCAATGAACAGCGTCATGTATAGCCGAATACCGCTAGCCCATGACAGGCCACCAGCCAATGCCGCAGCAGAAAGCGTTTCAGTCATGCAGTCCCCCATCCTGATGAAGGAGTGGGCTCAGTGCGCCTCCTTTGAGGAGACAGCCACACCGCCCATCACTGTTCAAAGAACGCATCCACTTCATCGAGATACTTCTGTTTTGTCATCCCATCGAGAAATGATGCGGAAAAACTGTTGCGCGCCAATTGATAAGCGTGATTCTTCTCCAAGGGCAGCGCCTCAAATGTCTGTACAAAGTTATCGTTCACATAGCCGCCAAAATAGGCAGGGTCATCAGAATTGACCGTCACTGTCAATCCTGCTTCAAGCAAGCGCAGCAGATTGTGATCGGCAATCTTGTCAAACACGCGCAGCTTGATATTGGACAGTGGACAAACTGTCAGCGGCACCTTGTCGCGCGCCAGTCTCTGAGTCAGCGCCGGATCCTCAAGACAACGCACGCCATGATCGATACGCTCTACATGCAATACATCAAGTGCGGTACGGATATATTCAGGAGGGCCTTCTTCGCCGGCATGGGCGACCAGGCGCAGACCAAGATCCTTGCATCGTGCAAATACCCGGGCAAATTTTTCTGGTGGATGGCCACGCTCGGACGAATCCAATCCCACGCCTATCAATTTGTCACGGAAGGGCAATGCCTGCTCCAACGTCGACAATGCGTCTTCCTCCGAAAGATGGCGAAGAAAGCACATAATCAGTGCCGTGCTCATTCCCCACTGTTTGTGCGCCTCTTTCAGCGCGCGGTCAATACCGTTAATGACGGTGCCAAAGGCAACAGCGCGTTCGGTATGGGTCTGTGGATCGAAGAAGATCTCTGCATGCCGCACATTGTCTGCATGGGCGCGCTGTAAGTAGGCCCAGGTCATGTCATAAAAATCCTGCTCAGTCAGCAGCACGCTGGCGCCGGCATAGTAGATATCAAGAAAAGATTGCAAATTCGTGAAGGCATACGCCCGCCGAAGCGCTTCCACTGAGGAATAGGCGAGTTGCACGCGGTTGCGTTCAGCCAGTGCAAAAATCAATTCCGGCTCAAGCGATCCTTCGATATGGATGTGCAGTTCGGCTTTCGGCATCTGCTGCAGTGTCGTACGGAGTGCGGCGTCCATGTTTTCCCTTTCTCCTTTTACCTGGATGATGCAGCGATTGTACGGCGAACGCAGGATACACGGAACCTTGCAAATGCAAGAGCAATACTGACCATGTCGCAACGACTTTGTCGAGCAACAAGCCGGGAATGCAAAAGGCGTTTACAAAGTTGCCCCACGCATGGCGTCGCCATGCGTCTTTTCGTACCTATTTTGGCAGGGGGCACAGCGTTCCGCTGTCGGCTGCACCTTTAGTCTCTCGTAAGGGATCTCGGTTTCGCAGTTGACGCAATCGCCGTAGGTACGGTTTTCCATGCGATTGCGTGCCGCCTCAATGGCGCGCAATTCAACGATATCCCGTGTCACGGCAGCATTGAAGAATCACCTGGATCGGGCGCCTCGGAAGCCACGTCCAGAAAGTCATCCCTTTCGTTGACTTCACGATACAGGTCCGCGCGCAATTCCTTGGCGCGCTCGTCCAGCAGTTGCTTCAAGTGAGCAAGTTGCTCCTGGGTCAGGTTTGACATGGCAGGTCTTTCAGAATCAATGCGCTCGATCAATCATAGAATAGGCGTGGCGCATCAACTTGGCCACGCAGACTTCGCCGCCGGCGAGGGACGCCAGCGCCACCAAGCCGCCAATGCAAGTCCGATGCCGAACATGACTGCCGTCACTGCTCTAGGATGAATGGCCGCCTTCGTGTACAGACTCGACTCAAATACATGGCCGGGATACCCCTGCCGCTCCTGCAAGTCGGGTCCGGGCTGATACAGGCTGTTCTGACTGCGGTTGCGCGCCGGCATGCCAGACTTCTGTTGCTTGATCAGGAAGCGTTTCATATATACATCTAGCAGGCGTGGCGCGTAATGCGCCGTTGCTGATATGAACTTGGCAGCGCCCCCAGCGAAAATATCGCGTTTAAAATGCGTTGCTGCATACAGAATCGCGTCCGCCGCGATCTCCGGCGCATAGATGGGAGGGGGCAATCGTGGTTCTGTTTCCAGGTAATTCTTCGCATGCTCGATGAACATCGTGTCCATTGCAGCCGGCTTGATCAGCGTTACAGCGACCGGCGCCCCCTCCTCCTCCAGTTCCAGCCGAAGCGAATCCGTAAAGCCCTTCACTGCATGCTTGGACGCCGAATACATGCCTTGCAGCGGCACAGCCCGATCTGACACTTCGCTACCAAGATTGATGATAGCGCCGCCGCGTGTCTTCAAATGCTCAGCCGCGACCAGAGATCCATACACCACGCCCCAAAAATTGGTCTGAAACAAGCGTCGCTGATCCTCAAGAGAAACGTCCTCGTTCCTGCCAAAAATGGAGATACCAGCATTGTTGACCCAGGTATCGAAGCCGCCAAAACGTTCTATAGCCGTGCGTGCCACTCTCCGCACATCCTCTTCGATGCCGACATCGGCGACGACATAAGCCACTTCGTTCCCTTGCTTTGACAATTCAAAATTGAGCTGCCTAAGTGCATCTTCATTACGAGCGACCAGGACCAACCTAGCCCCCTGCCTCGCCGCCTGGCGCGCCGTGATCAGGCCAATGCCACTAGTAGCACCTGTAATCACCATCACTTGTTCCGATAGGTTCTTCAACCGAAATTTCATCTGTACACTCCTTTTCCGCTCTTGCCAGCGAAAAGCATGCCTAAGGCACCTCAGCCCTTGCTATGAATAAAAGCCTTGGCACCACAGCAGTTTCCCTGCAATTTTTACGCATGCAATGCGCGTTTTTTCATGACCGCTTACGCCATACGCATTTGCGATACAGCATACAATCTGAGTTTTATGTCAATAAGAAATGCCGGCGCGTCCGAGGGAGACCATTCATGCCAGACATCACCATTACCGTAAGCGATGACGATTACCGGACCCTGTCCGACGAATACAAAAAAGCATCGATCGCCTGGCTCCGCCTCCATCCCACTACCGTTCAGCTCTCATTTGAACAATGGTTGAGTGAGCATGTCGTGGAATACACGAGGCAGACCGCAATGTCTCCCCGCGGCGTCGAAGACCTTCGCGCCATTACCGCAATGGAAAAACTGATTACCCGTTTGCAATCGCATGGCTTCGGTCTTGCCTATTTGGGAAAACCAGGGACTGAACCTGCCGAATCGATTTTCGAATTGGCACGAGCAGTGGCAAGCGAACTCGGCCTGCCACATCACATCGAAAGGCGACTACACGAGCTTCTGGAATACTATACAAAGAATGCAAAAGAAATCGCTGACACGGCACATGTCGTCATGACCAATCGCGCCTATGGCGCATTGCATGAAGCGCTCCGTGAACTAGGCGAGCGTACGGCCAAGGCTGCTGCGCATCTGGGGGACGAACGCGCAATTGGCCGCATAGAAGGCGCGGTCGCCATCCTTGCCGGTGTGCGTGTAATGACACGCGAAGCAGCGCAGGAAAAGGCCGAAGCGTTCAAACAGACGCTACGCAAAGCAAAAGAATAGGGAGCAGACGACGACACAGGTGTTTCCTGGCGCAAAACGAGGCCCACGATGAATTTTCCGAAAAACCATTTTGGTGTGCCGCAGTATCCCGAGAATGATGCTCGTCGGCTATTCGTTCTGCTTTCCGCCATCGACCTCCTGGAGCGACCGACCATATCGGCAATCGCTGATCTCACTAGCCTACCGAAGGATTCAATTGATACCGACGTTCTTCGCTTGCGCGAAGAATTCGGCGTCATGCTGCATAAGGTTGGCGATATTTACCATATCGAATCGTGGGGCGAGGTTCTAAAGAAAGCCGGCGTCAAAAAATTTCTAAAGGGATGATTAGAATTTAAGCTTCCATTGGCAGCTTGGTACGTCAGGGTTGGGATAATGGGAGCCGTGTAAACCGAAAGGTTTACGCACGGTTCTGCGAGAGGCTCAGGGTGAAACTCCCTGGGTCTACTCACCAAAAAGCGGCGATTCATAGTGAGGGCGTTGAAAAAATGCCGGCACATTTGCCTTTCTCCACGTCCAATGAAGAACAAGCATTGGATCTACGAACGGTATTTCCATCAAGAGGGAAACAGAAACTGGGTGTTCAGTTGCGATCTACGGCAGAGCGATGAGCCGAAGACGCATCTCCGCCTAAAGAAAGCCTCTGACGTCAAGATCCAGCGCCATGTCAAAATACTTGGTACGGCAAATCCATTCGATCCATCGTACGAAGCTTATTTTGAGAAACGCGATGCGATGAGCATGGCAGTCCATCTCCGTGGCCGCCGAAAGCTTCTGGCCATCTGGCAGCGGCAAGCCGGACTATGTCCGGTTTGCGGCGAACGAATCACCCCGGAGACCGGATGGGATTTGCATCATATCGTCCGTAAGGTCGACGGCGGTTCGAATGACAGTAGCAACCGCTGTCTCCTACACCCAGTCTGCCACAGACAGGGACATTGCTCTGGTTTCAAGTTTGTACTACCGGTTGGGCCTGAACACCTGACTTCCTGTGATTCAAGCCGGGTGCGATGAAAATCGCTCGCCCGGTTTACAGGGGGCGGTGGCATAGTCATGTGCCACCGCTACCCGAACGTCTCCGGAAGCGCACGGAGCCGGGCCACCACAAAGGTCGCCTGCAGCACCAATGCCGCAATGGCAGTCAATACCGCAGCGACAGCTGCACCTCGGATGCCGTCCGCGGCCACCATCCATACCCCCACCGTGAAGGACGTGGCGCTGGCACCGACATTGGAAAAAAACGACGCGCGAGCATCTTCCATCGCAAGCGAGTAGGCTC
>CBHCMF010000140.1:0-11850 GCA_965974465.1 uncultured Noviherbaspirillum sp.
TAGATTCCCATTGCTTGCCGAGCGCTTCGGCAGCGACCGCAGCACGCGTCTGCGGATCTTCAATGGATACAAACACATCGGCAAGTTGCTTCAATGCTTCAATCGGATCCTTTGCGGTGACGCCGATCTTTGCAAACTTTTCCGCATCCTTGCCCATGCTGACAGATAGCTTATTGACTGCCTTGGCAACATTGTCTAGATCCGTGCCAGACATTTGCGCGGCCCACTTGAGGCCGGCTAATGTCTCAACGGTCAAACTAGTCGATTTGCTGAGATCGTCGAGGCTGTCGGCGGCATCGATCGATGACTTAATCATGGCGGCAAAGGCACCGACGGATAACGTGCCGCCGATGGCCGTCAGCATGCTGATCGAGCCACCTAAGTCGCTGATCTTGTCGCCTACTTGCCTGAGACCGCTCATGACGGGCTGTACGCCGTCGATGCTCAGTCGAATTTTTGCTTCAGCCATGATCGATGATGTCCGTCGTATTACTTCTGTAATGCCCACTCTTGCAGCGTTGCCTGTTCCATCACTTGCAAGCCGTTAAACAGTTCTGTCCGGTCCTTGTTTCGTATCCCACGCAGCTTCATGCACGCTTCCACTCCTGCATAATCGAGTCCGGTTGCGCCGCCCATGCCACCGGTTCGCCACTGTGTTTGCACCGCTTGCCACAGCTTGAAGACGTCGACACACTCGGGCCACAGCGCAAACTTGTCGTCGATTTCCAGCGTCTCTTCGGCCTGCAAACCGAATGCGGCAAGCGCATCGACAACTTCGTCTTCCGGCTCCCGCTCTTGCTGGTCGCCGATGCGCAACTGGCCGCGCGCCATCAGTTGCGCGGCGCGCGCTAGTTTTTTTCTTTCGCTCCACACTCTTTGAAGTAAGCGTGATACAGGATGATTGGCACGCCAGTGGTGCTGAGCATCACGTCGAGCGCTTCCGTGTTGAATTCGGCAGGCTTGTCGTCTTCATCCACGACCAGCGTTTGACCGCTCCATCCTTTGATTACACCACGCAAAAAATCACTGACCAAACCATCGCCGTCTTTTGTACGCTCGCGGATTTCTTCTTGCGTCAGACGGTCACAGGTAAGGCTGAACGAAAACGACGCGACCTTGCCGGCGTTATTGAGAGTGAATTTCACGGGGACTTTTACGGTGTCTTCAACGACGAGTTTGTAAGCCATGATGTTCCTTGGTAAAAATCAGATGAATCGCCTGTTAAACGCAGGCGATGCGCAATTCGTCGTTGCCGGACACCGGCACCGAGCGCAGTTCGTAGCCAATCAGGCGTTTTCCGTTGAGATCGACTTTGCGCGGATTGATCAGTTGCACGGCAGGCTGGTGAATGACCATCTTTGAGCCGGTCGCCGTACCGATGATGAATCCCAGGCCTCGGGTGGTGTTGGCCTTCACATCGGCCATCAGCGACACTTCCTGTGCCGCAGTGAGTTCCAGATCCATCGAACCGGTCACTTCGCGATCGGTGATATCGACGCTTTCAGAGCTGAGCAGCGGCGTGAAGTTGACTGCGTTGCCCAGCATGATTTCAAGGCCGGTGCTTGGGTATTCGGTGCCACCCGACAATGCGCCTGCGGTATAGGTACAGCCGAGCGTGATATCGGTGGTAACGTTTGCCATGGTCATCGCGACCGGTTTCTTCCACGCGGTATAAGTGCCAGTGGCTGTCGCCGCACTGACGCCGCCATCCAGACCGATAAAGTCGAATTTGAGCGTCGGACGTTCACCGACTTTGGCGCTGAGTGTGCAATTACCCATTGCACCGAGCAGCTTGTGTAAAACGCCATCGTCGTAGTAATAGATGGTCAGCGTCTTGAGCGACGTGGATACAGGCGTGTATTCCACCCGATCCGGTGTCGTGAGTACGCCTTCAGCCATTGCGCAACCGAGCAAGAGGTTGCCCCATGCTGGCGGTGTTGCCGCCGCACCGGAGCCGGCAAGCTCAACGGTAAAGCTGCACTTGACGTTGGCGGTACCGACGAGCTGCTCGCTGCCGCCGAAATAGCCGCGCACGACGTTGCGGTCGATGTTTTGCGCATCCAATGGCGTGATGCTCATGTCGGAGACCAGGATCGCATTGGCGGCGCCTGTGGGCGTGGAATCGGTGCCGGCAGTGGTTTCCGGCTTTGCCAAAATGACGGTATTGCGGATATAGCGGGGCATGGCTTACTCCTGGGTTTCAGTCGTTTGTTGAGTCTGTTGATCTAAAGGAATCCACTGCTTTGCATCCGCATCCCACTTCCAGCGGCCGCCGCCGGGCGGGTTGGGGATCTGCTCTGCTTGCGGAACCGGCTCCGTTTGGAGTGCGTTTTTTGCCTTTGTCATGATTAGTTCAGCGTTGCATTGGAAGTACGGTGTTCGACTGGATAGATCATGCGAACCCAGCCGGTTTTCTGTCCGAGGTTGTTGTACTCAGTGTCGATGGTCGGCACGCCGACGTTATCCACTAAGCCGCCCAGCGTCGTGTCGGCCGCCAGTTTTTCAAACACCTTTACGATCAACGGATCAACTGCAAGGTCAGCCGTTGTGGTCAAGGTGCGCGCATAGCATTCGACGACGATGCGCGAGATCCAGTCGATGGGTGCGCCGGCGATCGCGCCAGGGCTTGGATCAGCGCCCTCGAAATACACATTGACAGCTTCGCTGTGCTGTTCGGCGATCTCACGAGCGCGCGCCCGGAAAACATGTACCGAGGCAGCCGGTGCTGCTTCAAGCACCTCGACGAACTTGTTGGCGATGTTGGCGAATGCTGTGGTCACGATGTGCGCTCCAGGACAAGAACGCTAACGCCGGTACCATCAGGCTCATGAGCGGCAACGCTGTAGGTAATGGCGCCAATAACGAGCAGTTTGCCGACCGGCGCATCCGGTACCGAGCCGGTCGGCAGCACGAAGGTGGGATTAGTGGTCGCCATCCCCATACCGCCTTGCGCAACCATAGAGGTGTTGTCGAAGATGCCGCGTACGGCAACACCGTCTAGCGTCGCATCCATTGCGAACTCTGCGGTGTTGAAGAACGTGGACCAGTCTTCGCCAATCATCGCTTAAGCCTTTGCGTCAGCGTCAGCTTTGGCTTTTGCTTCGGCGTCAGCTTTGGCTTTTGCATCTGCGTCAGCTTTGGACTTTGCTTCCGAGTCAGCAGCAGCGGATTCCGCTGAACCGCAATCGACCAGCGCTTGAGCCGCTTCCTTGGAAAGGTCCACGTTGTCACCAGCAGCGTAGCGCTTGCCGTTATGGCGAACCGGGTGAATGATTGTCACTTTCATGACAGTCCCCTTTATGCGACGGCGTTGGTGATGAGGAAGCCAGCAGCGGCAGAAGCCAGTACCGGCGCTTCGCTGCGGGTGACCGGATAGATCCACGACTTCGCATTGCGGTCGTAGTACGGTTCTTCCACCAGCGGATAGCCGCTCAGCTGGTAGGTATAGCCGTAACTCGGCAAGCCCCGAGACTGCACGCTGCCCAGCTCGGTATAGGCCACAATGACGTCTTTGCCCCACACGTCAGTGAAGGCAGTGCCGGCGTCGTTGGAGTAAATCGCATCGCCGACGAACACACGCTGCACGCCGAACAAGACGGCCAACAGTTCCGGGGTTGCAGTGTCGCGACCGGTGTACTTGATCCGGTCGATGATCTTCGGATGCTGGCGCAGCTTTGCAAAAACCAGCGCACCAAGAACGATCGTGTTCGGCCGTTTGCCAGTCGCCGCGCGAACGGCTTCCTTTGCCGCTTCGATGTCGTCGATCGGGTCGCTGGTCGCGCCGAAGTCCGACCATTGGTCGGTACCGGACAGCGTTACCTTGTTCGAGGCAGCATAGCTCGCGGCATTGCGGGCAATGTCAGCCGACTGCTTTTCCAGGCGCAATGACATAATCGCGCTGACTTCGCCGATCGCACCGGCGCCCAAGTCAATGCCGGGTCCGTTCGCGGCTTCCTCCTCGACTTCAACCGGCACGACGCCTTCCAGGCTGTAATCCACCAGCGCGTACGGTGCGCCGGAGTAGCCGAAGCGGACGCGGCGGGTGTTTTCGCCAGGCGCGCGCTGCGATGAATACAGCATGAAGGCTTCCTTGCCGAAGGTGATGATGTTGCCGCCGCGCAGGTTGACCGGCACGACTGGAAACAGCGCTTGCGCCACCATCGCATTATTTTGGTAGCCCTGGGCAATGGTGCTCAGTACGGGATCGACAACGCGGGCGGCGTTCGGGGTCATTTGAGGCATGGTATGAACTCCTGGAATTAGTTGGGAATGATCAGAACTTCAATCTGGTCACCATCTGCTGCCGCCGCGGTCAGCGCGCGACCGACAGTGATGCCCGCGGACTTGGTGACCACCTTGCCGGATGCGCCGACTTCCACTGCTGCACCGGCCGTAATAGCGGCACCGGCAACGGCGATTGCCGTTCCTAGCGTGGTAACCGGAACACGGGAACCGGTGCTGCCTGCGGTATCAGCGAAGCCGACAGCGTTGCCGGCGGCGCTTGCTACCGCGCCCGCAGCCGTGACGGCGTTGTATTGGGCGATGGCGCCAGTGGCGGTGACGCTGATGGTCAATACGGGTCTGTTGGAAGCTGCCATGATTTAGGCTCCTTGCTGTTGGATGATCTTGACGGCGTTGATGTAGTCCACGCCGGGATTGGCGGCCATATGGGCCTTGGCCTTGGCGTCGAGCTCTGCACGCGACAACGGTGCTGCTGCAGACGCAGTCTTATCCACGGTGGGCGTGGGCACCAACGGCAGCGGTGCGGGTGCATCGCCAGCGAGCGCCGCTGCGTGCTTCTCGCGAGATTGCTTTTCCGCCGCGAGAATGGCTTGCGCTGCATCGCCAGCAGAGGATTTGCCGTCGAACTTCATCGTGTTGATCAGGGCCTCGTGACCGGGAATCATCTGGGCTTCGACGGCTTGGATGCGCTCGCGCTCTGCGGCAGCACCGGCAGCGAAAAATTCGGACCGCAATTGCGCTAAAAGCGCCGCGTGGTCGCGTTCCAGGGACTCACGCGAAAGAGAGGCGTCTGCTTGAGGCATGACTGTTTCCTTTTCGGTTGGGTTGTGGTTCGGCGCAACACCGGCGCTTAACACGGGTAGGCCACCCACGGCAAAAACGGACTTTCTGCGTTTTGCGAACTGGGCGGGATCGGTTGCCAGCTTGTCCACCATTGCATCGACCGTGGAAACACCGTCCACGAGTCCTGCGTTGATAGCTTGCTGGCCAATGAACACACGGCCATCGGCCATGTGCTCGAGTACGGCATCTACCGTGGTGCCGCGATGCATTGCAACGGCATCCACGAAGACGGAATAAATGTGGTCCACCTGCGCTTGCAGGTAAGCCTTGCCCTCCTCGGTCAGCGGCGCGTTGTCGCTTGCGATGCGCTTATAGCGGCCTGCGGTCACCTCGGTGGTTTGTACGGTGTTAGAACGCGGGGTGTAATTGTGCGTGGCCAACACGCCAATGCTGCCGGCCTGCACAGTCGGACCGCTGATATAGACGGCATTGGCTGCAGAACCAAACCAATACGCCGCACTTGCAATCGTCGCTTCGCTTATGGTCACGATTGGCTTAACTGCCGAACCTTCGTAAATGGCTGCAGCCAACTCCGGCGTGCCGAACACGCTTCCACCAGGCGAGTCGATGGAAAGCACCAAAGCACGCACGCGCGGATCAACCATCGCGGACTCCACCTGCTTAGTCAGCATTTGTGCGGAAGCGCCACCACTTACTCGAGTAAACAGATTTGCCTTTGGTGCGATCACACCGTCGATAGCGAGTACTGCCACACCGCCTTCGCGCAGCACATACTCTTGCTGCTCGTTGGCGAGCGGACGATTCAGGCGCGCTTCGATCGCCTCGATATCAATCTTTTCGCCGCGAAAATGCGCAGCATAGATGGCCTGAATCTCCTGAAGCTTTTCAGGCTGGATTGCCCAAGGGCTGGTAAGGATTTCGAGAAGTTTCATGAACACCTGCGCCAAATATTGAAACCAGTTTATTTATTTGATGGGGCGCAAAATAGGGCAAATTGAGACAACTCTGTGCGAAGTTCCATATCTCGTGATTTGCTATCGCCCATAAAAAAAGCCCGGCTCCTTTCGGGTGCCGAGCAAACACTTCTCTATCGAGGAAGTGAGGGAGAATTTGGTCAGTCAGGCGCTTCGGTCGGGACCGCTGAACCGGGCGGCGGCGCGTATATGCCCGCCTCTTTTTCAGCATTGATTTCCTTCACGCGCTGACGATGCTTTTGCGCCCAATCGACGCCATCGTGCAGAATGCTCTCAGCCTGCTTTGTGCTGATATTGAGCGCGATGCGTTTTTCTGCCGCCAAGACTTCCTTGACTGGATCAATACTGCCGGGGCCATCACCCGTCCACACTGCTGAGCACCACGCCGCGCGGATGACATCGCTGGCAAAAAAGCCCGGCGCACGAATGCGCCCCTCAGCCACTTCATCGGTGAGCCATAGCTCGAAGACTGGCTGGCAGAAATAATTCGACATAAAGTCTCGGCGCGAGCGGAATGCTTTCCAGGCCATCAGCATGGCCGCGCGTGCGGCGCTGTAACTGCTTTGGAAATGCATGGTTAGCACTTCGAACGGCATCTCCAGCGCCATACCAATTTGTCGCACGATGGCCGTCCAAAACGGATCAAACTGTGCATTCGGGCGTCCAGGGTTACTGCTTTCAATGCTTTCACCGGGCAGCAGGTTAATGGCCTTACCCGACTCCATTTCGCCACTCCAGCTGCTGGCCTTGTCCACGATGGCTTCTTTGGCGTCATCGTCGAACATTTCGGTAAACGCATCCGGGTCCATCTTCACGAAAACGCTGAACAAGCCGCTGATCACCGCTGCATTGAGTTCGGCATCGGTGTAACGGCTGAGCTGTTTGAGTGGTTCGAGGATCGGCGCGATCCATGGCACGCCACGCACTTGCCCAGGTCGTAACGGCTTGAATAGGTGCAAGACGTTGCGACGGCCAGTCGTTGTGCCGCGCGCCTCAACACGATCCCAATGGTTGCTGCCACGGTAATCGCCGGGGTGCTTACGTGCCACGTGAAATGCGATCGCCTCCCCAGTTTCTGGAGACACTTCAACGCCTTCAATCAGATTGTCGGTGTCTGGCTTCCGGTCTGGATTGCAAATCCGGTCTGCTTCGATGATTTGCAGTGCGAGCCGTGCGGCACCACCTGCTCGTGGGATTCTTGGTGTGAGTACAAGCGTGTCACCGCTTTCCAACATCGAGCGGAATGCTAACTCCTGAATACCGTAAAAGTTGAGCTGGCGCGCTACATCGCAGTCAACAGAACCGGCCCACATTTCGAACCGTCGTTTCGTATCGGTCTGCCAAGCCTCTGCCTGCTGCTCGGTCAGACCGAGGAAATCGGCAGGGATGGCTGGCGTATAGCTCAGGCCCGTTCCGACAACGTGGCTCGTTGCGGTATTGAGTGCGCCAAGTGCGACAGGCGCATTGCGCATCTGGTCGCGGCTGCGCGCACGCAGCATTGGCAGATCGCGAATGATGTCGGTGCTCGGTGAGCCGGCGCCGGGCATCCACCGGTTTAATGCGGCACGATCGATCCGCGCGCCAGTATAACCACCGGCCAGCGCCAATTGCGCCCGACTACTCATGCGCGCCATTGCGCGGGACGGAGAAAAGTAGGCAATGGCCTTGTCGAGCAGGTTTTGCTGCAGCAGTGGATTGGTTGGCTTGTCAGACATATCAGCCCCCCACCACAACCGTACGGCTGCGGCTACGGCCGCTTGCCTTGTTGCTCAAGGTAACCACGCGATTGTTCCAGATCTCGAGTCCTGCCTGGATTTCGGATAAGTTGGCGCGGGTGAGCTTGCGGCCAGCGATTTCATAGGACTGGCCCCCAAGAACGGCGGTTTCTGCCGCAAGGTAAGCGTCCAGTTGTGCTTGCGCTTGTGTAAGAGTGATGCCGGCCATAGTCATTTGCTCAGTAGATACCCTGAAGTGTATGGAACCCGGTTCGCCAACATAAGGGCAAATTGAGACAACTACTTTGCGCCGCGCTTCATGAGGCGATATAGCGTCGCGCGGCTGATGCCATTTTTTTCGGTCACTTCCTTTGTCGACATATTGCTCAATCCATCGACAAAGGCCTGTTCCCGCACCTCGGGACTGGGATGTTTCTTCCGTTTTGGAATGCGTACGCGCATGCCGCCGAACTCTTGCCGAATCGCCATCTCAATCTGATGCGCAGCATCAGCATCGAGGCCTTCCGCCTGCGCCTTGCGGATAATGATCTCGACGATATCGGCGTCGGCATCCAGGCTCATGCACCGCCCCTCCTCGTTCCAGCAAGCGAGATTCGCCCACCGACCACCTTGGTCGGCGCCGGGGCAGCGACGGCGGCCGGGATGTGTGCTGAAGCTGCTTTTGCCGCCGGTACCGGCGTTGGTGGCGTTTTCTCGGGCGCATGTACCACCGTCTCCACTGCTTCAGGAATTTCACCAAGCTCTTGCGACGGTGCGTCGAACAAATCCCGAACCGCTGGAATTACTTTTGCCTCCAACGCATCCCACTGCCGTTCGGTATAGCGATGCAAATCCAACATCTGTTCGACAAACAACGCATAGACCGTGCAGTCGAGTACTTCATTACGAGGGCGTGTCTTTACCCAGCGGTACTTCTCCCCTTGGGAAGTCTTCACCTTGATGCGCTGCTCGGCGGTCAGCTGGTGGTAAAACTCGTCCGGCAGTTCCTTGGAAAAGTGGATATAACCGGGTCCGGATTCCGGTACGCTGAGACGACCGAGCAACAGATCCTTGGCGGTGTCGGTACCGACATGCCACAGCTTGACGCCGGCCTTGATCACTTTGCCCATCGCGTTCACGTCGACCTTGGAAGCGCGGCCTTTAATCGGCTGACCTTCCCGCGTTTCCCCCTTGATCGCATAGATGCGGCGCGCGGCGCGCTGGCGGCAAAAATTGTACGCCTCGTGCGTGAAATGGCCGCCCGTGTCGACTGCTGCGGCGCGGATCGCCAGCTGCCCGCCGCCGGCGTGCGGGAAGATCATCCGCAGGTGGTTATCAAGCTTTTCCCACTCGCGTGGATCCGCCGGATTCGCATCGATCACGGTATAGTCAACCGGCCACATTTCCGAGCCCCGGCCAAACGCCCACGTGACGACTTCGAAACGGTCATCCTGTACATCAACCCCGGCGCCGAGCACCAGCCCGCCCATCGGCACGCGCCGCAGCGGCCATTGCGTGGCCCGTGCCTTCAGAGCATGCTCGTCGGCTTTCTCGCCTTTTTCTTCGTAGGTCTCGCCGAGCGTGGTGTTGATGAACGCCTTCATTTCGGACGCATCACCGGCCGCCAGCTTTTCCACTGCCGATAGCCATTCGCGCACGATCTTGGCCCAGCTTGTCATTTCGCTGTAAGCGGTCCACAAACCATGGAAGGCCACGTGCTTCGGCTTGGGCACGATATTGCCTGCCGTGTCCCGATAATGGTTGTCGGCGTCGATCCAGGTGCCGTCTTGCGCAATCCAGCGTCCGCGCTTGCCTGCCGCGATATAGTCGGCCTGGGACATCACGCCCGAGCAATGCGGACAGACATGGCCGACTGTTTCCGGGTCGTTGTCGTACCACTTGAAACCGTACGGCTTGTCCTTCCCGCCCCACTGGATCAGGATATGCTCGTCGCAATGCGTACAAGGAACGTAGGGCTGGAACCGGAGCTGCGCCTGCGCCACGCGCGCCTCGATCAGCGACATGCCCTTGATCTTCGGGGTGGACCCAATGACGAGTTTCGGAAACGTCGCCCCTTCGACGCGCTTGTATGCGAGCTTGATTGGGCTGCCTTCTTGCTCGACGTCTGGATCAAAGCCGTCGATTTCATCGAGGTAACCGGTATCGATTGAAATTCGGCGGTAATTTTTTGCCGCTTTGCCGCCACGCATGTGCAGGCTCGACCCCATGAATTTTTTCTGTTTCATGGAGTCGCCCTTGGTGTTGCCCTTCCCCCCACGGAAAACGGTGGACATCGCGCGCACGTCTCGTAGCATGGGCTCCACCTCGGTCAAACAGAATTCGTCGCGGTCGTCGTCCGTCGGTTGCCATACCGCCTGGTTGCGCCGCTTGTGATGCGCGGTGTAACCGATCGCGGCCAAGATAATTTTGGTGTAACCGACACGGGCCGACTTCATCACATCGACTTCTTCGATGTCGTCGTCCGAGATCGCATCCATCAGCGCTGGCTGGAACCAGAACGCCCGCCATTGCCCTTCGACGTACGAGGATTCTGCGGACAGGTAAAAATGCTTTGCAGCCCATTCCGAGAGGCGCATCGGTGGTACGGCCTCGAGCGCTTTCAAGCCCTTGCGTACCGCCTTGTGAATCTCGGACATGTCCATCAGTTCAGCCCCTCCCCTACGCCTTCTTCGGCATCCTCGTCGTCCAGTTCCTCTTTCAGCTCGATAGCGGCAGCGAGATTGCGAGCCTTGACGATCTCCCCTTCGACAAACGCGATGTCTTCCATACTCAAGCTGGACCGGCGCTTCAGTTGCACGGGAATTGCCTCGAGGATGCCGGCGATCTGCCGGCCGACATTTGCAAGAACAGCCTCCATCAGGCTGACCGGCGCCAGCTCACGGCGGGTCACCGCGTTCTGCATTTCGATCCGCTCGCGTTGCACGCGCGCTAGGTGCGCCCGTTCGCTTGCGAGGTCCAGCTCGCCTGCAGCAGCGCGCCCGGCTGCCTGCTCGCGCAAATGCAAGCAATACGATTTCAACCACTCTGCAGCCGGTTGCCCCGCCAGGATGACGCCTCGGGACTGCAAGTCGCTCACGGCCGGCTGACTGATGCCAACGAGTTCACCGAACTGTGCCTGCGTGATCTTGGCATTCAGGTCAATCACATAACCCCCTTAGCAAATCCATTTGAGTAGAGAGAAAACGGGGTCTGAATTACCCTTGGTAGGCCTTGCCCTGGAAGTACCTTGATGGGGGGTATCCCTATGAAGCAAGGCATCAGAACAGCTCCCTCTGCTGCGTCAATCGCGCCGTGCCCATGGCCTTCGCCAGCTCGCGATCAAAGTGGATCGGGAAACGCTCCAGCGCTACTTTGTTGGCCACCTGGAAGAACTGGAAACGGCGCTTGTAGCTGGCCTTGGCGGTGAAGATGAAAACCGGACGCACAGCGGAGCCGTGCGCGAATACCTTCTTCAGGTAAATGCCTGGTTTTAATCCACGAGTCCCGCGCGGAAGTGCAAAGTACGTCACCCCTTGCCGGGCAACGGTGCGTCGCGATGCCGCACTGTTGCTGGCGCGCGATTCGTAACCAGCCTTTTGCTGGAGGCGCAGCTGCGACAAGATCTGCACGATTTGGCTGCGCTTGACGTTCCCATAGGAATCCAACTGTGCGCCCGCTGCGGGAACTGCAAACTCGCCCTGCTCCATCAGACCTGCGGCTTGAAGCGCACGCTCCATCCCTTTCAGGCTGCGTGCGCCGCCGTAGATCTGCGGGCCGAGATAGCGGTCTGCTGGCGTTCCCTTTGCTGATGGGTTGTCCTTGACCCAAACCCTTGCTTCCAAGTTGTTTCTATTCGCGCCTTTTACAAACAAGCTGTTTAACGTGTAAGGCGTCGGTCGATCAAACACTTGGCGCATCTCATCCTTCAACGCCTCGCGCACATCTTGCGCACTGCGTGTGAGTGCCACAGCCGCCGCATACTGTGCCTGTCTGCCGATCTCCTCGATCTGCTTTGCAATTCTGGCGAAGTCGCTGCTGATGTTGATCCTCATTTGCTTTCCTTCTTGGTCTGTTCAGGCTTGTGCTGTCACTTAATTCAACCCTGCACAGCTGGA
>CBHCMF010000141.1:0-11677 GCA_965974465.1 uncultured Noviherbaspirillum sp.
GCAAACAGTAATGGCGATGCTGTCGCAGCCAATGCCGACAGAAGACGCCGAAGAGACGCCCCCCGCCGAAGGAATGGAATTCCCGCAAGAGGAAATCCAGCCCGAACTGCCGCAAGAGCAGCAAATGCCAATGGAACAGCAAGACATTCCATTGGAAGGCGGGGATTTGTCGCCGGAGGGAGGGCCTCCGAGTGATATGTCGCAGGTAGCGCCTGCCCCCGGAGTGCTTTAATGCCAACCACCGTCCCATTCAATTCAACCGTCAAAATCACGCTCGCCATCGGAGACGACTGCTACATCGAATCAGGGGGCGGATATGCTTCCATCGACGTGGCACCGGCTAATACCGTCTCCGACCTCTGGCAGATTGGGCCGTCTAACTGGCGTCGCCGCTTTGGCCCGTATTTCCGGAAAACGGTGCTGACGATCACGAATCGTGATGCAGTCCTAAGCTATACGACAACGATAGAGAGCGGCACAACACCAGCCACCGCTACAGCGTCAAACACGCTGACGCTTGACGCCACGATTCGCCAATACTCGGCGCTTACGGTATCGGGACCGACGACGATCACTGTCACCGGCACCACGCTCGGCGCCGTGGCTTCGATGGTGGTCCTGCCGGACGGCACGAACGTGCCGACCATCTCTGGCGCTGATGAGTGGGCGACTTCGTTCGGCTATCTCAACACCACCCGCGTTCCCAACCGGCTTGATGTCTGGTACGACGGCGTTGCCCGCCGCTACGCATGGAGCCAGCAGGCTGTACCGGCTGCTGTGGCTGCACCAGCCCCCGCTCCGGCGCCAGCGCCAAGCCCGGCGCCTGCCCCGTCTCCATCTCCTGCCCCTAGCCCTGCGCCGAGTCCGGCGCCAAGTCCTGCCCCGGCCCCGGCTCCGAACGGCGAAGACGCCATCACCACGGCATATCGCGCTGCCCTGGTGGCCGCTGGGGTGACGCCGAACGAAACCCACATGGGCTATGCGGACACGTTCGCCAAGGGCCTGCGCTCGGCTGGAATTCACTCGAAGCTCACCGCTGTCAACCTCGCCTGCCAGGACACGCTCGCTGGCTCGCTGGTGCCTCTGATTGGGCCGAATGCCGCTGGCGTGGGCGCGCCTACGTTCGATCCCACGCTCGGATGGTCTAACGCGACATCCACCTCGTACATCAACACCGCAGTAACGCCGACCACCTCCCCGCTCGGCTTCGGGGCGTATCTGCGCACCACCCAGGCTTCGGATGGGACGGCGCGCTGCCTGATTGGCACATCGTCGGCGACCGATGTTTACCGCATCTGCGGCAACCGCAATGCTGCCGGTACGTCCGCATCGGGTGCAGTTTCCGGCCTGACCGGGGGTGTCGCCAATGGCGTCGGCACGACTGGCGGCCTCGTTGCTGGTGCCTACCATGTGATTCGCCGTGGTGCCACCGACGAAGTGCTCCTGAAGAACGGGGCCAGCGCCGCCACAAACACCACCAGCACGACGCAAGGGGCCGGCACGGTGCCGCTGTACCTCTACGTGCAGAACGCCACCGCAGGCCCGACGACGACCTCCGTGCTCGCCACCGGCTCACGTGTCGCCGCCTACTGGGTTGATGACGGCACGCTTACGGATAGCGAAGCAGGCACGCTCTATACCCTGCTCCAAGCGTTCCAAACCTCCATGGGGCGCAATGTATGATCCCGCGCCCATACCCCAGGGCGCCGATCACCTCTAGCGCCATGAATATCATGGCCCACGGGAATAGCCTAACTCAAGGCGTTGGCGCTGGCGCCAGCAGCAATGCCAAGAGGTGGACGGATGTGGCCCAAGGAATCCTCGGTATAGGCGTATCGAATCAGGGTGTCGGCGGCCAGTCAATCCAAGGCATGAAGACCACGGCAACGAGCGTGATTGACCCGAATCTTGTGGCCGGGAAGCTGAATGTCTTGGTGGCTTGGGAATTCACGAATGAAGTCTCAGGCAATGGCCGAGATGCAGTGGCGGCCCATAACCAATGGGCAAGTTATTGCAACGCCAGACGCGCAGCAGCGACAGCCGCAGGAAAGAAGCTCTACATCATCACCGTTGGGCTTATCCCGGCCGGTGCAGGAGCCACGCCGACCATTACCAACGAGCGCATGGCTGCAATGATCGCTGCCGATGGCCTTCTCCGGAAGAACTACCGCACCTACAGCGATCAATTCGTGGACCTCGCTGCGTTCGAGCCATGGAAATCGCTCTATGCGGGTGGAGATTGGTCAACGTCTGCTTTTGATGCGGCAAGTGTCTATCACCGTTCTGACGGTACGGCAGATGACCGTGTTCACCTGGGTGACGCAGGGTATGCGCTAGTTGGGCAGATAATCGCGCAGGCCATTAAGCGCGTACGACGCTAAGAATTACCACCACGAAGGAGCAGTTAGATGGAAGAAGGCGACGCCCCCATTGAGACAACGACCCCCGAAGTAACGGAAGAGGTGAGAACTGATTCCGGAACCGAGGTCGAGCAGCAGGGCCAGGAGCAAGGCGAGCAGAAAGAGAAGGAAGAAGAGAAGCCGCAGAAAACCTGGGAGCAAAAGGAGCTAGAGAAGGCTCGGCGTCGTATCGACAAGCTGACGCGGCGTCTTTATGAGCGCGAAGCGGCGCTTAATGCACATCCTCCACAAAAGGATTATGATTCGGCCAACGACGACGAGCCTATTACGCTCACCAAGGCTGAATTGCAGCAGCGGATTCAGGAAGAGGCCAGGAAGGCCGCTCCCACCGTAGCACAGCAAGAAGCACTGCTGAAGCACCGTCAGGCCGTTATCGCTGCCCTCGATAAGGATTTCGGTACTGAGCGATTTAACGAGATCGCGGCGGATCTTGATGAAGCTCTCGGAGGTTTGGCGGATCGCAATGGTCAGCCCAAGCCTGTCGCAGAGGCAATTTTCGAGTCCGAGCACCCGCGTCAGTTGATCGAATACCTCGCAGATCCAGACCACGAGGATGAGGCCAAGGCTATTGGGCGCATGAGCCCAACGCAGGCCGCTCGCGCAATCGTCAAGATTGAGGCGAAGCTCGCGGACAAGCCTAAACCCTCAAAGGCAGCAGAACCGCTGGCCCCTGTAAAGGCGGCTGGCAGTGGCAAGAAATCCATTTTCGACATGAGCGACGACGAGTTTTTCAAACAACGTCTTGGCTTTGGCAAACGCAAATAAGGAGACAGTAAATGTCTAACGTATTTAAAGTCACCGACATGGTGGCAAAGGAAGCCCTGCGCATCGCGCACGAAAAGCTTCAGTTCATCGGCACCGTGGATCGTCAATACGACGAATCCTTCACCTATCGTCCTGGCGTCTCGCCCAAGGGTCAAACCCTGCGCGTGAAGTCGCCGAACATGTACAAGCGCCGTCAAGGTTCGCGTGTCATGGACGTTCAGGACCAGAACGAACAAACGCAAACCCTCACCGTCGCCACGCAAGACGGCGTGGATATGCGCTTCAATAGCCAGGAACTGATTCAGTCCGTGGCCAGCGAAGGCGCGTTCAACGAACTGTCCAAGAACTACATTGAGCCAGCCGTGGCGATGATGTGCTCGGGCATCGAAAGCGACTTCCTCGCCTACGCCACCAAGGCGACCTATCAAGTCGCAGGCACCGCCGGTACGGCTCTGACCGACCTCGTTGCAGTCGGCGCCGCCCGTGCGAAGCTGAATCAGCAGCTCGCCCCGAAGGATGGCAATCGCTTCATTCAGTGCGATTCCATCGCCATGGGTGGTCTGGTCAACGGCCTGAAAGGTCTGTTCCAAGACTCGCAGCAAATCCGCGAACAGTACCGCGAAGGCATGATCGGCCGCACCGCGATGGCTGACTGGTACGAAAATGACCGTATGTGGACGATGCCGAACTCGGCCGACGTGGCTGGCGAAATCAACGCCGGTACGCTGACCAGCGGTATCACCGCCCTAACCGTTGACGGCTTCACTGCTGCTCCGGTCGCTGGGATGGTGTTCACGGTTGAAGGCATCTATGACGTGCACCCGGAAACCAAGGCTGCTTACGCCCATCTGAAGCAATTCGTTGTGACCTCGGCCACGACCACGACGATCAACTTCAGCCCGGCGATGATCTATGACACGACTGATGCCCGTCAGAACGTGTCCGGCACGCCTGTTGATAACGCCGACATCACGTTTGTCGGCAACCTGAGCACGAACTACGTGCAGCAGTTGATGTACCACAAGGAGGCGTTCCAGTTCATCACGGCTGACCTGCCGCTGATGGATGACTCGGTGAAGTGCGTCCGCAAGCGCATGGACAACCTCTCGCTGCGTGTCTGGCAAGCGTCTGACATCCGCAATGACGAACTGCTGATGCGGATCGACATCCTGTACGGGATGGCTGCTCTGCGGCCCGAGTGGGCTTGCCGAATCATCGGCGCGGCTAACGCCTAATCGGTACGCGCCCGCTCTGAATGGGCGGGCGCAAGCCGCGTAATCGGATTCAAGGAGTTTTCATCATGGCACTTTCTTCCTCTCTCGAACGCCTTGGCTATGGCAGCCCGGATGGCTGCGTGGCCACTGGCACGCACCGTGAGGTTGTCACCGTCACGGCCAACACCACCCTCAAGGCTGAGCAATCCGGCGCCCTCGTGCTGCTGGGTGTTGCCTCTGGCGCCGTTGTCACCCTTCCCGCCCCTTCGGAAGGTCGGCAGTTCGACTTCTCCGTGACCGTCTCCCGTACCAGCAACTCGTACAAGATCATCACGAACTCGGCCTCCGTGTTCCTGCTGGGCGCGTACATGGCCGGTGACGCGACGATTGCCACCTCTGGCGACATCTTCACCGGTGACGGTTCCACCCATGTTGCGCTGACATTCGACGGCGACACCAAGGGCGGCCTCGTCGGCGGCCATCTGCGCTTCACTGCCATCAGTGCCACGCAATGGTTCGTTGAGGGCCTCGCAATCGGCACGGGCACGATGGCTACTGCCTTCGCCACGTCCTAATCCTCTCGGTGGTGGCCGGTTCATCCGGTCTTTACGCACCCGGTTAACTCCGGGTGCTTTTTGGCTGTCTGAACAAAATGCAGAACTTCGACACGCCGGATTTCTTCACCGCCGTTGCCCTAGGGAAAGTGCCATGGGCGCGGCGCGTCTTCTTTTCTGGAAATAACCCGGATATCGACCCAGGCACCGAACCGGAAGACATCTGGCCATATGGCGGTACGTTCTCCTTCAAGACATCGGGTGGGCAACTTGAGCTTGTCTCATCCTCGGCAAATGATGCGGCATCAGGCACAGGCGCTCGCACTGTCAGGGTTGATTTCCTCTCCAGTCAATACGTTGAGTTCTCCGAGGTAATCACGCTCAACGGCACGACGGCAGTTCCAACGACGCGGACGGACATCCTGCGCATTAACGGCGCAACGATCCTGGCCGCTGGGTCATCTGGAAGGAATGAGGGAACTATCACCATCAGGGATGTTGGCGCGGGCACTACTCGCGGGACGATATCAACCTTCGTCGAAGGCGCCGCAAACCCTGGGCAGTCTTTCTTGGACCAGATGCTCTACACGGTCCCTGCCGGGTACACGATGCTTGTCTATTCGGTGGATGTCTCAATCAATCGAGCATCTGCAAATCGATGGATCACCGCGCGTATCTATGCTCGCTCCAGCGCTGGTGTAATTCGCACACCGAAAGCTCTGGGCCTAAGTTCCGATCAAAGCTATACACTTCACGGCAAGATGCCTGTGCCGGTCCCTGAGAAAACGGATTGGTGGGTGAGGGTGATTAATGCCAGCGGCACCAATACCGACATTAGCAGCAGTGCTGAGGCGATCTTGATTACGAATGCGGGGTTCTGATGGTCTATGTAAAGCATCCTCAGTACGGCAATAAGCACATCCCGGATGACGCAGTGCATGCGCATGTAGCCGATGGCTGGGTGGTGTGGCCGCGACCGGCGAGCGTAAAGGCTGGTATTAAGCTGGAACTTCCCGCCCAGTCTGTTCCTGAGCCCGTTAAGCGTGGCCCCGGGCGCCCTAAGAAGGTGGCTAAATGACGACGGGCAGGACCATTCTTCAAAACGCGCTGCGCTTCAAACTCAACCGCCTAAGCCCGGGTGAGTCTGCGGATGCGGATACGCTAGACGTTGGCCTCGACGGACTCAACGAAGTTGTTGACGAGTGGAACGGCCAGAAGTCCTTTCTATTCAGGACCATCATCACATCGTCCGTTGCGCCGATTTCTGCCTCAACTGGAACGCTCGGCACGACATGGACCGGGATCGCTGCTGGCGATGAAATTCTTGGTATGACGTATCTCCTTAATGGAGTTGACTACCCAATGGCGCCACTGACGATGGGCCAATACCACGAACAGGTGCACGACAAGGCAGAGGTAAGTGAGCCTGAGTTTTGGGCCTATGACGGTCTGTCCACAGTCTATTTCTACCCTGTCCCGAACGGTAAGACGATCAAGATCCGAACGAAAGCTGCTGTGTCCGCGTTCGCCGATGTGGATACGGATTACACGATGCCCGCAGGATTCAAGTCGGCGCTGACCGATTGCGTCGCAGAGAAATTGGCGTTCGTGATGCTCGGTGGCGTCCCTCCCAACATCGTCCAGGCGGCGCGGGCGGCGCGAAACCGTATCGCTGCCCAGGTGTGTGATCCGGCAATCATCGGGCAGACCCCGCGCCGCAATAGCATTCTGGATGGCTTCTGATGGCCGGGCAACGCTTCCTCCCTTGCGTCGGGCCGTCGTATCAGCTCGCTGATAGGAAGGCTGCTGTACAGCGCAGCATCAACATATATGTGCAGCAGGTTGACGGCCCAGGCGAAGATCCGCTGTTCACGCTGACGCAGGCCCCCGGGCTAACGCTGAGCGTAGACGCCACCGAGACAATCCGTGGCAGCTATGCGACAGACACCCGCCGATTCATCGTCGCTGGCCCATCGTTCTATGAGCGGGACTCGGGTGGCGGGCTGACACTGCGAGGCACCCTCACGGGTAGCAGTATCGACAGTTATGTAGCGATGAAGCACGGCCGCGATCAGCTTGTTCTGGTGGATGGAACGAACGGCTATGTCTTCAACATGGGGGCGAACACCTTCGGCCAGATCACCGATCCTGACTGGCGCGGAAGTGAATGGGTGGACGAAATCGACGGGTATTTCGTCTTCGCCGACCCTGGTACGGATCAGTTTTATCTGTCTCAGATTGACGATGGATCGGCCCTTGATGCGCTCGATTTCAGCAGCGCAGATGCGCAGCCTGACAACATCGTCACTCACCGGGTATTGAAGCGCGAACTCTATATCTTCGGAACTCGCTCGATTGAGGTCTGGATTGACTCGGGCGGCGCAGATTTCCCGCTGGCCCGGTACAACTCAACGCCTATCGATATCGGATGCGTTGGGCGTCGTGCGGTCATCAAGGCTGCTGATGCCTTGATCTTCATCGGAGCCACTGAGCGTGGTCAGGGCATCGTATACATGATGCAAGGCCACTCGCCGCGCCGGATCAGCAATCGGGCGATTGAGGAACTGCTGGCGCAGAGCACGGACCTTTCCCAGGCTTCCATGTGGTCCTATCAGGTGGATGGGGCGGAATTCGTCGGCATCAACGCGCCCGGGATGGAGACAACGCTGGTATGGGATGCGGCGGCCAATCAATGGCATGAGCGCGCTGAACTGGTCAATGGCGAACTGGAGCCGCTTCGGATTGGCGATGTGACATATTTCGAGGGTTCCCATTACGGGACCGGCGGGACGTGCGACTACCTCATTGATAAGACCGTCAACACGATTGATGGCGAACCGATGATTAGGGAAAGGACGTGGCCGCACATGAAGCAGGTAACGGCCGAGCCGATGAACTTTCGCTCGCTGGAGCTTCAATGCACCACGGGCGAGGGCGGTAATGTCACGCTGGAGATTAGCAACGATGGCGGGTATGTGTACGGCTCTCCGCTGATGCGCTCGCTCGGCGTCGTTGGCAGGCGTATGCAGCGCGTGAGGTGGCATTTCCTCGGATCGTCTCGGGATCGCGTTTTCCGACTGCGATGCACCGACGACGTGAGGCTGAACATCCATAGCGCTAATGTGGATGCGTCCTAATGGCTGTCTCTGCCACCATCCCCAACAGAGCAATCCCGATTGCCTCACTGACCTTTGGTGGCCAGCGGTATGACATGCCGCTGAATGAGGAATGGGCTAGGTTCTTTCGGGATATCCAGATTCGGAGCGGTGGTGTTACAGGGGTGATGCCCGCGACCAGTGGCGGCACGGGATTTAGCTCATACACGGTCGGCGACATGCTCTATGCCGACACAGTGAGCAGCCTTGCTAGGCTAAACATTACCGCTTCTGGGAATGCGCTTCTTTCCGGGGCCGCCCCTTCGTGGGGGAAGATCGGCCTCACAAGCCACGTCTCCGGCATCCTGCCTGAAGCCAACGGGGGGACGGGGTTTACTGCCTTCGGCGGTGGGGTCGCCACTTTCTTGCAGACCCCGACTAGCGCAAATCTTGCAGCAGCATTGACCGACGAGACAGGGACCGGCCCTGCTGTCTTTGCGGAAACCCCGACACTTGTCACGCCGAATCTCGGCACGCCGAACTCAGGGACGCTCACGAACTGCACCGGACTGCCGGTAAGCACGGGCATTTCTGGCCTTGCTGCTGGTGTTGCTGCATTTCTTGCGACTCCAAGCAGTGCAAATCTAGCAACTGCTGTCACAGATGAGACCGGCACAGGGGCGCTGGTCTTTGCCAATACGCCAACCTTTGTTACCCCTATCCTGGGGACGCCGACATCCGGGAATCTGGCGAACTGCACCGGATACCCAACATCCGCTCTGACGGGTACGGTGACAGTCGCCCAGGGCGGAACTGGGATTACCTCCGGAACCAGCGGCGGCGTACCCTACTACTCCAGTTCTTCCACGATTGCTTCCTCGGCAGCCCTGGCGGCCAATGCGCTTGTGCTAGGCGGCGGTGCCGGTACAGCGCCAGCGACGCTTGGCTCGCTCGGGACGACAACAACGGTCCTCCACGGGAATGCGGCAGGCGCCCCGACATTTGGGGCCGTCTCGTTAACTGCCGATGTCACCGGAACGCTCCCTGTTGCCAATGGCGGGACCGGCATCACCAGCTTCGGGGCTGGTGTGGCTACATGGCTGGGAACACCGAGTAGCGCGAACCTAGCCTCCGCCGTCACCGACGAAACAGGCTCTGGCGCTCTGGTATTCGCAAATACACCGACACTGGTAACGCCAGTGATTGGCGCGGCGACTGGCACAAGCGTTAATCTCAGCAGCACGGCCACGGCGTCAGCATTCATCCCATCTGGCAGTTCGGTGCCAACGAATGGCTTATATCTACCGGCAGCTAACAGAATCAGCCTATCGACCCATATCACCGAGCGACTTCGGATCGACTCCTCCGGCAACTTTCTACCATTCACGGTCGGCGTTTTCGGTTCGGCTGGCAATCCATGGGGCGCCATCTATTCCAGTGGCAATGTTCGCTGCGGAAGTCTTAGTGTCGCGGAAGGGTCAAATGCAAAACAGGGCACGGCGACACTCGTTGCGGGCACTGTGACGGTAGCGAACACGTCAGTTACGGCAAACTCGCGTATATTCCTGACATCGCAGGTTGATGGTGGAACTCCTGGTTTCTTGCGCGTTTCAGCGAGAGTCGCGGCCACTAGTTTCACGATCACATCTAGCAATGGTGCTGACACTTCGACCGTTGCGTATCTCATAACGGAGCCGGGTTGATGGATGAACTGGTAACTACGTGCCTCCGAGAAATCGGCACCATGGATGTCGACGAAGCTGAGGCTCTTCTACTTCAGGAAGAGCAAGCTTCGTGTCCAGTTGTGCACCATTTCGGCCCTGGCATCTATATCCGCGAATTGTCCATGTCGGCCGGGACCTATGCAATCGGCCATTACCAGAAGCATGAGCATGTAAATGTGATGCTAAAAGGCCGCGTAATCATGGTGAACCCGGATGGGTCAACGCAGGAGCTAGTCGCCCCTCTGATGTTTATCGGCAAGCCGGGACGGAAAGTTGGCTATGTGGTTGAGGATATGGTTTGGCAAAATATCTACGCAACCGATGAGCGTGATATTGAGAAGTTGGAATCTATGTTCCTAGAGAAAAGCCCGGTCTTTGGCGCACATGCCGCGATTGCATACGACAGGAGCGCAGACCATGCAGATTTCGCGCTCATGCTTGCTGAGACTGGTTTTGATGCTGAGACTGTCCATGAACAGTCTGTGAATACAGAGGATCAAATTCCCATGCCGAATGGCTCATGGTGCGTGAAAACTGCGCCATCGCGCATCCATGGGACGGGCGTATTTGCCACAGCAGATGTGACGGCCGGGAGTGTTCTTGGACCGGCGCGCATTGACGGGATGAGAACGCCGCTTGGCCGCTATACGAACCATTCCGCAAATCCCAATGCACGGTTGGAGCGATTGCCAAATGGCGATGTTCAATTGGTGGCCGCATGTGATATTTCAGGATGTCACGGCGGCGCGGATGGCGAAGAGGTAACGATTGATTATCGACAGGCCGTAAGGCTTGCTTTGGAAGGGGTGTCATCATGAGCGGGGTTGCAACAGCCGCAGTTGCGGCGGCGGCTATTGGCGCTGCTGCGTCGAATCGTGCGGCGAAGAAAGGGGCGGCCGCGCAGCAGCGGTCCACCGATGCCGCAATCAATGAGCAATCTCGGCAGTTCGACCTTGCCAGACAGGACCAGCGGGGATACCGGGATGTTGGCGGCCGGGCACTTCAAGCATTGGCTGGTGAGTTGGGTCTTGCCGGTTTCGCTGGGCAGCGAGCGGAGACCAGAGAACAGATCAGAGCACGACTAGCGCCAGAATTCACATGGGCCGGTTACGGCGGCAATGGGGTTGACGATGCCGCCCTTGATGCGGCTACGCAACAGGAACTTGATTATCAAAAGGCGCTCGGATTAAGCGCTAGTGACACACAAGCCCCCGCAGTCCGTCCGGATTATGCGGCTGAAGCATTGCGCGACCCCGGATATCAATTCGGTCTCCAGCAGGGTCAACAAGCGCTTGACCGAAAGATTGCGGCAATGGGCGGCCACGTGTCTGGTGCCGCCTTGAAGGCGGCTGCCAGATACGGGACGGACTACGCAAGCACCGGCTATAACGCCGCCTATCAGCGCGGGCAGGACAGGCTTAACCGCCTCGCCGCCATGGCTGGCCTTGGTCAGACAGCAACCCAAGCATCGGCGCAATCCGGTGCGAACGCTACCAATGCCATCTCCAACCTACTGACAAGCCAAGGCGATGCGAGTGCTGCCCGCTCGATTGCGCAAGGCAATATCTGGGGCAACGCTGCAAACCAGCTTTCCGGTTACTTCATGAACCAGCAGCGTCAACGACAACAGCCATATATGCGCAACAACACCTATGACACTGGATACATTGGTGTCGGTGGCGGTGGCGGGTATGGCTCATATGGTGACGCGAGCGGTGTGTATATGACAAATGAGGGTGGCGGTTGATATGGCAAACCCGAACGTATTCCAGCAGTTTCTTCAACAGCCGCCGTCCGCATTTGACTATGCGGATAAATTCGCTGCATCTGACGCGGCTAGGCAGCAGAACGCTCTGAACCGGCTTGTGATGGGCGAGAAGGTTCGCGCCATTGAGGATCAGAACC
>CBHCMF010000142.1:0-11594 GCA_965974465.1 uncultured Noviherbaspirillum sp.
AAGGTAGCCGCCAAGAAAACGGTAGCCAAGAAGGCAGCAGCACCGAAGAAGGTAGCCGCCAAGAAGACGGTAGCTAAGAAGGCAGCAGCACCGAAGAAGGTAGCCGCCAAGAAAACGGTAGCCAAGAAAGCAGCAGCACCGAAGAAGGCGGCTGCTAAGAAGACGGTAGCCAAGAAGGCAGCAGCACCGAAGAAAGCGGCAAAGCCTGCTGCGAAGAAAGCGGCTGCTCCTAAGAAGGCTGCCGCACCTAAGAAGGCCGCAGCCAAAAAGCCGGCAGCTAAACCTGCAGCAGCGCCTGCTGTGAAGACTGTGCTGAATCCGGCAGCGGCTTGGCCGTTCCCAACCGGCACCCGTCCGTAATAGTCAAGCTCGCTTGGATGCCTGATTAAGTTCAGGCAAAATGCCCGTTGTGTGACCTTGTGTCCCTCAACGGGTTTTTTACTTGGAGACAGATAGTGCTCAACAGCATTCTTACGTTGATTGTCGATACTGCCGCGGTCGTCATGGGTGGTGTACTTCTGCTGCGGTTTTGGATGCAGGTCGTACGGGTTCGAGCGCCGGCTTCACTTGGGCAATTCACGTTTCACCTCACTGATTGGCTCGTGCGACCATTGCGCCGCGTGCTGCCAGGGGTCGGGGGCTATGATTGGGCCAGTTTGATTGCAGCTTGTCTTGTCATTGTGATTGCTGTCGCTCTTAATCTGGCTATACAGTCTCAATTCTCACCGCAACTACTGGTGCTACTGTCTGTGTTGCGACTCGTCGAATGGGTGTTTTATGGCTTCATGGGCCTCATCATTCTCGAGGCTATTTTTAGCTGGGTAAATCCACATGCGCCGCTGGCACCGTTTATTCGTGTCTTGAACGATCCGCTGTTACGTCCGTTGCGTCGTGTTGTGCCATTGATCGGCAATATCGACCTCACGCCGTTGGTTGCACTTGTTCTGTTGCGCATCGGACTCATGCTAGTGACGTCACTCATCATATCGCTTATATGAGCCGTAACTGGTGCTCCTCTTCTTCGCAGGGCGTCCGGATTGCCGTGCAAATCATGCCAAACGCTAAGAAAAGCGAAGTCATCGGTGTATTGGAAGACGTACTGAAGATTCGCCTGCAGGCGCAGCCAATTGAAGGGAAGGCCAATGAAGCGTTGGTGCGTTATTTGGCCGCATTGCTGCGTATACCCAAAGGCGCTGTGTCCATCACGCACGGCCATACGAGTACGCGCAAAATCATTTAATTATCTTCGTCACCCGTGCCGGAAGCCTTTGTCCGGCATTTTCTCCTGCCTGCATGAATTTAAAAAAAACGCCTCGCTCCATTCGGTAGCGAGGCGGCGCCGTCAGTGGTAACTCTACGGATGTGTGACGCGTGTTATGCCGTTGGCAGTTGTCAGCGTTACCCTATCCCCAACTCGAAAATGTTCTGCTTGATCAACACGATAGGTGCGAATATCTCCATTCTCGAGACGAACGGTCAGCTCCGTTGCGCTGTTCACCATCCCGGATTCTTCAAGACGGTGGCCCACAATACCGCCCGCAAGTGCGCCACCGATTCCTGCTGCGACACTGCCGTTACCGCTTCCTATTCTGCTGCCGGCAATACTTCCCAGTACAGTGCCGACGAAGGCACCGATTCCTGAAGGTCTTCCTCCGCGTACGGCGATGTCGCGTACGTCAGTCACCTGGGCTGTCTGCACGAGTGTACTGCCTTGCGTCGACATGACGGTCGAAGGCTGCGTTGATGCACAGGCGATCAGCAGAGATGGCATGAGCAGAATGATTAACATCCGCAGGTTGGTATGCATGCCGCCCTCGTAAAAGTCGATGGATGTATTTAAAACCGGTAGCCGAATGCCTTCTGGAAGCGGTCTTCGATTTCCTGGCGGCTCGGCGCGTGGTTCTGACCGCCTTCATAAGCGATCTTGATCGCTCCCATCAGGCTGGCTAAGCGCCCGGTGGTTGCCCAATCCATACCGTTCGTTAGGCCATACAGCAAACCGGCACGGAATGCATCGCCACAACCAGTCGGATCGACAACTTTATCTGCCTGCACGCATGGGATATCGATGCGTTGCCCATTAGTGAAAATCTCCGCGCCTTGCTCTCCGCGCGTCACGATAAAAGCCGATACTCGCTTGGCGATTTGATCCAGTGATAGGCCGGTGCGTTCGGTCAGTAATTCCGCCTCATAATCATTGACCGCCACATAAGTGGCCAGTTCAATGAAGTGTTCCAGCTCGGCGCCGTTAAACATGGGCAAACCTTGTCCGGGGTCGAAAATAAAAGGTACACCCAGGTCTACGCAATCCACCGCATGCTGCAGCATGCCATCGCGTCCGTCTGGGGCCACGATGGCGAGCTTGACGGGTCCAGCTTCGGCTATCTTGTTCTGGTGTGAAAAGGCCATTGCGCCGGGATGGAAGGCGGTGATCTGATTGCTATTGGCGTCCGTGGTGATGAATGCCTGCGCGGTATAAGCGCTCTCAATGGTGCGAATGCAGCGACGCGAGATCTGCAGGCGGTCCAGGCGTTCCAGGTATGGGCCTCCATCTTGGCCAATGGTCGCCATGATCAGCGGATCGCCGTTCAACAGTTTTAGGTTGTAGGCGATGTTGCCCGCACACCCCCCGAATTCACGGCGAAGTTCAGGAACCAGAAAGGCAACGTTGATCTTGTGCAGTTGATCGGCCAGCAGCGCTTCGGAAAAACGCCCACCGTATAGCATGATGGTATCGAAAGCGAGCGAACCGCAGATGAGGGATGTCATGAATGCTTGGCAAGTAAATAAAGGAAATGTTTTGGCGAACAGTGTCACATGTCCGCAGCGGGAAAAACGGCAGTGTATTACGGATAGAACAGATAGAGGTTATATCCAGAGGCTTTCAGTTGCGACAGTTCAAAGAACAGCTTAATCGGTTGTTCGGACCGCGCGGCGAAACCCTTATTCACATCAAGGGTTGAGGGGAGGTACTCGCGTGGCACAAAGACCCGGCGCGCAATGGCCTTTTCATTTGCATCGTTAAGTGTCAGTTCTATATTTGGCCAAGCCTGTACAGTCGAGCCATGATTGCGCAACAGAACGGAAAGCGCAAAGGTGTTGGTATTGGCCCCAAGGGTTTGTAATTCATTGGATTCGATAGAGATGGATTCGATTCGACTCGGTAATCCAACTTGGCATCCAAGGTGCGCGCAGGCTGAGGCAAGAATGGGTTTTGTCTGTGGGAACCAGGCAGCAATCTGGTTGCGAAACACGTAGGCGCCTTGCACTAGAAACGCGCCTAACAGCAGGGCTGAAGTGGCGGCCGTGACGATGCGTAATGCGTATCCAATGCGTTGCTTACGCCGTCCACGTTTTACGAAACTCGGCTCTTCGTACTCGGCAGCTTCGACCTGATCCAGCGCATCTGCTTCAGTTTGTGTTGAGGCATCCTGCTCATTGCGCCAAGGCTTGTGTTCCAGGTCGTCAATTGCTTGCTCGATGGGGTCCGGTTCATCCGAGGTGGTGGCTGCAGTTTCTTCTGGCTTGTGATCTGCTCGTGTGCCGCGTTCATGGCTGACATCCATGAGCGTCATGCGTAGCAGCGGATTTTTGTTGATGGAGGGAGAGGTATCCGCATTTTCAGCCGATTCGAGCGGCGTATCTCCATCTATTGTGTGGTTCGGTGTCTCCTCGTTGGGAGGGGAAATGGGAGAAGCTGCTTCAGCCGAATGGGATTCGGTTGGCTGCTCAAACGAGCCAGGAGCCTGTTCCAGTTCGTCTGGCCGTAACAGGTTTTCGATCCCATTGAAGATTTGCTTGCAAGCGCCGCACCGAACCAGGCCGGCGCGCAGTTTCAATTGATCATGCGCGACCCGGAATGTCGTGTGGCAATGAGGACATTGGGTTGCGAGCGCCATCGTGATTATTTTGTGGGGAGGGATTGTCCAGACAACGCAACCCAGCCTTCATGTTGCGCCCACACAGACATTTGGATAAAAGGGGCATAGGCCGCAGCTACTTCGTCAGCCTGGCGCTCGAGAATACCGGACAACACTAAGCGGCCGCCTGGTGCAACGCGTGAAGATAGCATCGGTGCCATCAGCTTCAAGGGACTGGAAAGGATGTTAGCGACCACGATATCGAAGGCTTGCGATTGCATGGCATGGGCAAATTCCTCCGGTAGATAATAGTCGATTTCGCAGCCATTGCGTTCACTGTTATAGCGAGCCGATTCAATGGCTTGCGGGTCGATGTCAACGCCACATACCGGATTGGCGCCTAGTTTCTTTGCCACCATGGCAAGAATGCCGGAGCCGCAGCCATAATCGAGCACCGACAAGTTTTGTGGCGCGTTCGCTTCGAGCCATTCCATGCACAGTCGGGTAGTTGGATGGCTGCCGGTACCGAAGGCAAGGCCGGGATCGAGCTCCAGTACCAGCCCGTTCGGGTCCGGTGCATCGTGCCAACTTGGTACCACCCAGATATTCTTGCCGATATGAATGGGATCGAATTGGGATTGTGTTAGGCGTACCCAATCTTGTTCGGCGACTGGCCGCAATGTATAGGGCGGCGTGGATATTCCGCAAGTAGCAGCCGCTTCTGCGACGAGTGCAGCGTAATCCGTGCTGTCCGCAGCCAATGCCACTACGCGGCTGCGTTCCCATGCTGCTTCTGTCGGCTCCATGCCCGGTTCGCCAAACAATGGACGCTCGGCGTCCGTCCCCTCATCGGCATCTTCGACCGATACCGACAGTGCGCCCACGTCCATCAACGCATCGGACAGGCCCTCTGCATGGTCACGTGCGACTTCAATGACGATTTCGGTCCAGCTCATGATGATGCCTTTCAGGTGTGTTACTTGGCTGCCTTTGCGCCGCCTTTGGGCAGGTCGGGCTTGTCCGCGAGTTTCTGCTCCAGGTAGTGGATGTTGGTGCCGCCTTCGATGAAGCGTGCGTCCACCATCAGTTCGCGGTGCAGCGGAATATTGGTCAGGATGCCTTCGACGACCATTTCGGACAGTGCGATCTGCATGCGGCGGATGGCTTGTTCACGCGTGGCGCCATAGGAAATCACCTTGCCAACCATTGAATCGTAAGTCGGCGGCACAAAATAGCCAGCATAGGCGTGCGAGTCGACACGGATGCCGGGACCACCCGGCGCATGCCAAGCAACGATTCTGCCAGGTGACGGTGTGAACTTGAACGGATCTTCCGCATTAATGCGGCATTCAATTGCATGACCTGAAAGTTCAATGTCACGTTGACGGAAGCGTAGTTTCTCGCCCGCTGCCACACGGATCTGTTCCTGCACCAAGTCAACGCCGGTAATCATTTCGGTGACTGGGTGTTCCACCTGGATACGCGTGTTCATTTCGATAAAGTAGAACTCGCCGTTTTCATACAGGAACTCGAAAGTGCCGGCACCGCGGTAACCGATCTTACGACAGGCTTCGGCACAGCGGTCCCCAATACGCTCGATGAGTTTGCGGGGGATGCCAGGAGCGGGTGCTTCTTCGATGACTTTTTGGTGACGGCGCTGCATTGAACAGTCGCGTTCGCCCAGCCAAACGGCATTCTTGAATTCGTCAGCAAGCACCTGGATTTCCACGTGGCGCGGATTTTCCAGGTATTTCTCCATATAGACTTCCGGATTGCCAAAGGCGGCGCCGGCTTCAGTCTTGGTCATGGTCACAGCATTGAGCAGTGCTGCTTCCGTATGGACGACGCGCATGCCTCGGCCGCCACCACCACCGGCGGCTTTGATAATGACGGGATAGCCGACCTTGCGGGCGATACGGATAATTTCTTTGGGATCTTCTGGTAATGCACCATCGGAACCCGGCACGCACGGCACGCCAGCCTTGATCATCGCGTGCTTGGCCGATACCTTGTCACCCATCATACGGATGGATTCCGGACGTGGCCCGATAAAGACGAAACCGGATTTTTCTACACGTTCTGCAAAGTCGGCGTTTTCGGAAAGGAAGCCATAGCCAGGATGGATTGCTTCGGCATCGGTCACTTCGGCGGCACTGATGATCGCCGGCATGTTGAGATAACTTAACGGCGATGGCGCTGGGCCGATACAGACTGACTCGTCGGCCAGCTTAACGTATTTGGCTTCGCGGTCGGCTTCAGAATGGACGACTACGGTTCTGATGCCCATTTCGCGGCAGGCGCGCTGAATACGCAGTGCAATTTCACCACGGTTGGCAATGAGGATTTTTTCGAACATGGCGGATGAAAGGGAATGCTTGTGTCACGTTAAGGGCGGAAAAAAATAGCGCGGCATCGCAATGCCGGATGCGCGACTCTTAACCGATCACAAACAACGGCTGGCCGAATTCCACAGGCTGACCGTTTTCCACCAAAATTTGTTTGATGACGCCAGAAGCATCGGCGTCGATTTCATTGAGCAGCTTCATCGCTTCGATGATGCACAGCGTGTCACCTTCTTTTACTGTAGCGCCGACCTCGACGAACGGAGGGTTGCCGGGGGCGGACGAGCGGTAGAAGGTGCCGACCATCGGCGATTTGACGATATGACCTTCAGGTTCTGCTGGTGCGACGGCAATCGGTGCGCTGGCCGCCTGTACTGCTGGCACACTGCTCGGGGCCGATACGGTTTGCGGCATCGGCTGTGGTTGCATCATGACGACCTGGTTTTGCGGTGCTCCAGAGGATTTGACGATACGGACTTTGCTTTCGCCTTCGGTGACTTCCAGTTCGGCGATATCTGATTCGGCGACGAGGTCGATCAGCGTTTTAAGTTTTCGTAGATCCATATGAAATCCTTCGATTTATATTATTTATGGCAATTGGAATCGCCACAATTATAAGTGGTTTGCGGCGAAATAAAGAAAATTACAGCTTTTTGAGTGCGAATTCGATGGCGGCTCGGTATCCTTCCACACCTAGTCCGCAGATGACGCCAACAGCGATTCCGGACAGATAGGAGTGATGCCGGAAGCTTTCGCGTTGGTGAATGTTGGAGATATGTACTTCGATAAACGGAATCGCGACGCCGGCTAAGGCATCACGCAGTGCGACACTGGTATGTGTAAGGCCGCCTGGGTTGATGACAATGGCATCCACACCTTCCGTTCTAGCTGCATGAATACGGTCAATCAGCGCCCCTTCATGGTTGCTCTGAAAACTACTCAACGACGCACCGGCAGCAGCTGCTTGTGCAGTTGCTGCTTGTTCGATGTCGGTGAGTGTAGTTGAACCGTATATTTCTGGTTCACGTGTGCCCAACAAATTCAGATTCGGGCCATTGACCAGAAGTAGCTTTTTTGCCATGGAGATAAAACTCCGTTTGACGCGGATGGCGCATTTTGCCGTTAAATGATGCTGATTGGCAAGGAAAAAGATGTAAGTAAGACTAGAGTGAGGTCAAATCCTTACGCAAGTCGTCCATCTTTAGTCGGCCTAAGTAGGTCTTTTTTACTTGGCCGTCTCGCCCGATCAGGATTGTAAACGGTAGCCCGCCTGACCGGTTTCCCAAGCTACGCGCAAGCTCCGTGGCGCTCACATTGCCTACGTATAGGGGGTAAGTAATCTTATATTTGGCTGCAAATGCTGAAATGTTGGATGCAGAATCCACGCCGACACCAAGAACTTGTATTTGACGATGTTCAATTTCCCGTTGTAGCGCAGATAACTCCGGCATCTCCTCCACACAAGGGGCGCACCACGTGGCCCAGAAGTTGACAATGAGGGCTTTCCCTTTCCATTGGGCCAATGGTTGTGTTTGCCCATTGGTATTCGCCATCGATTGGGATAACAGTTTGCTAACGGCAGCCGATTCTGGCGAGGCAGGTGTGGTATGTTGATTACCGAAAAAGACCCCCAGCGCGACAAATAGTATGGCCACTGTGCCAAAAAGGACAATACTCTTTGGCTTCATATGCTTTCTTTGTCCTCAATTAATGCGCGAACGGTCTCTAACTTGGCCCGAATCGGTTTGCCGTCGGCTCCAGGTTTGGTCGCACCGCGCAAGTCGTCTATTGGATAAAGAGCAAGATGCACTCCTTCGTTATGCCACATAAAGCTGACCGTCTCCACCGGATCGCCGCGGCCCGCAAAATGGGGCGTTTCCGATGCTTCAAAGTCAACATTCTTATTGAGGAGGAAGATTTCGACATCCTTGGCACTTTCCGTAAACAGCTGCAGATGAATGTCGGAATGTTCCCCCGCTGTGCCGTTGAGGACGGCGCCGGTCAGATAAGGAGAGAAAAGTGCCAGGTCTTCCATCAGGCGAACGGCCAGCTTGCGCAGATGGTGGAGGCGAGCGGGCTGAGTATCGCCTAAAAACAATTCATTATAGAGGCGTACTTCTTCTTCGATTTGCGGATTATCCGGCATGATTTCGCCTCCTACTTTGGCGTTGCCGAGAATCTGCTTGGCGGCTTTCCGCTTTGCTGTCGCGTAGTCCGCGCCGTCTTCGGCGATTAAACGGGCGGCGGCTGCGGCGATTTCAGCACGTAGCATATCGGTATTGGTGGTGTAGTTGCTCATGGGACTTGATGATACTCGGTAAGGCGGAAGAGCGCGCCTCAGGTAAAATTCTGGATTCGCCGAAATATCTTGCTTGGACCTTTTTTTAGATATTTCAGTCAGATTTTTTTATTCATATTGAAACAGCACAATGCACATCCACATTCTTGGCATCTGTGGCACCTTTATGGGCGGCCTCGCGGTGCTGGCCAAGGAGGCCGGACATAGAGTTACCGGCTGCGACGCCAACGTTTACCCGCCGATGAGCACGCAGTTGCAGGCCCAAGGCATCGAGCTGATTGAAGGTTTCGGGCCCGAACAGGTCAAGCTGCAACCTGATTTGTTTGTAATCGGCAACGTCGTTTCGCGCGGCAATCCGCTGATGGAAGAAATTCTGAATCGTGCTCTGCCTTATGTCTCAGGTCCACAGTGGATCGGCGAACATATCCTGCGAAATAAATGGGTGCTGGCGGTTGCCGGTACGCACGGGAAGACAACCACATCGTCGATGTTGGCCTGGATTCTGGAAGACACCGGCTACGATCCTGGCTTTCTGATTGGCGGCGTGCCGATGAATTTTGGCATTTCAGCAAGGTTGGCGGGTAAGGCTGACGATTCGAATTTTTTCGTGATTGAAGCTGACGAATACGACACGGCATTCTTTGATAAGCGTAGCAAATTCGTCCATTACCGTGCAAAAACCGCGATTCTGAATAATCTGGAATACGATCACGCGGATATTTTCCCGGATCTGGCAGCGATCGAGACCCAGTTTCATCACCTGGTGCGTACTGTTCCCGGTGTCGGCCGCTTGGTTGCCAATGGCCGCGAAGCAGCTCTGCAGCGTGTGATCGCACGTGGTTGCTGGAGCGAGAAAGAATGGTTGGGCGTGTCTGGTGATGCCGGCTGGGCCATGACGAATCATGACGACGGCAGCTTCGACGTTCACTTCAATGGCGAGAGGCAAGGCACGGTGCAGTGGTCGCTGACTGGCGAGCACAACCGGCTGAATGCCTTGGCATCGATTGCTGCCGCGCGGCATGTCGGCGTGTCACCTGCGCTCGCGATCGAGGCGTTGTCTAAATTCGAAAACGTGAAGCGTCGCATGGAAGTGCGCGGCGTGGTGAACGATATCACCGTCTACGACGACTTCGCTCACCATCCAACCGCCATTGCCACAACGGTTGCCGGTTTGCGTAGCAAGACAGGTAGCCAGCGCATTCTCGCTGTTCTGGAGCCACGCTCGAATACGATGAAGCTCGGTACCATGAAAGAAGCGCTGCCCAGCAGCTTGGTCGATGCGGATCTGGTATTTGGCTATGGCGCGAAAGCGGGCAAGGATGCGCTCGGTTGGAATCTCGGCGAAGCGCTTGCGCCGCTTGGCCAGAAGGCTGCTGCTTATGACGAACTCGATACGCTGGTGCAGGCGATCGTGAAGGCCGCACGGCCAGGAGATCATGTTCTGGTGATGAGCAACGGCGGGTTTGGTGGCGTGCATCAAAAGATTCTGGACGCGTTGGCCCAATGATTCTTTATCTGCACGGTTTCCGTTCCTCCCCCAAGTCGTTTAAGGCGCGATTGCTTGGCGAGCGTATGGCGGCAATGGGGCGCAGTGCCGAATACTATTGCCCGCAACTGCCAGCATCGCCATGCGCGGCAATTGCGCTGGTGGAGGACATCATGCGAAGAGCTGCTTCTGACCGGATGACTGTGATCGGCTCCTCACTCGGTGGCTATTATGCGACCTGGGTTGCAGAACGGTTCGGATGCCCTGCAGTGTTGTTGAACCCCGCTGTTAAGCCCCCACGTGATCTGGAGAGCTATGTGGGAGTGACGACCGCTTACCATTCTGACGAACCGTTCGAATTCAAGCAGGAATATATCGACGAGCTGAAAGCATTCGCGGTGGAGCGGATTACGCGGCCTGAGCGTTATTTTCTCATAGCCGCGACCGGCGATGAAGTGCTCGACTGGCGCGAAATGGTTGCACATTATCCTGGCGCACGGCACTGCATCATTCAAGGTAGTGATCACGGGATATCGGAATTTGAGGACTACGCCGCTCAGGTGCTGGCCTTCTGTGGCATCGAGGTGGAGGATGGCGCGTGACGCTGCATTCGGCGAGGCATGCGCGTTGGCATTCGCATGTAAATGGTGTTAACCCGACACGCGAGATGCGCGGCTGGCTGACCGATACTATGTCACTGACGCGCAAGTTAATGGCGCACAGTAATTATTTTCGTGTGTGCCGTCTACGCCAGAGGCGCGGTATCTGCTTGGGCGATGAGTTCGATATGGTCAAACTTGTGCGTCGTGTTTGCGTACAGGAGCGTGATGTGCTTCTGCAATGCGACGGGCGGCCCATGGTGTTTGCACATACGATTGTGCCACTGGATGCAACAACGTCCGACTGGCCATTCTTCAGCACGCTGGGAGAGCGCTCGCTTGGCACCACCTTGTTTGCTGACCCGCGCGTGGTACGTGGCGCATTGCAATATGCGCGCCTGCGGGCGCAGCACCCTCTGGTGCGGCGTGCGAGCAAAGCACTTGGTGGCGAACGGTTCCAGTCGGCGCTGTTCGCACGTCGCTGCCTCTACCGGCGCAAGAATGGTGTTTTACTGGTGACGGAATTGTTCCTGCCGTCGATTGCAGAACTCAAACCAGTGCGCACTGAATTTAACCTGAATCGCTGATAGGCAAAGCAAGCAATGAACGTATTTTTCGAAGAATCCGGTGATTTCAAGGCCGGAGCAGTATTGGCACAGCAAGGCGAGGCCTATCAGGTCGAGATGCAGTCTGGCAAGCGCACCAAGGTGAAAGCGCGTGATGTGCTGTTGCAATTTGCTGCACCAGAGCCGGCACAGTTGTTGAATGACGCGCAGGTAATCGCAGCCGATATCGATCTCGATTTCCTATGGGAAGTCGCGGGTGAAGAAGAATTCGGCTTTGCCGAGCTCGGCACAGAGTATTTTGGCCACGCTCCCAAGCCGCATGAGGCAGCCGGCTTACTATTGCGACTGCATAACGCGCCGATCTACTTTTATAAGAAGGGAAAAGGTCGCTACAAGGCCGCGCCGGAATCCTCCTTGAAAGCTGCGCTTGCTGGCATCGAGA
>CBHCMF010000143.1:0-11534 GCA_965974465.1 uncultured Noviherbaspirillum sp.
GAGCTGCATTTGCGCTCGCTGCTGGCGCTTGGAGCCATCACAAAGGCGCAATTTAACCAAATCCTGAAGGCGCAGAAATGATTACTGAAGTCCCGATCAAGATCACTCAGGCAACTCGTGCGGTCACACTAAAGCACCCGAACTCAATGGATTGTGTCATCTATCGCAAGGTGAACAAGCGCTCGAACCCGGACGGTGAAGAAATGGGCGGCATCCCTACCCTTGGCGGCTTGGGGGTACTCAGTTCTGAGGATGAGCCGGATTTCGAGTATGAGGAACTCGGCGCGGCCAAGATCCTTGTGACAAGCCGCTATGAAAGTAACCTCGACATGGCCGACAGCGGGGACTCGATTGCACCTGACACGATGATGCAGGAGGCGCAGATTGAAAGCGTGGAGCCGGTACCGGCTTTCACTCCGAAAAAAAACGATCTAATAGCGGTCATGCCGGGGGGAGGTGTGGTGATCGGATTTGAGATTGTAGGGACGACAGCCAGTGTTGGCATCTATCCCTACACCACCAAATACGTCATCGCAGCGCGCGATGAGCTGCACGACTTGGAGCCGTGGAAGCCGGAATAGCCCGGTCCGGCGTCATTTCAGGAAAACCGCGCGGCTGTGAGTATGCGGGCCGTTCGACAATGGCGCATGACCTCTTTTGCCAAGATCGACCAATCTGCCCATGAGGGCGCGAACGGCAACAACCTGTTGCGCCCGCCGACACGGGCTCAGGCCGACGCCGGGAACTACAGGAAGGGCCGCGTGACCGTCAACGGCATGCGGATTGCAATCGAAAACCCGCGCGGATCACTGCGCAAGTGGCGCGCGAAGGACGGCTCCAGTGGAGCCAACCTGATGAAATTCCACTACGGCTATTTCGAGGGTAGCCGGGGTGCCGATGGTGACGGGCTGGACGTGTTTATCGGCCCTTGGCCGGAAAGCGGCACCGCGTTCGTCATCAATCAGGTCATCGACGGCAAGTTTGATGAACATAAGGTCATGCTGGGATTCCCGGACAAGCGCACGGCGGTGGCCGGATACCTGAGCAACTACAACCTGGATTGGGACGGCATGGGCAGCGTCATTACCTGCCCAATCGCCCAACTGAAATGGTGGCTGGCCTACGGCAACAAGTCGAAGCCACTGACACAAGATCAACTTCCCTATGAGGAACGCAAAGACATGGACAAAGTAATTTGGGACAGCGCACATCAGCCAGTTGGATCGACTCTTGCGCAGGTGTTGTATCAAATCCGGACCCATGACGGCAGCGATGGACTGGTGTTCGACCGTCTTACCGTGTCCGAGATTCTTGAAGATGCCGATGGTGTTCTCGCAATGGATGCGCTGGTGATCCCATTTGCCAAGCTCGAAGCACGCATGTCCATTCTCGAAAAGGTGATGGATCGCGCCGGGCATGAAGTTAAGGTGACAGCCATGCAAATGACGGAGCCGTTTTCGCAGCGCGGCACGACAAACGTGGCGGTCGTGTTTGAGCTGTCGGACGGCCAAACCGTTTCGGTGTTCTTCCATAACCCCGACACCACGCCCAAGAAGATCACGGCTGACGATGACCTGATTTCGTGGAAGTGGATGCTCAACAAGAAGGATGTGACCATTGCCGTAGCGCCTGAGCGTGGCCGCGACCTGAATGTGCGTACCGTTGCAGCCCGGATCATGCTGCTGGCCGAAAAGAACAGCGCCCGATTTGGGCAAGCCAATGCCAAGCGCACCGAGCGCATGCAGACCATCGAGGGGCTGAAGCAAGAACTCAGCACCAAGGAAACCGAGCTGGATAGCATTGAAAACCACATCAAGGAACTTGAAATCGATCTGGAATCGAAATACGCCAAGACGGTCGCAGCCAGCAATGCAACACAGGGCGCCTACCTCCGCGCCCAAGACAATGGCGGTGCCGATCCGGAGACCGGCAAAACGGCCGATGAACTACGTGCGCAGATCGATGATGAGGCAGGCCAGGCAAAAGCCCTGAGCGCGGCCCTCAACGGCGAAGACAAGAGCGCATGGCGCGGCGGCGTCCCGGCATTCTTGACGGAAAATAGCACGATGACCCTGCGCGACTGGGATACCGGTGATGAAATGCCGGAATACAGCGGTGTAGCATACGACTACATGGAAAAGAAGTTTGTCCTTACCGAACTCGAAAGCGGCGAGCGCACCATCATTTACCTGCAAGCGGCGACGCATACCGAAGCCATCAAAGAGGCTGCCGATCTGAAGGCGAAACTGGCCGCACCGGCTGAAACGACGACTGAGCCTGTTGCGCCATCGCCGGAGTTTGCCGCCTATGTGGACAACCTGCTGCCAAAAGCGTCCGCAGAACCTGAGCCTCCTGTCGATCACGATCCGGACGGTCTGACCGACACGAAATCAGAAGAAGAACGCGCACGTATCGCACAGGAAGAAGCGGCAGCAGCAGAAGCCAAAGCCGCTGAGGCTGCTGCTGTTACTGCTATTGGAAACGCTGCAAAGGAAGCCTCTGAGGCCGAAGCAGCTGAGGCGCAAGCCGTCGCAGACCCGCTCACGCATGAAATCTGGACCCTGCCAACTTCGGTGATCGAAGGCATGCCGGAAGACCAGTTCCAGGCCATCATCGCATCGCTGACCGCCGACAATTACCACAGCGAAGTGCTCGCGATGGAAGCCGCGCGCGCCGGCAATGAACTATGGCACCGTGAAGGACTGGCGCTGGTCAATGACCAGTTGAAAGCCGGGTACCTAACGCCGGAAATCAAGGCGCGCGCCGAAGCCCTGAGCAACAAGATCAAGGGTGTAACGATTCCAGCAGCCCCGGCACACAGCGAGCAGTTCGAGAACGACAGCACATTCATTGAACAGGCCAAGGCTGATGGCAAGGACGCCGAGCTGGAAGCGCTTGCAGACACTGTGACCGCGCCGGACCCATTTACAAGCGATGAGGATATCGATCTGGCCGCAACGGAAGGCTACGAGGCAGGCAAGACAGGAACCTCAACCTTGCCTGAGTGGGTGGCCGCCAACAATCCACAGCGCGATACCGATCTGGCCTACTTCAATGACGTTATCGGTGAGAAGGTCGATATGTGGGATGACGGCCTTGCGGATCGTCTGGAAGCGATGATCGGCAGCTATGCAGGTGATGCGGAAATGGAAGCGAAGTGGAAGGAAGCCGTGACCGCCTATACCAATTTCATGGTCAAGGCCATGTCCCAGTAAGCAGCAACACTCCCCGACAACCCCGCTCGATAGCGGGGTTTTTTCATAGGAAAACGTCGGGATTTCGCCCGGTGCCCGGCCCCCATACTTTCATGGGCAGCCAACTACACCACACAGCGGCGAATCTCCATGACACTTCTAATTCTCGATGACGCTAGTAATGTGGCGTCAGAGCTTCTACGGCTCAAGCTCGCGCGCGAAGCGGCTACGCTGATCAAGGAGCGCAAGACACTGGCCGACGATACCAAGTCGATGCTGCACGCGCTCCAGATCGGCAAGCGCCTGCGCGAAATCGGTATGGCACTGGGCATCAAAACCCCTGCTCCGGTCGCGGCTCCGATGGCAGGCAGGCCGGTAACGGATCGCTTCTACCCGGACGAAGGCAAAAAAACCCTTACGCAGCGCCAAAAAGATAACAACGCGGCCATTGCGCTGATGCGCCGTATCAAGGCAGGCGAAATCAAGGAAGTCACCGACGCCGAGCGCGCTGCGCTGGCCAAGTATTCCGGCAATGGCGGCGGCCTGATCGGTGCCGATGGTCTGACCGGGTCCCCGCATGAGTATTACACTCCGAAGCCAGTGGCCAAGGCCATGTGGGGCATGCTCGAAGAAATGGGATTTAACGGCGGCACCGTGCTGGACCCGTCTGCCGGTACCGGCATCTTTACCGCGACCCGGCCCAAGACTGCCGTGATGACGCAGGTGGAGCTGGACGAGACTTCTGGCGCGATTAACGCGCTGGTCAACGATGGTGCGACTGTATCGACCACCGTTTCCCCGTTTGAAGCGGTTGCAGCCGCCACTCCGGACGAAATCTATGATGCCGTCATTACGAACGTGCCGTTCGGTGATCTGGCAATGCGCGGCGACAATCCGATGAAAGACCCGCGATTTCAAAAGCGCAACCTGCAAGAGTATTTCATCCTGCGCTCGCTGCAGAAGCTCAAGCCGGGCGGCCTTGCTGCTTTCATCGTCCCGCCGTCGATTGTCGGTGGCAAGGGTGCGAAGGCGTCGAAGCTGCGCCTGGAAGCATCGCTCATGGCCGAATTCATGGGTGCATATCGCTTGCCGAACAAAGTTTTCACGGAATCGGCTGCTGCCGACACCATTACCGATGTGGTCGTCTTCCGCAAGTTCGCCAAGGAGAACGCGCAGAAGATCGAAGAGCTGCAATCCCAAAACCCGGCCATCCTGAAGGAAGCCAATGTGCTGTGGGATGAGTTCTTGGACGGCCAGTATTTCATGGGCGAAGGCAAGAAGTACGTACTTGGCAGCACCGAGCGCGGCATGGGCAAGTTCGGCGAAGTCGATAAGGTCATCAACGATGACAGCATTGCCAACATTGCCGCCCTGCTCAAGCGCTTCCCGAAGTCCAATATCAACTGGGATCTGCTCAACGCGACCGAAACCGCACCCATCGCCTATGAAGACGGCGACGTGATCCATTCCAACGGCCAAACTCTGCAAATGAAGGATGGTGAGTGGGTGGCGATGGATTCCGGCACGGCCAATGACCGGGAAATGACTGATATCGGCACCAAGATCCAGAAGCCGCTCGATGCCGTCAATCACGGCATTTCGTGGGACCAGGCAAAGCGCTGGATCGGACATCAGGGCAAGATTGGCCGCCACATCAGCATCCCGTCATGGCTGCTGGCCGCTGAAAAAGGTATGTCCACGCTGGCCGAGAACGAGGCGCAGGGCTGGTGGGAGGCTATTGCTGCAGGACTTGCGACCATGCAGCTCATGCAGGACGCCAATAGCGTCGAACCGTTCAACTACAAGGATGCATACCCGGCGCTGTCGGCACAACTGGTCAAGGTGCAGGCTTACGGCAACAAGACGCTTGGCAAGGCGCCGAAGCTGGTCAAGGACGGTTTGCTGTCGATTCGCAACGCGCGCTACAAGGGCGAATTTACCGCTTTCTGGTTGGGCGAAATCCGCGCCAATCCGGAGCTGGTGGCGCTTACGCCATCGCAACTGTATGAAAAGGTCAAATACCAGTCGGAAGACGAAACCGGGTATGTACCGGTGGACACGCTCAAGGAGGCGTTCTCTGACTTCGATCCGCTCACGTCTGAGGAATGGTGCATTTCGGCTGACGGCCAGAGCGTCATGCATGCCAACGACTATTATTCCGGCAACTATGCCGATTTCCTTGCGCGCGCCAATGCCGAACTAGAAGTGGCAACCGACCCGGAAATCCGCGCCAAGCTGGTCAAGCAGATGGATGCGGCCAAGCTGCGCCTGAATATCGTGGACGTGTCAAAGATGACCTTCAGTCTGTTCACGCCGCATGTCTCGATGCTGCAAAAGCTGGAGTTCCTGAAGCAGTACATCAGCCCAGATATCTTCCTAACGACCGACAAGGACGGGCGCGACATATTCGATATCAAGCAGCCATCGCTGTCGAAGTGGGCGACCGAGGAACAAAAGGCCGAGTACAAGGCGATGCAGCGCTTTGTCAAAGGCTACCTGAAGAACCAGAACATCACGACCATGAGTAAGTCGGACGAAGTTGAGTCCGACCCGGCCAAGGAAGCCGCACTGCTGCGCCGGATCAAAGAAATCAGCGACAAGGCAAAGGCCCAGTTCGATGCATGGGCGCGCGCCAATGACGAGATTCAAGTCAGCTTGAGCAACAAGCTGAACAACCCGCAGGCCCTGCGCTTCATTGAAGAACCGGACGGCTCGCCGCTCGATATCCCGAACCTGAACACGACCACGTTCCGGCCCCATGCATACCAGTATGCGGCAGCGCGTCGGTTCGCGCGGCATTTTGGCGGCGTATTGGGCTTTGACGTAGGCCTAGGCAAGACCTTGACCGCACTGGCCTCGACCCAGTATGCGCAGTCGATCGGCGTCAAGCGCAAGACCATTTTCGTGGTGCCGAACGCGACCCTGACCAACTGGAAAAAGGAAGCCGGAAAAGCCTATCTTGATACCTCCGACTGCCTGTTCGTGGGCGTGGTCAAGGGCAAGAATGGGAAAGACAAGGTTGACAATTCGCAGGTCAAGATCGACCTCAATACGATCCGCGAAAACCGTCATGCAAAGATTTTTATGACGCTCGAAGCGTTCAAGACAATCCCGCTGCGCGACGAAACGATGGACGCGTATATCGAGTACCTGAGCGACCATGATGATGCGTACCTGCTGGCCGAGGAAGACGCCAACAAGAAGCGCGCCAACATTGCCGCCGACAGCAAGGCCAAGGGCGTCAAGGATACCGGCGAGAAATCCGGCGCGCTCCCATACTTCGAGGATATGGGCGTCGATTCGCTGGTGCTCGATGAGGCGCACAACTACAAGAACAGCAAGATGACTTCCTCTCAGTTCAAGGGTGCGAAGTACCTTGCCGATCCGTCCAAGTCGCAGCGTGGCATGGATATGCAGGCCAAGGCATGGTACGTGCGTGGCCTGACCGACCGCAACGATGGCGTGGTGAGCCTGACCGCTACCCCGGTGACGAACTCGCCCCTGGAAGTGTATGCGATGCTGACCTTGGCTATGGGCGAGCGCGAAGTCAATGCCATGTATGGTGTGACCGGCGCGGATAGCTTCATGTCCGGCGCCTGCGATATCGAGGAGCGCGAGGAAGAAAACATCGTCGGCATCATGCGCCCGGTACGCGTTTTTACTGGCCTGCAGAATGCCGGGCTGCTGCGTCGCCTGTTGCAAACCTCCTGCCTGATCAAGACCGCTGAGGACGTGAAGGCCGATGGCATCGACATTTCTGCACCTGAAGCCGATGAAATCGAAACCAGCGTCGATATCGGTTCTGCCGCGATCGCCAAGATCATCGCGTACAAGGATGAGTACATGGACGCGGTGGAAATGGTCAAGGGTGGTGGTCCGGTCGATCCGGAAACCAAGCTGACCGCCTCCCCGTTCAATTTGATCCGCAAGATGACGCGCGTCATCAATGACCCGGAACTGGACAAGGGCTTCCTGACATTCAAGTATCCGGCCAGCGCAGCGGCTGCCGTGGACAAGGTGATTGCCGACTTCAACAAGAAGAACATCACCGAGGAACGCGATGTCGAAGACCCGAATGCGGACATGGCCGATATAAAGGTCAAGATCAGCAAGGACACCGAAACCGGCGAATCGGTGTCTAAGTTCATGGTCACAGTGCGCGCACGCAAAGCAGCCACCGGCAACGCGATTGAACTGCTGTCCACCGATTTCGAGACACAGGAGGCACTGCTAAAGATCATGGATGCCAATGGCATGGAGCCATCCGTCAAGATCAGTCCGAAGCTGGCCGCCGTGATCGGCAACGTGAAGAAGGAATGCGCAACGCCGCGCCACATGGGGCAGGCCAAGCAGATCATCTTCTGCGATGAACTGTCATTGCACCACAAGATCCGGCTGGCGCTGGTGCAGTCGGTCGGCATCCCGGCAGCCAAAATCAAGATCGTCAATGCAGTATCCGTCGATGTGGCAGGCATGCAAAACGTGCAGGACGGCTTCAATGCCGATGGCGAGGACAACATGTACACGATTGTCATTGCCAACAAAAAAGCCGAGGTCGGCATCAACCTGCAAAAAGGCTGCCAGGCGATTCACCACATGACGATTGGCTGGACCCCGGACTCGATCCACCAGCGCAACGGGCGCGGTGTGCGTCAGGGTAACCCGCTCGAAACCGTCAACGTCTACCACTACGATGCAGCTGGCACCTTCGATGGATACAAGCGCAAACTGGTCGGCATCAAGGCTGACTGGATCGGCTCGCTGATGGCCGGTGATTCGTCCAAGATTACCATCGAGGGCGACATGACTGCCGAGGATTACGAGCTGCTGGCCAATGCGGTCGGTGACGCCAATGCGATGAACCGCATCAATGACGAGATTGCCGCGCGCAATCGCCGTCAGAAGCGTGCCGCCAGCAAAGTGGCACAGCTTCAGAGCCTGCGCATCATCGAGGCGCAAGACAACTGGCTCAAGAAATTCGGCGTCGGCGCCAATGACAGTGCGGCCAATAACAGCTTCAACGCATGGATTGCCAGCAAGCTCGCTACGGCAAACCAGACACGCGCAAAGATTTCTGAGTTGCGCGAGCGCCTTGACAATACCGAATCGCAACTGATGGTGCTCCGCCTGCAAAAGCAGATTGCAGAGCTGGAAGCCAAGCGCAAAGAGCAACTGTCAATGTTGGGTGGCCTGCCGACCGATTCTTCCGGTGTTCTGACTCTGCGCAGTATGTATGCGCGCGAAATCACTCCGGCTGAGAAGGAAACCCCTGCCTATGCCAACTGGCAAAAGGATGTGACGGTGGCGCAACGCATGAAAGACGAGGCTGCCGTCAGTTTCGGCAACCGTACCGATGACGGCTACCGTGCCGAAGATCTGGATGCGTTTGCCGATGGCAATGCGAAGATCATCAGCGGCCAACTTGTCGCCATCGGTTCCTTTGTCGAGTTTCAGGGCAAGCTGTTCGTGGCGATCAAGCCGCGCAAGAGTGGCGAGGCACTGGTCGGCTACCATCCGGCAGACCAGAGCGAAACCGAGCTACTGCGCATGACCGGCCCAACCTTCATTGCGCGCGGTTCAGACGAGTGGGCAGCGGCAGTCAGACAGGCGGTGACGCTGGACGAGTTCACTATTCTCAACACGCAGGCCGGATTTGGCGTCGAAAGCCCGTACCTGTATGCTACCTTTGTACCGGATGTGCGCGATAGCCTCACGGTGGCGATCCCGTCGCAAACCATTGCCATTGACAGCTTTATGTTCAAGGCACCCTACTTCCCGATCTGCCTGCCGGAAACAGTTACCGGGAGCGACCTGATCGGGCGCATCAAGGCCGAACAAGCGGGACTGGTCAAGTCCTTCGGTTACCGCGATGTGGTACTGAACGACATGCGCAACATCGGCACCAGCGGCTACATCAGCGATGGAAAAAAGCTCGATCAGGTGAGGATTTATGCGGTAGCGCACCAGCTCCGTTTTACAGCGGATGATCTGGCCGACATTTCCAGCGACACCGATGTGACGCGGGCGCTGACCGCTCAGGGATTGATCAAGGCGTTTTTTGATGCGGTGTCGGAAGGCGTTGCCGTATCCAAATCTCCGGAGGATCTGGACGCATGGGCGCTCAACTGGTTTAACACGAAACAGGACTGGCTGCGCATCGATAGTCTGGACAAGGCACTGGGTTTTGAAATCAGGCGCTACCGTGGCATTGCCAACAAGATCGATGACGGCAAGGAACGCTGGTTTACGCTGCCTGCCAGCGAGTATTACCACGTGCAGTCGGAACTGCAGGACGCGATCTTCAAGGCGCTGGAGGGCGGTTTGCTGCACGGCGAAATCAATGCCGAGGGTGACAGCTATTCGTCCTACATGCCCACCACTTTCTCCAGTATGTACGAGCGTAAGCTGGCCGAAGTCGTGTTTGCCGATACCGGCGACTATATCGAGCTGAAAGTCGGCGTGGAGAAGGCGCGCGCCGGGATGCAGCTCACCCGGTTGTCCCGCCTGTACGTGGAAAACTGGGACGATGCGGTGGCGCTGGTACATAAAGCCATGAGCGGCATGTGGAGGGCGATGAAGGCGCGCGCCAAGGCATACACGGCCAAGGCCGCACTCGATGCTGCCGGGATCGACGTTTCTGGAATGCTGGCTGCACTGAAGAATATTCCGGGCGTATCATTTGCACGACTCGGTACCCAAGACGACACCAAGTACCCAGATCGGTATTCGGCCATGTATAAGTACGAGGCCAACCAGTACATCCTCCTTGGTCTGGTGCGCGGCACCGACACGTACAGCAAGATTGCCACCGCGGGCGCGGCAGGCTTGCAGGGGCGCACCTTTGACAACGTGACCAAGTGTTTCCGGATCACGATCAAGGATGGCGAGAAGTTCAGCGACGGCAAGCCGGTAGCATCGGTAGAAAGCCTGTTTGCCCACCTTGGCCTGAACATCAAGGACTACATCGTGTAAATTTAACCGGCTGCCCCGGCACCGGGGCAGCCAACTGGACAAGACATGAGCGCAATTACCGCATACAAAATCGACTCGGTGCACCTGAATGCGAGGCTGGCCGAGCTACAAAAGCAGGTAGGCAACAAGCCTCTGCTGCCGATCTTTGTCGAGCAGACGCGCAAGGTGATCGCGCGCGACACGAAAAACTACCTGCGCTACGGCCCCTACTGGTGGGCAATCAAGCGCATCCTGCGCAATGGCGGCGTCAATGTCGGCAGCTACGACGAGCCGATGTGGGCGAACGAGTATGAAGTCCGGAACGATGATGGCACCGTGAATCCGGAGCTGACCCTGTTGGCCGCGTGGGAGTTTGGTGACGACAACATAGGCAGGTTCGGTGTGCAAACCAATGAATACGATCTGGACGGTATCACCTTCCTACTGTTCGATCCAGACCAGAATGCGCGCGGCAAGTAAGGGATTGGGCGAAAGGGGGTAATCCTATCTCAAGCCACGGCAAGCGGTAGGTGATTACAGTCCATCGCGTCTTTGCCCGCTTTGGCGGGCTTTTTTACGTGCTGGCGGGAGTTGGCACCAGCTTCAGGCCGAGCGCCTTGATGACCTTCAGGACGGTCGAAAACTCCGGATTGCCGTTTTCCGACAGCGCACGGTAAAGACTTTCGCGTGAAACGCCGGCATCGCGCGCAACCTGCGACATTCCTCTTGCGCGGGCAATGTCGCCCAGTGCAGACGAAACTAGCTTGGCATCGCCATTCTCCAGTGCGGCCTCCAGATAGGCGGCGCACTCCTCTTCAGAGCCGAGATAATCGGCGACATCAAAGCGACTGAATTGCTCTGTCATGGCTTACCCTTTCAATTCCTGCGCCATTTCCTTGGCGCGCTTAATATCCTTGTCCTGCGTCGATTTGTTCCCACCCGTCAGCAGGAAGATAATTTCCCTGCCGCGCATGGTGAAATAGACACGGTATCCAGCGCCCACGTCGATACGCATTTCCGACACCCCCTCCCCGACCGGTTTCACATCGCCAAGATTGCCGAGTTCGGCATACCGCAGGCGCGCAAGGATGCGGGATTTGGCGAGCGTGTCGCGCAGGCTCTTGAGCCATGCATCAAACGTATCGGAGCGAAGGACAGTGTAGTTCATAAGCTACATTGTAGCCTATAAGCTACGACAGGGCAAGCCGAGAATAGTTCAAACGTTGCATACCTAAATCATGTGACCGCATGCCGGGAAAAGGGCGCAACGCAATATGGAGCCGATCGGCGAGACTGACCGCTTGGGCATGTGGCAACAATCGGCCATTTCCAGTCATTCACGCTTTCCGCGTATTCGGTATTGCTTTGCCAACTTTTCCATGGCAGGAT
>CBHCMF010000144.1:0-11526 GCA_965974465.1 uncultured Noviherbaspirillum sp.
AATCATTTCTGCGCCTTCAGGATTTGGTTAAATTGCGCTTTTGTGATGGCTCCAAGCGCCAGCAGCGAGCGCAAGTGCAGCTCCACCTGCCGCATGTTCTTCGTCGTCTTGGCCTTGTCCACCGCAGCCTTTTTCATGTCCGTCCTGGCCTTGCGCATCGCCGCCTGCTGCTTCTTTCCCGCGCTGGTGCGCAGGTTCGTGCTGGACGTGCGCTTGGCCTGTTGCGTTTCGGCCAGTTGGCGCAGCTCCGCAACTTTCGTCTTTTCAGCCTTGAGTTGGTTCTTGTCCAGCACCTGCCGGGCCTTCAGCACCGATTGCGCGAGCTTGAGCTGTACGGCGCCATCCTTGAGGATCACATGCATGACGCGCAGCGCATGCTTGCAGGCCACGCCCTTTAAGTGCGGGTTTCGGATCTTCGGGAAACCGGTTTCGGCCCGGCCAAAATTGTACTTTCCGATGGTGGCAATGTAGCGATACCAGAACGTATGGCGCCCGCAATCGCAGTCGAACTGAAGACGCCCGTTGGCAACCATCTTGCCGATTTTCTTTGGGTCGTTCGGGGAGGCACCGACAGCTGCCTCGAAATCTTGAAAATTCACATGGACGTGGTGCCGCGCTACATTTGAATCCGGCCCGGCATTGGTGATGAAATGCACCTTGCTGCCTTGGATCGTTGCCGGTACCGCCATCCGGATTTGCCGGTTCGCGCGCTCACGGTCATCTGGCAGCGCCAGGTCGATCACGCCTTGCGCAGTGATGCCGCCTTTAAACTTGTTCTTGAGGTTCCGGACGTTATGCTGGAAGGCCCGGATATCGTCGTGCGTGATGTTGCGAATCTGGCCGTGCAGCGCGGTTTTCAGCAGGCGGCCAGCATCGTACTCACCCGACACTTCGTTCGGGTTGAGGATGGTGGCTGCTGCCTGACGCCGGGCAAGGTCAAATTCAGCCGCTTCAGCGGCTTCACGCTTGGCCGAGCCGATGCGGGTTGTGGCACGCTGAATCAGCGACGATAGGGGGACTTTCTTATTCGCCATCAGGACAACGCTTCATACGCCCGTCTTTCCACAGCGGTCAGGTAGCCGGTTTGCCGCTTCATCGACTGCAATTGCGAACGCGTGGGTAACACCAGACGTTGTTCCACGATCTCCTGTTCCAAGGTGTCGAGGCCCGCCGATGCGAACACGGCCATGTACTCGTTGCGGTCGCCATAGACGCGCTCCGCAATCAGCGTAATATCGAAGCGCTCATCCGGCTTGGTTTCGTAGCGCACGGCTTCAGCCCAATCCGGCGTCTGGACGGCAAACGTCCGGACGACCTTGACGAATGCAGCGGTCGCGGTGGGGGAATACATCGCTTACGCTGCCTTTGCCCATTCCGGACCGCCCTGGATCCACACGCCGCCGAGCCGTTCCAGGATGCAGGCAAGCCCGTTCGGGTCGAACCGATGCGGTTGCGGCAAGCCGATCGCCGCACCAAGCGCCTCATCGCAGAAATAGCCGTTCTTGGTATGGCCGACCGGGAAAATGAATGTGATGAGGCCGCGGACATCGTAGGGAGTGCGGCACAGGCTCCCGTCATTGCTTGCGTAGAACTCGTGGCCGAGGAACCAGTTCTTGACGCCTTCGCTGTCAATGCCAGGCACTTCGATAATGTCCCACTGCGCCGGGTCCAGGTAGATATCCTTGAAGCGGATCCCGCCATCGGTGAATGAGGAGCTTGCACACAGCGACAGCCCGGTGACCGGGGTTGTCTCGAACACCGCCTCACAATGCGAGTACGGGCCTTCGGACTTCCAGCTCACCAGCCGGTTAAAAAGCTTGCTCCTGCCTTTGTAGAATGCTGCGCGCATCATGCCTCCCTGTTCTTCCTGCCGTTACAGACTGAACGTGAACACAATGGCGGCAAGCTGTTCCTTCGCTGCCGTTTCATTGTGCTCGCCGTCCTGCACCATCACGGCTTTAATTTGGTCCTCGAACTTTTGCCGTTGGCCTACCAGCTTTTGTGCCGTCGCCTCGTATGCGGTTGTCTTGGCAACGGTGCGCTGCAGATAGTCCACGCGATCAATGCCGCGCTCCAATGCCAGCACGTCGATATAGGGCGTCGGAACAGTGTCATCTTGCGACCAAGCCAGCGATTCCCGGCGCTGTGTTTCCCAAGTCAGCTTTTCAAACTCTGGATAGCCTGCCGTCAGCAGATCTGCAATGGACTGCGCCTGCTTATTAAGCGCATCGAGCTTTTGTGCTTTCAATGTATTGAGGGGAATCGTTGGTGCGGCAACTTCAGGCGGCGTAGTCGATAAAGCCCCGTTGATCACGTACCATGTGCCGCCTGACTTGACTTGCTCAAACACATCATTCGAAACAGTCACGCACTGCGAGTCCGGAGGCAGGGACGCATAGCCAAAGGCTTCGGTGTCGATCCAGTTCAGGACGGTTCCGCTTGCAGGGTCTACGTGTAACGCTCTCATGCTCTCTCCTTACCACTCAACAATCAGAATGCCTGGTGTGCCGGCGCCGCCAGTACCACCTGTAAATGTGGCTGTATTACCGTAGGCACCGCCGCCGCCACCACCACCCGCCCCCCAACCGCCCGCGGCGTAGCCGTTAACGCCATTTGAACTTGCGCCACGGCCCGCGCCTCCTCCGCCGCCGAACGGCGATGAAGCGCCAGCGCCGCCAGTGCCACCACTTTTCGCATCATTGCCGCAGGAGCCCGCCGCGCCGTTATGGGCGTTCGATGCAGAGGCGGCTCCCGCGCCGCCCGCGCCCGTTGCCACGGACGAAGCGCCGCCGCCACCTGCGCCGCCACCCACAAGCGTTGCCAGTGCGCCGAACGTCGTGTTACCGCCTGCTGTGCCATCGTTTCCTGACGCGCCGCTAACGCTGGTCCCACCCGATCCTCCTGCGCCGATCGTCACAGCAATTGATGTGCCTGGCGTCACGGTAACTTCCTGCTGGAAGGTGCATTGGCCTGCCGCCCCGCCCGCGCCGCCGCCACCTATGTTTGCAGTCGTCGCGCCGCCGCCAGCGCCACCGCCGCCGCCGCCGCCAACACCCGTTAGCCAAACTTTGGTGACGCCGGTTGGGACCGTGAATGTGCCGTTGGCCGTGAACGCTTTGGCGCGCCCACTGCTGAAAAAGCCCGTCACCCACGCCGAGCTAACGACGCGGTTTGAACTGTCGCCATCTGGTGGTGCGAAGCACGTTGCTTGGTTGATGCCCAGGCTGGCGAGGGCTCCGTTGTTGCGAGCCATAATCTCGTTGTCATCGAAAACAACGTTGAGGCCGGCAGTGGGGCCAATCTGAATAGCGTGCAGCGTTGACGTCTCGCTCGCGTCGCCGGTTGCAGTGAGGCGTAGGATTGGCATCGTCACATCGTTGACGAACGTTGCCTTGCCTGCTGCGTCGAACGATACAGCGACTGTTCCGTTTGTTGTAATTCCAACCTGCCCCGCTGCCGGGGCATATAAGCCGGTATTAGCAGCGCCTACCGCGATTGACGGTGCTGCCGTCGTCCCTAAACCGATGGCACTCAGTGACGTAATGTCGTTATTGGCGCCCTTGATCGCTTTGCCGCCCACTGTGGTCGTGAGGTCGGTGATCTGCTTTTGTAGTTTGCCGAACGCGGCCAAAACCGTATCGGTTGCCGCAAGCGCCGTGCCTGTCACTGTGGAAAGCCCGGTCAATGTTGCGGCCCGAACGCTGGTGAACAGGTCTTGCCACGATTTGTCGCCGCGCCAGAACTGCGAAGTTGTCCCCCCTGTAATCGTCGGTTCCTTGCCGCCCACCGTGGTGGCGAGGTCGGTAATCTGCTTTTGCAGTTTGCCCAAGGCCACTAACACGGTGTCGGTAGCCGTGATGACGGCATTGGTCGCAGTCGAAAGCCCGGTGAGCGTGGCCGCCCGTACGTCAGCAAACAGGTCGCTCCATGTCTTATCCCCACGCCAGTATTGCGCGGTCGTACCTACGCTAATGGCCGGTTCCTTGCTGCCTACCGTGGTCGTGAGGTCGGTGATCTGCTTTTGTAGTTTGCCGAATGCGGCCAAAACCGTATCGGTTGCCGCAAGCGCTGTGCCGGTCGCGGTGGAAAGCCCTGTGAGTGTGGCCGCCCGCACGTCCGAAAACAGGTCGCGCCATGACTTGTCGCCGCGCCAGTATTGCGCGGTCGTGCCTACGCTAATCGTCGGTTCCTTGCCGCCCACCGTGGTCGTGAGGTCGGTAATCTGCTTTTGCAGTTTGCCTAAAGCCCCCAACACGGTGTCAGTGGCCGCAATGGCAGCATTAGTTGCAGTCGAAAGCCCGGCCAGAGTGGCCGCCCGCACGTCCGAAAACAGGTCGCGCCACGACTTGTCGCCGCGCCAGTATTGCGCGGTCGTGCCTACGCTAATCGTCGGTTCTTTTCCATCGAGTGCGCTCTGCAGGCCCGCAACGTTGGCAATATCGGACTGACCAAAGACCAGATTGCCGGTAATGGTGTCTTCTACCGTATCGAAGGCTGTGACTGTCGAAATTGCCCATCCAGAAGACCAGCGCGCCACCGTGCCGCCATCGACGTTGTAGGTAGCCATGACTTCGGAGATATAGACGCGCGGGTACTTCCATATCGTTGCCAGCTCGCCGATCCATATGCACGGCTTGGTGCCGTCGTTGCCAAAGCGCACAGGGAAGTCACGTTCGGCCTTTTCGCCAAGTATGGTGACAGTGTGGTTACCCCACGCCAGGGTGGCCTGCACGTAGCCGGAAATCAGCAGCGTGATCGATTCTTGCGCGGCGTAATTGAATATTTCCACCCGCAGGCGGACCATACTGTTCAACCCCACGCTGGCTGCTGGGAAAGCAAACTTAAGTGCGCCTGTAACGCTACTGCTGCCAGCGTAGTACGCACCGTCAGGGTGATTGACACGGACAAGGCCGTTTGTCGTGCTGCCGTTCACTTGTACACCGACCTTGGTCGGGATGAACTCGCTGTGCATTTCAGCAACGGTATGTCCCCACCGCGCCCATTTCACCGCATTGGTCGAGGGGGTGAAGCCAACATTGTTGGCCGCTAAGCTGCGGTAGGTCTTGCCATCGTCACCGATGACGCGCGCATCAAGGTCATAGACTGTCAGCGCGTCGTATTTGCCAATGCCGATCTTTTCCTGCACATACTGGGGGTGCGGGTCGACCTTGGCTTCATGCGCCAGAATGAAGGATTCCAGACCTTCCTTGCTTGCATTCACAGTGACCGTGACGGAACTGGCCGGAAGCGTCGAAACATCAAGCGTGTAGGCCATCGGCACATCGAAGTCGGCGGCCTTCTTGAACAGAAAATTTCCGCTCTGACTCCAGACAGCAAACAGCGTACTTCCGGCATAAAAGCCGATTTCACCAATTTCATAGCCGTTGGGGGAGTGGCCTTGATCGTCGGTATTGGTGATCAGGACGCCTACCTGTACCGACGTGGCGCTCGGAGTCGTGCCGCTGCCGATCTGGTAGCGCGCAACTTCTGCCTGCAAAGCCGTTTCCGCGCCGGTCGGGGCGTATTTGCCGGTGCCCAGGGCAACGTGCGTGAGCGCGACTTGAAAGCCCTGCGTGTCGGGCGACGGAAACAGGGCCAGTCCCGCGTTGGTAATCTTTGGATTAAGGGTAGGCATCGTGATCTCTGAATGTCAGACAGCACGATTCTGCGGCCACGCACCGGGGCCGCCCGCCGTAGTTTTCCTATGGCGTCAGATCGACAGGAACAGGGACGCCAGCTCGTCGGAAAAGTCGGATGCCGCCTGAACCGTGTACGTCTTGCAGGCAGCTTCGACCATCGCCAGCACTGCTACCGCGCCGTTCGTCACATCCGGCGAAAGCACGTACTTGGTACCGTTCTCGCCCACGCCGTCCATCTGGATCTTGTGACGTGGATCATGCTTGCTCACGGTGGCATGCAGATCCACCAGCTCGTTCGAGGTGGTCCGGAAGTACATGCGGATGGCGTCTTGCAGCTTGTCTTCCGTGAACAGCGAGTCCCGGCGCTCCGCGCGGGGATCGTTCGACACCACCACCGCGCCGTCCTTACGCTCGCCTGTGAACAGCTCCTTGGCGACCACCAGCAGCCCGGAATCGGTGTCTAGTGCGCCCAAGAGATTGGCCGATTTTCCCTGATAGCCTGACACTTCTGCCTGAATCAGCACGGTCGTCATCCGTTGAACTCCGTGCCGTTGGCGTCGGTATGGCTGTGCACAAAGTTATCGCTGTCGAACACGTTGACTTCCAGCGTAACCGGATAGCCTGCCGGTGCCGGTTTTCCATCGTTAGGTTCATCGGCCTTTGGTGCCTGGAAGATCGGAATGGATGCGCGCAGGTTGATATCGACCAGCAGAATCGTCAGATTTTTCTGCTCGCTCGGGGAGTTGACCGCGCCCAAGTCGATCTGTTCGAGTAGCGCCGGGAAGCTGTGATTGCTGCCCGCGAACTGGTGGACGTGCTTGAAGCGCCGGCCGCCTGTGCCGTTCGCCCATAGATGGAACTGCATCGCCAAGCTGTGCGCGGTATGTCGTTCGGCGGCAAAGATGGCGATCTGCACCCGGTAATCATTGACTGAAGTTCGCACCTTGAAATTACGCTGGTGCGGGTCAGCCGGGTTGACCACATCGAGCGGCACCCCGACCGCCACGCCAAAATCGGCCATCGATGGCGTGAAGTCCTTGGACATGCACACCATCATGACTGGCAGCATCGCAGACGGGCCGGGTTCGGCCTCGTTGTTATCGTTCTTGCGCCAGTCGTTGAGCATGTCTTCCGCCGCATCGATCATCCGGCCCGGCACCCATACAATCGACTTTGGCAGGCCGCGCGCGACAAACTCCTGCATAGCCGGGGTGTCGGCCACCAGTTGCGCGTAGAACTGCGCCATGTATTGCCCGAAGGCCAATTCGAGCGGCGTCTGAAGGCTCACTTAGATAATTCCGTAGCGTTGATTGATAAAGTCCATTCCGGCGTCAACGCGCTCTTCGCGCAGCTTTTCAAAGCCGGGCAGGATGGCGGTTTTGAAGGCGCTCGCGTTCTTGCGGAATGCCTCTGTTGCCGCCGTGTCCACCATCGATGGCAGCTTGCCGGGAGCGCCCACGCTATCAAGGATCTGGCCGCTGCGCGCCTGCATCGACAGCAGCTCCTCGTTTTCTTCCATGAGGCGCTGGATTGTCTGCAATGCCAGTAGGTGATCAGATTGCAGGCTGTCATACAGCACATTCATGGCCGATAGAGCATGCTGCGAGTGCATCACCGAATCGAGCAGCATCCGCTCGCGGTCGGCCTCTATGTCTGCGCTAACGCCATCGAACACGTAGCCGCGATTGGTCGTGTAGTTCGGCTCCAGCACGTAATCGAAGCCGGCGAACTCAGTCGGCACGTCCAGATTGCCGCTGGGCTTGGCGAACACGGCGCTGGAGAAGCCGCCCGTCTTGCTATCGTGCAGGCGGGCCGCAATCTTCCCGGAGGGGTTGTCCAAGAACTCCGTTTCATGCTCGATGTTGCCGTCGTCATAGGCGCGCAGGTAGGTCGTCACGATGGCAGGCTCGATATTGATGAGCTTCCCATCGACCACGACCGTTTCAGGCGGGATCAGTCCGAATTTCATGCGCTGCCAATGCCCGTAGTAGCCCACCATGTCACGGTTACGCACCCGCTCCTGAATGGCAAGTGAGTTGACGAGGGCTGCCATCGCCCGCAGGTCGAAGCGCCGATCCTTGCCGCGATGCTCGCGTCCGCGGTGCTGTACGTTGTATTGAATTTTGCCGGATTTTTTGCCCATGTTTTACCTCATCAGTGTGCCAATTGCCGTAAAAGGCATGATCCCGTGCGCACCGTTTGCCAGCGCAAGTCCGCCCGTCTCCCCTATGTTCTCCAGCAGTGTGGACAGCCGCAGCTCCAGCATCAGTCGTGCAGCCAGCGTGGAGCGGAATGCCTTGCCGATTTCAACCAGGCCCATGCCGTTATCTGTCTGCACCGGCAGCGTCACCCGGATCCGGGGAGTGAGGAAATGGATCAATGGAGTTGGTGCCGGGCCTTGCGCGAACGTCGCCACGCCATTGGCGTCAAGCGTATAGTCGGTGACGATCACAGCCGCCGCGCCGGTCTTGATGTAGCTCGACAGGTAGCCGCTTTCCAGTTGCGCGCCCCATGCGCCAATCCCCTTGACGCCATCGCCCGCATACGAGGCATTGCCATCGTCCGGGATGTTGGAGAAATAAAGGCTGACCGCGATGGACGTTTTCGGGGTGGCGAACTTGACGGTGGTGTACAGCCGGTAGTCGCCGCTGACAAGTTGCACGATGCCGCTGTCGACATGCGCTGCACCGCCACTGGGGGTCGCCACAAACGTCTTGGTCAGCAGGTTGAAATCAACCACCATATTCTCGGTACCGGACGACAGGTAAAGCGTATTCCCTTCGCGCCCGGCGTCTGGCCGCACATGCACCGACCATGTGAAGGTGTCGCCGCTTGTTACGCCGGCTACGGTGCGGTGCAGCCTGCGCTGGGCAGTCGTCGCCGCTTCCACCAGCCGGTCGCACGTGACCGTGCCGTTTGGCGCAGTGGAGGCATCTGGCGTGACCGTAATACCGGTTTTGCTCCATCCGGCATTGTCAAATTCTTCCGAGTAGGACAGGTAATTCTTGCGCGCCGTCTTGTACAGCCGTTGCTTGCCCTGCCAGTCGGTGCGGTACACCTTCGGCTCTCCGTCATTGGCGTCCGGGTCATATTCAGCTGTCACGCCTGAGCCTAGGTCTTTCTTTGCCAGCGGAGCGCGGTCCGCCGGGTAGTTGGCCGCCGATGCCACCGGATGCCACAGCGGCTCGACCATCCAGACATTCGGCCAAACTGATTGCAGGTATTGCCGTAGGAAATGCAGGCCGCGCCGCGGATTGCGCGATCGCGCCGCCTTGAGCAAAAAGCCTGCGCGCACTTCATTGCGCCGCATGATAGCCAGCCCCGCATCCTTCATCGCGCGCTCGATCAGCTCGATATCGCCGCGATGCGGAATGCCGTATAGATTCAGCCGCCGCTCCAGGGGGCGCAGCTTGTCGTTGAACACCGTGATAAAGAGTGATTTCAGCTCAGTTTCGAGTTGGTCATATTCGAAACTCTGCTTGAGCGGCAACAGATCTGGTGGTTCGACCGGGGTCAGATTCGACATCGCTTAGTGACTCCACATGCCATCGTTGTAGGTGGACTGGGTGACGTTGACGGTCAAGGAGGCCGCCGACACGTACCGGAACTGTTCCGGCAGCATCGAGGACTGCGCCGGGATCACCACTTGGAAATCGCTGCCGGTATCCTGCAGGGCCGCCACCTGCTTGCGCAGGGCATCCGAAATCAGCTTGTTGTTCAGCATGAGCATGCCCTTTTTGGCCGCTTCCGAGTCCCGCCCATACAGGGAATAGATGACTGCACGGATTTTTGCCTGCACGTCGCCCACGTCATGCACAACCGACACTTGCGCATTGACCGTTATCGGCACAGCCACTTCGACGGGCGTCACGAACTTGATCCAGTAGGAATCATCGGCGGCCTTGATGATGCGCCGGATTTCGTTCTGCATCCATGTTGTATCCACGTTATCCATAAGCGCGGAAACAAAGAGCCGGTTGATGTTGTTGACGGATGGCCCGCGCACGGATTCTTCAACCTGTTCGTTCCAGATCGACAAAAAGCGTAGTGGAAACAGGTTGCGCCGAACGAGGAAATCAAAATTGCCGAGATAGACCGCCGTCGAGTCGTACAGACTGGGATACTTCGCGTATTCGCGCAGCGTATCGATGGAAAGCGGATTGGCACCAGGATAAATAACCGATGACAGCCTGATCTTGGCAAGCTGATCCTGCGGCTGCACGATGGTTTCAAACGTGAACGCTGCATCCACCGGAAGGGTAGTCTGACCGAACGTTTCCTCAATGGTGAACTCGATCACTGTGCCGTTGGCGGGCTGCATGCCGAACGTGCTTTGCCAGCCGAATTTGGCGGTTAGTCGCCGGTACTCATCGGTTTCCAGCGTAAAGCCAACCTGCCCGACCGCCATGTTCGCAAACTCTGGCACGTAGGGGTACAAGACGCCGCCGATCTTGACGATCACCCCACTGATGAACAGCTCCGAGTCTGTCGAAGGCGGTATGACGACTTGGTAGAACGGCACCGAGTTGGATACGGTGTGTGTGAAAACGCGAGCAGTCACCTGTTTGAGGTTGACTAAGCCGGTCTGGCCGGCAGCAATCGAAACGTTCGTTTCCGCGACATAGATATGGCCTTGCTGGTCGATGAAGCGCCGCCCGATATCGATCTGTAGCGCCGAAATACCATCATTGACAATGGAAACCGTCATGCGGGGAGGGCGGGCGAACGGCAGGATGCCTTTCATGGCCGCGTCAGCTAGCACGGTGGTATCACGCACCTTGGTGAACGGTTCCATCGATTCCACGTCGATCTGCTGGGACAGCAGCGCCATCATGGTTGCCATCGCGCCGAGATTGGCAAGGATGCGTGGATCCCCAGCCTGATAATACTGGGCGACAGCAGGGTAATTCGACAGTTCAGCCGCGAGCGCGGCCATGAAGTCTTCGCGCGAGTACGACATTATTTACTCCCCAGTTGCACCAGCTCGCCGGATGCCTCGATATAGAACTCACGGCGGTCAGGGCCGCGATCAATGGCATACAGGTTGAGCGCACCGGGAGGCAAAGCGCCGGCCAGCGGCACATCGACGCGCATTTTGTTCAGGAATGCATCGGCCAAGCCGGTTTTCATCGGCGTTTGCAGCATGTCCTTGGTGGGCGCTCCGTAGCCGCTACCCAAATAGCTATTCGGCGGGGTAGCGAGCCAGTGCGAAATCATGCTCTGCAAGTCGGAACCAGTGATTTTTTGAGCCATGCCCTGATGGTACTTGTGGCATCAAGGATATAAATGTTCCGTTTTCCTACATCGATATATAGATACTTCTATTCTTTGTCGAACACATCAATGTTGATGGGAAACGCAGGTGCTTTGAACACACAAAGTCGATTCTCTGGATTCAGGAGTCCGAGTCCATTGTGGCCTATTCGCCCCTGGCCCAAGCGACCCGAGATGGCGAGACATCCTTGGCGAGTTTCCTGAAGTCGCTCCGGCACTTGCCCCCCCTTTTCGGAGCGTGGTTAATGGGCTGGATTTCGACATGAGTGATAGCAGAGCCGCACGCCTTAAGTGCGTTGGAAACGACGTCGTTCCGCTGTCTGCTGCAGCCGCATTTGTCGTACTTGCTCGGCGAGCAGGAATCTTTAAGTAAAAATGCAGCATAGGAAGCCGACATGAACACCGGACAACTGAAGCAAGCAATAAATGCGCTGCAGCCTTTCGCTGAGGCGTATGAAAAATACAGCGGCGATCGCATGTTGACGCACTTTCGTGACAACTGCCGAGCAGGCAGTTTATCAACTGGGGATAGAAAAATAGCAAATCTTCTGGTCCTGCAGCTATAATGCCGTCCGTCAATTGATAAAAAAACAATGCTTGGCGGCGTCTTCCC
>CBHCMF010000145.1:0-11397 GCA_965974465.1 uncultured Noviherbaspirillum sp.
GATCAGGCGCACGTCCGGCTTGTCCTGCTTGAGGCGCCGTCCGGTGCCCATGAACGTGCCGCTGGTGCCGAGCCCGGCGACGAAGTGGGTGATGCGGCTGCAATGCCGGTACGAGCGTTCGTGAAGAATTTTCGCGACGAGTTTGAATATCACATTCAACATAAGCGCTGCCTTGTTCCCGCATACGTTTGATGGTCGAAAGGTGCGTGGTTTCCTCCACAAGTTGACATGACACGGTGCGCGTGGCGCGCACTATAAATACTTAGGCAAAAAGCCATGGTTGAAATTGAAATAGACGGCAAAAAAGTCGAGGTACAAGAAGGCAGCATGGTCATGGACGCTGCTAACAAGCTTGGTACCTATATCCCACATTTTTGCTATCACAAGAAGCTGTCCATCGCTGCGAACTGCCGCATGTGCTTAGTGGAAGTGGAAAAGGCTCCAAAGCCTCTACCCGCATGTGCCACACCAGTAACCAACGGCATGATCGTTCGCTCTAACAGTGACAAGGCGATCAAGGCACAGAAGAGTGTGATGGAATTTCTGTTGATTAACCATCCGCTCGACTGCCCGATCTGTGATCAGGGCGGAGAGTGTCAATTGCAGGACCTTGCCGTCGGCTATGGCCCCTCGGCTTCGCGCTACGAAGAAGAAAAACGCGTGGTCGTGCCGAAAGATGCCGGTCCTTTGATCTCGATGCGTGAAATGGCGCGCTGCATTCATTGCACGCGTTGTGTGCGTTTCGGGCAAGAAATCGCTGGCGTCATGGAATTCGGCATGCTGAATCGCGGCGAACATTCCGAAATCACGACCTTTGTTGGTAAAACAGTGGATTCCGAATTGTCGGGCAACATGATTGACCTCTGTCCGGTAGGAGCATTGACATCCAAGCCATTCCGCTATAGTGCGCGGACTTGGGAGCTGTCACGCCGTCGCTCGGTGAGCCCGCATGATGGACTGGGTGCGAATCTCATAGTCCAGGTTAAGAGCGGTAAAGTCATGCGTGTGCTGCCCCTCGAAAACGAAGCTGTAAACGAATGCTGGCTGTCTGATAAGGACCGTTTCTCCTATGAAGGCCTCAATAGTCCGGACCGATTGACCGTTCCAATGATCAAGCAGGACGGAAAATGGCTGGAGACAGACTGGCAAACAGCGCTTGAATATGTCGCACATGGCCTGAAGAACATTCGCCACGAACACGGCGCTGACGCAATTGCTGCGCTTGCCGCGCCGTATTCCACGCTGGAAGAGCTTTCGTTGCTGCAGAAGTTGGTGCGCGGTTTGGGCTCCGATAATGTCGATTTCCGCTTGCGTCAGTCTGATTTTGGATTGGATGGCAAAGTAACGCCATGGTTGGGCATGTCGATCGACGAATTTGGACAATTGAACCGTGCGTTTGTTATCGGTTCTTTCCTGCGCAAGGATCATCCGTTACTGGCGGCCCGCCTGCGTCACGCCGCTAAGCACGGTACGAAGGTCAGCATTCTCCATGCGACTGACGATGAGCTGCTGATTCCGTTGGCGAACCGCATGGTTAAAGCGCCGTCCCAATGGCTGGCTGCTCTTAGCGAAGTGGTTGTTGCTATTGCACAGGAAAAAGGCATTGCTGTTCCGGCTGGCTTTGATGGCATCGAGCCAAGTGAAGTGGCAAAGGGGATCGCAGCCAGCCTTCTGTCTGGAGACCGTAGTGCAGTGGTGCTCGGGAATGCTGCTGCACAACACCCACAGGCGTCGCAGCTGCATGCTGCTGCGCAGTGGATCGCGCAAAATACCGACGCCAAATTTGGTTACCTGACCGAGGCCGCCAATACCGTTGGCGGTTACATCGCCAATGCAATCCCTAGCAAGGGTGGCAACGCACTACAGGCATTCGCGCAATCACGCAAAGCATATGTACTGCTGCACACCGAGCCGGAATATGACTGTTATGATCCGCAAGCCGCGCGCAAGGCCTTGGGGCAAGCGGAAATGGTCGTTGCCATGTCACCGTACAAGCATGGGGCAGATTATGCTGACGTATTACTGCCGATTGCGCCGTTCTCTGAAACGTCCGGTACCTTTGTCAACTGCGAAGGCCGTGCGCAGGGTTTCAATGGCACGGTGAAGCCTTTAGGCGACACACGTCCAGCATGGAAGGTGCTGCGCGTGCTTGGTAATTTGCTGGGACTGTCAGGGTTCAATTACGAAACGTCAGAAGAGATCCGTATCGAATTGCTCGGTACGAAGATCGCCGAGGAGGCCGATCTCAAATCACGTCTGAATAATTTTGCAAACGTGCAACCGCAAGCCGAAAAATTGAATGCATCGACGCAGATCGAGCGCGTTGCCGATGTACCGATTTATTTCACGGATGCCATTGTCCGCCGTGCCGAATCCCTGCAATTGACGTCTGATGCCAAGTCACCTAAAGCCTCGCTATCGCCGGTACTGGCGCAGAAACTAGGGGTTGCGCATGGCGAGCAAATCAAGGTTACGCAGGGGAAGGGAACTGCGGTGTTAGCTGCTGCAATCGATGCCAAGCTGCCTGAAAATGTGGTTCGTGTATCTGCTGCACATGCAACGACCGCCGCTTTGGGCGGCATGTTCGGCGCGCTCAGTGTGGAGAAAGCGTAATGGATGAAATGTTCATGACCATCAACGCAACTGGACAAAGCCTGTTCGGCGGCGTCTGGCCGCTCATCTGGACCTTGGCTAAAATCGTTGCCGTAGTGCTGCCACTGCTGGGATGTGTCGCTTACCTCACGCTGTGGGAGCGTAAGATGATTGGATGGATGCACATCCGTCTTGGCCCAAATCGTGTCGGACCTGCAGGTCTTTTGCAACCGATCGCCGATGGACTGAAGCTCCTGTTGAAGGAAATTGTGGTGCCGGCACGTGCTAACAAGGCGTTGTTTGTGATCGCACCAATCATGACCATCATGCCTGCGCTTGCTGCTTGGGCTGTGGTTCCATTCGGTCCAGATACCGTACTGGCCAATGTCAATGCAGGCTTGCTATTCGTGATGGCAATCACCTCCATGGAAGTGTATGGCGTAATTATTGCTGGATGGGCGTCCAATTCTAAGTATGCCTTCCTCGGCGCAATGCGCGCATCGGCACAGATGGTTTCGTACGAAATTTCCATGGGCTTTGCCTTGGTAATCGTCTTGATGGTGTCGGGCAGCTTGAATTTGACCGATATCGTGATGGCACAGAGCAAAGGCTATTTCGCAGAGAAGGGATTCTCGTTCCTGTCTTGGAATTGGCTGCCGCTGTTGCCGATTTTCGTCATCTACGTCATTTCAGGAATTGCCGAAACCAATCGCCATCCTTTTGACGTCGTTGAAGGCGAATCGGAGATCGTCGCCGGCCACATGGTCGAATACTCAGGTATGTCATTCGCTATGTTCTTCCTGGCCGAATACGCCAACATGATCCTGATCTCGATGCTGGCGTCTTTAATGTTCCTGGGTGGTTGGGCGTCGCCAGTTGCTTTTCTTGATTGGATTCCTGGCTGGATCTGGTTGGGCGTGAAGACATTCTTCGTGGTGTCGCTGTTCATCTGGGCGCGCGCATCGTTCCCGCGCTATCGCTATGACCAGATCATGCGCCTTGGCTGGAAGGTATTTATTCCGCTGACTTTGGCCTACTTGGTAATTGTGGCTGGGTGGATGCAGACATCGTGGAACATTTGGAAGTAAAGAATAGAGGCTGATCAAGATGGAAGCCATTAAAGATTTTTTCGGAAGCTTAATGCTCCGAGAGTTGCTCAAAGGCTTGGCCTTAACCGGTCGCTACATGTTTGCGCGCAAGATTACGGTGCAATTCCCGGAAGAGAAAACGCCGCTGTCACCGCGCTTTCGCGGTCTGCATGCACTACGCCGCTACCCGAACGGTGAAGAGCGTTGCATTGCGTGCAAACTATGCGAAGCCGTTTGTCCAGCGATGGCCATCACGATTGAGTCCGCCGAGCGTGACGATGGCACTCGTCGTACTACGCGTTATGACATCGATCTAACCAAGTGTATTTTCTGCGGCTTCTGCGAAGAATCCTGCCCGGTTGATTCGATTGTGGAGACGAACATTCTGGAATACCACGGTGAAAAGCGCGGCGATCTCTACTATACGAAAGAGATGCTGTTAGCGATTGGCGACCGTTACGAAAAAGATATCGCTGCCGCGCGTGCAGCCGATGCCGCATATCGTTAATACTTGGCCTGCATACAGCTCTGACTACTTGGTCCACTATGGAATTTAAAACTGCTTTGTTTTACGTGCTTTCGGCGATTTTGGTGTTCGCTGCGACGCGTGTCATCACAGACCGGAACCCAGTGCATGCTGCACTGTTCTTGGTTCTGTCCTTTTTCTCGGCGGCAGGTGTGTGGCTTCTGCTCAAGGCCGAATTCCTCGCGATCGTGCTGGTACTCGTCTACGTCGGTGCCGTCATGGTCTTGTTCCTGTTCGTCGTCATGATGCTTGACATTAATATGGATAAATTGCGGGAAGGCTTTTGGGGATACTTTCCGTTGGCCGCGACGATTGGTGTGGTCATCGTTCTCGAAATGGCTGCGGTCCTGCTGCATGGTTTCTGGTCTTATGACGCACAAATGCCGGCCGCATCTGCACATATCGGTAGTACCAAGGAACTCGGCAAGCTGATTTATACCCAGTATATCTACGCATTTGAAATCGCCGCGGTCGTGCTGCTGGTGGCAATCGTTGCCGCTGTCGCGTTGACTCTGCGCCGGCGCAAGGACAGCAAGTACCTTGATCCAGCTGCTGCAGTCAAAGTCAAGCGCAACGAGCGCGTGCGTATCGTGAGCATGAAAGCGGATTCCGAGCGTGCCAATGGCAGCTCGCAGCCAGCTGCTCTGGCGACAGAAAAAAAATAAGGGGAGCACCGTGGCTTTATCGCTTGCACATTATCTGATCCTGGGAGCCATCCTGTTTGCGATCTCAATCGTCGGGATTTTCCTTAACCGCAAGAACATCATTGTGTTGTTGATGGCAATTGAGCTGATGCTCCTGGCGGTTAACATGAACTTCATCGCTTTCTCCAGTTATCTGGGGGATGCAGCAGGGCAGATTTTCGTTTTCTTTATCCTTACTGTGGCTGCCGCAGAGTCTGCGATTGGTCTCGCCATCTTGGTGGTGATGTTCCGTAATCTGGACACCATCAATGTCGAAGATCTCGATAGACTCAAAGGTTAATCACAAAAAATAACGACAAGGTCCATCATGGCGGGGCAACTTAACCCTAATGTTTTATTGGCTGTGCCGTTGGCACCTCTTGCGGGTGCTGCAATCGCAGGTCTGTTTGGAACCAAATTCTTTGGCAACAAGATTGGCCGTACCGCGTCGCATTCGGTAACAATTCTTGGTGTGCTGATTGCCTTTATCATTTCTTTCCAGACCTTGCTTGCCGTCATGGACGGTGCTACATACAACGGTACTGTTTATAACTGGATGACGGTGATGGGGCTCAAGCTGGAAGTGGGCTTCCTGGTTGACAGCTTGACTGCGATGATGATGTGCGTGGTGACCTTCGTTTCGCTGATGGTGCACATTTACACAATCGGTTATATGGCGGAAGACGAAGGCTACAATCGGTTCTTTTCATACATCTCGTTGTTCACTTTCTCGATGTTGATGCTCGTTATGAGCAATAACTTCCTACAGCTGTTCTTCGGCTGGGAAGCTGTGGGTCTCGTGTCTTATCTGCTGATCGGTTTCTGGTATACACGCCCGACGGCGATCTACGCAAACATGAAGGCGTTCCTGGTGAATCGGGTCGGTGACTTTGGATTCATTCTTGGTATCGGGTTGCTATTGGCGTATGCCGGCTCAATGAATTATGGCGAAGTGTTCGCAAAGAAAGACGAGCTGGCAAATCTGACGCTGCCAGGCACGGATTGGATGCTGCTGACAGTTGCCTGCATCTGCTTGTTCATTGGCGCCATGGGTAAATCCGCACAATTCCCACTTCATGTTTGGCTGCCTGACTCGATGGAAGGTCCGACGCCGATTTCTGCGCTGATTCATGCGGCGACCATGGTTACGGCAGGCATCTTCATGGTGGCGCGGATGTCTCCACTGTTTGAACTGTCCGATACTGCCTTGTCTTTCGTGCTGGTTATTGGTTCGATTACCGCACTGTTCATGGGCTTCCTTGGCATCATCCAGAACGACATCAAGCGCGTGGTGGCGTATTCGACTTTGTCTCAGCTCGGTTACATGACGGTTGCGTTAGGGGCTTCCGCTTATTCGGTGGCTGTATTTCACTTGATGACACACGCTTTCTTCAAAGCGCTGTTGTTCCTCGGTGCCGGGGCAGTCATCATTGGCATGCATCATGATCAGGATATTCGCAACATGGGTGGCCTACGTAAATACATGCCAATTACATGGGTTACCTCGTTGCTCGGCTCACTCGCGCTCATCGGTACGCCGTTCTTCTCTGGTTTCTATTCGAAGGACAGCATCATCGAAGCTGTTCATGCGACACACATCGCAGGTGCAGGCTTTGCCAATTTCGCGGTGCTGGCTGGTGTATTTGTAACAGCTTTCTACTCATTCCGTATGTACTTCCTTGTATTCCACGGCGAGGAGCGGTTTGGAAAGGCGCATGATCATCATCATGGTCATGACAATGGTCACGATGATCATCATCATGGTTTGGCCCCGGGCGAGAAACCACATGAAGCACCTCTGGTGGTCACCGTGCCGTTGGCGCTATTGGCTATTCCTTCTGTCGTCATCGGCTTTATGGCCATTGGGCCGATGTTGCATGGCGATTTCTTCAAGAATGTGATTTTCGTTGGCGAGAACCATCACGCGATGAAGGAACTAAATGACGCTTTCCACGGGGCTTGGGCAATGGGACTGCACGCATTTACGACACTGCCTTTCTGGCTGGCCTTGGCAGGTGTGGCTGCATCGTATTACTGCTACATGGTGAATCCAAAAGTGCCGGCGTGGTTCTACGCTAAGTTCCGTGCAATTTACGCCGTCCTCGATAACAAGTACTACATGGATAAGATCAATGAGGTCGTGTTTGGCAAAGGCGCCGTTCTATTGGGCCGCGGCCTCTGGAGCGGGGGTGACCGAGCATTGATTGATGGTTTGATTGTTAACGGTAGTGCCAAGCTTGTTGGCTGGTTCTCGGCGGTGATCCGTTACTTCCAGACTGGTTATATCTATCACTACGCATTCGTAATGATTCTCGGTGTGTTGTTCTTCCTGATTTATTTCATGCCGTTCCCGTCGTTTGCCAAATAAGTTGGCGAAGTAAAGCAAATTACAATCATGATGCAGTCAACTTTTCCTCTCCTGAGCCTCGCGATCTGGTGTCCTATCGCGTTCGGTCTGTTCGTTCTGGCATTCGGCCGCGACGAAAATCCTGCATTGGTGCGAGCCGTTTCTCTAATCGGCTCCATTCTTAGCTTCCTTGTGACATTGCCTTTGATTTCGCGATTCGATAAGGCGGCACATGGAATGCAGTTCGTCGAAAAGGCTACATGGATTGAGCGTTTCAATGTCCAATATTTTCTCGGCATCGACGGGATTTCGGTTTGGTTTGTGCTGTTGACAGCATTCATTACCGTGATCGTCGTCATTGCCGGTTGGGAGGTGATCGAGAAGCGCGTGGCCCAATATATGGGCGCATTTCTGATCCTGTCTGGCTTGATGATTGGCGTGTTTTGCGCGTTGGACGGGCTCTTGTTCTATGTGTTTTTCGAAGCGACTCTGATCCCGATGTTCATTATCATCGGCGTATGGGGTGGTGCCAATCGCGTCTATGCAGCAGTGAAGTTTTTCCTTTATACCTTGCTCGGCTCTTTGCTGACACTGGTTGCACTCTTGTACCTGTACAACAAGTCGGGTGGCAGTTTCGACATTCTTGCATGGCATAAATTGCCGTTGCCGTTAGAAGTGCAGATCCCCATCTTCTTTGCGTTCCTGATGGCGTTTGCGGTCAAAGTCCCGATGTGGCCAGTCCATACCTGGTTGCCGGATGCACACGTCGAAGCACCTACAGGCGGGTCCGTCGTGCTGGCCGCGATCATGTTGAAACTAGGCGCATACGGCTTCTTGCGGTTTTCGTTGCCCATTGCGCCTGATGCGAGCCATTCGCTGTCCACCTTCATCATCACGCTATCTTTAATCGCAGTGATCTATGTTGGTTTGGTCGCGCTGGTTCAAGCGGATATGAAGAAGCTGGTTGCTTATTCTTCGATTGCGCACATGGGTTTTGTGACGCTTGGTTTCTTCGTGTTCAACGACATGGCTACGCAGGGCGGCATTGTGCAGATGATTTCGCATGGTTTCGTATCGGGGGCGATGTTCCTCTGCATCGGCGTACTGTACGATCGCATGCACTCTCGCCAGATTGCCGACTACGGCGGAGTAATCAATACGATGCCGAAGTTTGCAGCGTTCTTTGTTTTATTCTCGCTGGCGAACTGTGGCCTGCCGGCGACCTCCGGTTTTGTCGGTGAGTTCATGGTGATTCTTGGCGCAGTGAAGTTCAATTTCTGGATCGGTATGCTGGCAGCGACTGCTCTGATTTTCGGGGCAGCCTATTCCTTGTGGCTCGTTAAGCGTGTTGTGTTCGGCGCGGTTAGCAATACACAGGTAGCTCAGCTGCAGGATCTCAATGCTCGTGAATTCTTCATGCTGGGGCTGCTGGCAATCGCCGTGCTCGCCATGGGATTGTATCCAGCGCCGTTCACCGACGTCATGCAGACGTCGGTCGATGACCTGCTCAAGCATGTCGCGATTTCTAAAGTGAATTGAACCATGAATAACCTGAATCTGGTCCCGGTGTATCCGGAAATTTTCCTGGTGATTGCCGCTTCGGCAATCCTGCTGATAGACATGTTCCTGACAGACGCTAAACGTTATGTCACATATGTCTTGTCAATTGCGACATTGTTTGTTTGTATCGCGCTTAGCGTTTCGGATTTCGGTAGTCCGGTTACCTATACGTTTAACAACATGTTCGTATCCGATCCGATGTCTAATCTGCTGAAGATCTTTTCGTATGTGGCAGTTGGCATGACGCTGATCTATTCGCGTCAATATGCGACAGATCGAAATATGCTGGGCGGCACAATTGGCGGCGAATTCTACGTCCTTGCTTTGTTTGCCCTGCTTGGTCAGATGGTTATGATTTCGGGAAACAATCTCCTCATCATTTACCTTGGTCTGGAGCTGATGTCCTTATCATTGTATGCATTGGTAGCCTTGCGCCGTAGCCATTCGGTGTCCACCGAAGCAGCTATGAAGTATTTCGTTCTTGGTGCTCTCGCTTCAGGCTTCTTGCTCTATGGTTTGTCCATGCTGTATGGTGCTACAGGCTCGCTCGATCTGACCGAAATAGCAAATGCTACAAAGTCCAGTCCCACGGACAAGACTGTATTGGTATTTGGCATCGTATTCGTTGTCGCCGGTCTCGCATTCAAGTTGGGTGTCGCACCCTTCCACATGTGGGTACCCGACGTATATCAAGGCTCTCCGACTGCAGTGACATTGCTGCTCGGCGCAGCGCCTAAACTGGCCACCTTCGCCATTATTATCCGTTTGCTCGTAGAAGGCTTATTCTCTCAGGTGATTGATTGGCAGCAGATGCTCACTGTGCTCGCCATCTTATCCCTGGCAGTTGGGAATATTACCGCTATCGTGCAGACTAACCTTAAGCGCATGCTGGCGTACTCAACGATTGCGCAAATGGGATTCATGCTGCTCGGTATGCTATCGGGCGTGGCGAATGGAAGTGCTGTTGTACCTGACGATGCCTACGGTTCAGCAATGTTCTATGCGGTTACCTATGTGCTTACCACGCTCGGAACTTTCGGTGTGATCATGCTGTTGGCGCGATCTGGATTTGAGGCTGAGAATATTGATGACTTTAAGGGTCTGAATCAGCGCAGCCCATGGTTTGCATTCGTCATGTTGATTCTGATGTTCTCGTTGGCAGGTATTCCTCCAACCGTTGGCTTCTACGCAAAATTTGCGGTACTGCAAGCGGTGTTGGATGCCGGTCACGTGTGGCTTGCCGTGCTAGCCGTTCTGTTGTCGCTCATTGGGGCGTTCTACTATCTGCGCGTGGTCAGAGTTATGTACTTCGATGATCCGATCGATACAACTCAGATCGTAGCAAGCAGTGATGTGCGCGTTATGCTGAGCGCCAATGGCCTTGCAGTCCTTGTGTTAGGTGTATTGCCTGGGCCATTGATGGCGGTATGCGCAACGGCAATCGCCAAAACCATCGGTGCCTAAGTCGGCTACCGCGTATAGTTCCGGTGGATGTCTCTCTCTCAAGCTGGCTCGTGATCTTGTTGGCGGTAGTTACCGCCAACTTGCCTTTCTTGAATGAGCGCTTATTTGCGCTTTTCTCTCTTAAAAAGCCGATCAAGTCGTTCTGGCTGCGGCTTTTTGAGCTAATTATTTTTTACTTCCTCGTTCTTGGTGTTGCTTATCTGCTCGAGGCCAATATGGGCAATGTCTTTTCGCAACATTGGGAATTCTATGCCGTTACAGCTTGTCTGTTCGTCGTATTTAGTTTTCCTGGATTTGTGTTTCGGTATTTACGCAAGCGGCACGGTTGACTTTTGGTAATTTCAATTCCCTGTCGTAAAGTAAAATAACGTAATTTATTTCTGCTGGAGTGCATGCGTGGATCTCCATCTCAAAGAAGTCCAAGTCGATACTGAAATTGCATACCAAGGGCACTTTCTACAGGTGCAACGCGACACCGTACATCTGCCTAATGGAAAGCAATCGAAGAGGGAATATATCCGGCACCCGGGAGCTGTGGTGATCTTACCCTTGTTCGACGATGGCTCGGTGCTTTTGGAAAGGCAGTTCCGCTATCCGTTGCATGATGTTTTTATCGAATTCCCTGCTGGAAAAATCGATCCTGGTGAAGATCCACTTGTCTGTGCAAAGCGGGAACTGCAAGAGGAAACAGGTTATTCCGCGACTGATTGGCGCTTTGTTTGCACCATTCATAATGCCATTGCTTATTCAGACGAACATCTCGATATTTTCATTGCACAGGGATTGACGGCGGGGGAAAGTAAGCTTGACGAAGGTGAGTTCCTTGAGACGTTCACTGCCACCGTGCCGGACATGCTGGCCTGGGTGCGCACGGGAAAAATCACCGATGTGAAGACAATCATCGGCACGTTCTGGCTGGAGAAAATTGCCCAAGGACTATGGCGACCGTAAAAGTCCAAAATACAAAAAAGCCGCATTGCGGCTTTTTTGTTACATGCCGGAATAATTCGGCCCGCCGCCACCTTCCGGCGTGATCCACACAATATTTTGTGTCGGATCCTTGATATCACCGGTCTTGCAATGCACGCAGTTTTGCGCGTTGATCTGTAAGCGTTCTCTGTCACCATCATTGACGAA
>CBHCMF010000146.1:0-11107 GCA_965974465.1 uncultured Noviherbaspirillum sp.
ATTATTGAGTCGAATCTTGACGGTGTGTCTGGCCTTGGCTTTTTGCCGGACGCGCACATCAATGCGCCAAGTACGTTGCCTGCTGGTGATCCGACGGCGCCTTACAAGCTGATATATCAGGACTGGTCAAGTGGCTCTTTGGGAACCAGGCAAACGGTATATTTTGATGAGCCCCAAGCAAACATCGTATTCGAGGATGTCGAGAAAAACGCGGAACTCGGACCGATTCCGTACACCCGATCAACACAGGTGGTCAGTATAGGTAGCGACGGCGATACGTTCGATATCGGGTTTCATCGATTTAAGCTGCCGGCAAGCTGCAATGATGAAGGTACAGACCCCGTGTATCAGGTGCTCATTCCATTTTCCCCAGGAGCGAATAGGTGGGCTTCTTACCCTGCAATGAATACCTATAACGCGAGCACAGACAACACATTCATGCCGCCGTTTAAGATCGTCGTTGAAATGGCAGATGGATCCATCTGGCATACGTTCCAAATGCGGGACGGACTGCCGGTCAATTCGCCAAGTTTGTCGCAGACACGTGATGCAACACATGCATGGAGGCCGCACGTCCATGTTTCGATGATGTTGCAGCACACATCGCACAGGCTTGCTGTTTCGACCAATGCTCGCAAGTATTACGCTGGCACTGATGCGTCGAAAGCGATGCGGCCAAAGCAGTATCGAAAGAATGTTTGCAGTAATGCGGCGATTCCCAGCTTTGGGTCAGAGCGTAGCCAATACAACGGGTTCCTTCAGTTGATGGCGATGCCACGTTGGGCGATGATTGCTTCATCCTCCACAGATTCTCTTGATCCATTAACGGACCCTTATCTTGATCCACCGACGAGCCCTGGTCTTCCAGATGGCAGTGATGGTGTAAATCGCCCAATACGTGCGGTCGGCTGGGACTACGAACCGGGTGCAATGAATTGCGCGCATGACTGGTACGCAGGGCCGGGTGGACAGCGCTTCAATCGCTTCCATGTACCGTCGATACTTGCCATGTACATGACCGATCCGACAGGGGTACGCGTACAAGGGAATGTGCCGTATAGAACGCTGCTCGATGCGTATGGTAAAGGCTTCTTCAATCACGGCCACCACTATGTTCGTGATGCGAAAACGCTTGAAATGTTGCCTACTGCGGAAGCTGCATATGGACAATGGAAATATGCCTACGGCTATTACAACCCACAAACAGTCAGCACCGGGCTAGATAAAAAGATCCACACGCAGACGATCCCGAATGGCGGAACATGGCCACCACCCGACAAAAACGGTAAGCATCACTATCATGGCTGGATGGTCGATCATCTCCATGCGTATGAGTCACCGGGCTGGTTCTTCACCCATTTTAATTCTGTGGCGCACGCGATCAGTCAGAAAATGCGTTATTTCGCGGTGGTGATGTCTGCTACAACGAATGCGGCTCCAGGGACAAATCCGATCTACTATCCCGCCAACACGGCAGACGTCTCCTCTGGATTCTTCCTCACGCGCGAACATGCGTGGCGCTGGCTTCCTCTTGTTTTTATGTGGAAGCAAGCGAGTGCACATCCCTTATTGATGAGTCGCGCAGATGTGGAGAAGATCTGGCAGATCGAATTGGAAAGCGTGTATGACAACGTCGTCGTGCCAGCGACAACGCCCTCGCATGCGAAGTACAACAGTCTGGAACTGACGTGTCTGCGAAACCTCGGTATGGTCGGAATGGAAATTTCCGTCAATGGTGGAGTTGACCATAGGCTGAGTGCCACCAGTGACTCTAAATTGTTGTATCTGTTTGGGGTGCTGGTGCTGATGAAAACAACCGGTTGCATGGCCGCGATGCGCAACAAAACAAGTGCTGACGGCACCTTGAAGTGCAATGCCGCGTTGGACTTTATTCTGAACTGCTTAGGCAAATACACTGTGACGCAGATGCTAGCGACAGAGGGGCGGAACCAAGACGGCCGCGTAACACTGGGCCCAACGATTCCAGCGTCAACGCCGATTACTGTGCCAGCAGATTGGTATGAGTGGGCGGCCACACGGCAGCCGGACGATGGTTCAGATCTTGTAACCAACGCGGACGGCACCCCGTATCAAGGGGAGGACGGATACACGAGCGAGCGCAGTCAGTATCAGCATCTGCATATGCAAGCGATCTACGGTTTCCGTGATCACTTTCCTGAACTGAATTTCCCCGGCGTGGCCCAGGCATGCACGATGATCGATGGATTTGAACAGACGATTATTGACCGCATGAATGCAGGCACTGGCTATGAATACAAGTTCCGGTTCCCTGCGGGGTTCACGATCGCTTTGCCGTAAAGGAGTGTCAGATGAGGACACACGCATATTTCTCTCACGGGATTGGCGGTGGAGCAGGCGGTGTTTCTTATCGTCTGTCTGCCTCCAAACATGTCGTTGAATGGACCGTGATATCAGACGAAGCAAATCAGGAAATGGAGTAAAAAATGGGACAGTTCACCACTTTTGCATTTACCGGGGCCGAAGGCGCGACAATACAATCCGTCGATACAGGATTTGTAAAAGTCACCGGGCTTACCGGTGACATGGTTATTACCAGTAATCGAGGTCGCGCTGGTTCTACGACACCGATCCGTTATTTTAAAAGTAACGCTTATCCGTACGACGCAGATTATTCAGTCAGAGCAAAATTTCACGTTTTATCTACAGCGACCAATTACAACATTGGGTTGTTGGGGCGGCAATCTACCTCTGCGAACACAGCGTACTTGGTAAGACTGAGGGCGGGGACCGGCTGGCAACTATACAAGACGATCAATGGGACATCGACCCAACTCGGGAGTACTGCTGCTCAATCGCTTAGCGTCGGCAATGTGTTCAGCGTTGTACTAAACATGGTTGGGTCCACAATAGAAGTGTACGTCGATGGCGTGTTAAAAATCAGCGTAACGGACACATCCATCACAGAAGCAGGGAAACCTGGCATTTATGCGGACACGGGCGGGCAGACGGCGAGCGGTACCGTCGGACTGCACATTGACGAGTTCAGTGCGAGTGCTGCTGATGCAACGGCAATCACGATGACGGGTCCGACATCGGGCACTGTGGGCGTTGCATCGAGCAAGTTCAGGGTGGGCGCGAACGGCATTATTGGTATCCCGATCAAAGTGACTGTGACGCCATCCGATGGAAGTAGTGGCGGTACATTTACTCCCACGTCCGTGACCATAAGCGCCGCATACCCAACCTCGACGTTCACCTATACGGCGGCATCGAGTGGCACGAAGACAATCAGCGTCACGAATAATGGTGGTTTGAGCAATCCTGGCAGTATTCGCTTTAATGCGGCTGCTCCGGCCATCGCACCGACCGGTGTCATTACAAGTATCGTGGTAGACGGACAGAAGGTCACGATCAGAGGCACGACGGAGAATACGCCGACATCCGGGGCCGCGACGATCACCGCCACGGTGGGCGGCGAGACGCTGGGCCCAAGTGCATTAACGCTTGGTGCAGGGACGTTCGCTATCGTGTTTGCAAGAGTTAAACCGGGAACCTATTCTCCAACAATCACGCTGACAAATGCCGGGGGAACCAATACCGCGACCGGCGGCGAGTCGTTCAAGATCCTAGGCATCGATGAAGGCATCGAGGATGCGACGTAGGACGGCTGTAGTGGGAAGGTGTTTCCTTTTGGTCGTCGGAGGAAGCTAGCTTCCTCCGTATTACCCGGTCAGGGAGCGATGTGCAAATTGGCTCGTCCCTCGTGCCTTGTTAATGCAAATGAGTATAATTCTTATTTGTGTTGAAAATGTCGAAAATAGGTGAGCAATTACCATCGATGACACGGGGCTGGATTCTGGCTTGCGCCCGATTGACATGTCGATGTTGGGATCCCTTCGTACGTTAGATGCTCTCGCAAAGATAGCGCTCTGATCGTCGAACACAAAAAAGAAAATACTGACTGCTATTTGAAACGTAAGGGGCCAATCCCAAGTGAAGACATATCGGAAAATCTGGTCGCTGCTGCACCGTTGGGTCGGCTTGGCGATCGCTGTTTTTGTGGTGGTTTCTGGGCTGACCGGCACGGCAATCTCGTTTGTACGAGAACTCGACGGCTGGCTCAACCCAACATGGTATCGCGTAAGCCCTGCCTCTACTGCGGCGCTTCCGTTGTCCATGCTGGTCGCCGACGCCGAGGCTCGTTATCCGCTAGCGCAGGTGACCGGTATCACGCTGCCGAACCGGCCCGACGCATCGGTGCTGTTGTCTCTAGGGCCACGGCCTGGGGCAGGGAGCCTGCCGATTAATGAAGTATTTTTCGACCCCTACCGCGGAATTGTGCTTGGTGAGCGCAATACAGAGACCGTCAGCGTCGCACCGGAACACTTGATGCCATTCTTGTATCGCGTGCATTACTCGCTGCATTTAGGGGAAACCGGCGACAAGGTACTGGGGATTGTCTGCCTGCTGTGGCTCGTCAGCATGCTGGTGGGCGTGTATTTGGCATGGCCCGCGCGCGGAAAATGGAAGCAAGTCTTCTCGGTCAAGTTATCGGCAAGCGCCTATCGAACATTCTACGATTTGCATCGAGCGGGCGGCATGTTGAGTGCTGTGGTGCTGGTCATCGTTACCTGGACAGGTTTATGGTGGAATATGAATTATGCGGTGAGGCCGGCAGCTGCCGCGTTATTGCCGACAACCCCATGGTATCCGAGCACACTGCCAACGCAACCTATGCCGGCGCAGACGATTAAGCCAGAAGAGGCGATTGCCGCAGCACAGACTGCACGTCCGGAAGGCGTGGTTCAACGCATCCGTGCAAGCCATGAAAAAGGCGTCTACTGGGTTTATCTGAAGCGGCCCGGCGATGTGGGGGTATATGGCAACACAACCGTATTCATTTCGATGATAAGCGGCGCCGTGCTGCGCATCAGCGAACCGGCTAATCAGGCGGCGGGGGACACTTATGCACTTTGGCAGTTTCCTTTGCATACTGGACAGTTCCTTGGGCTACCTGGGCGCATCGTTTGGGCATTGTGCGGCTTGGTACCGTTGCTGTTGGTCGTGTCGGGTGTCGCTGTGTGGTTGAAGAAGCGCAGGGCGGAGGGGGGCAGTAAGATGCGACACAAGGCGGGAGTTCCTCCTCGTTCGATTACGGTCGCCGCAGTACCACTCGATCAAGAGTAGAACGAACCCAGACTCACTTTCAACCTGTGAATGTCACAACAACCCGCTTCGGCGGGTTTTTCTTTTTAGCCATGGCGGACATCGACAAGCTTGTACAAATGGCCTCCATAGAAGAGGCGTTGCGAGAGTAGCTCAACGAATAGTATGTGGCGGTTGTTGGTTGTGTTTATCTGACGTGGTCGGCGCAAGGTGGGAAAAATAGGAGGTCATCATGGGTGCATTGCTTTCATTTTTAAGCGGTTCCGTATTTCGGATGATATGGGGGGAGCTCAGCTCAGCATGGACGACGTACCAGGATCATAAGCATGAGATGGAGCGCATGCGCTTTCAGGCAGAGCAGGATGACAAACAACATGCGCGCAATCTTGAATCAATTCGCCTACAGCATGATCTTGGGGTCGAATCGATTCGGGTGCAGGGCGAGCTTGACCTGACGAAGATCGATGCCGACACCTTTCATACTGGTGTGAAATTGACAGGCAAATCGACTGGATACAGATGGGTGGATGCGTGGAATTCGGCTGTGCGCGCTGCACTGGCAACGGAGTGCATGATCCTTATCAGTTTGCATTACTATCGCCACGATTGGACACTGGATGCGGCTGGCTGGGAGTTGGCCGGTGCCGCGCTAGGCGTGTTTGTCGCTGATCGCACTTTGTTCAGGCGTGGAAAATGAAACGGGCCGAATTTTTCGGGTTAGCTGTTGCGGTCACTGCAGGGCTGTGTCGGCACTTTGAGGGACTGTTTCTCAACCCCTACCTATGCCCAGCTGGTATTCCTACGATTGGCTATGGCAGCACCTATTACTTGGATGGCAGACCGGTAAAGCTGACGGATCCACCGATCACAAAGCAAGACGCCGAGGCCATGCTGCTGCACCTGGTGCGCCATGTCTACCTGCCGGCGGTCCTCAAACTGTGCCCCGGCATCAGGGACCCATACCGACTCGCAGCAATCATTGACTTTGCGTTCAACCTTGGTACCGGCAAGTTGAAGGCTTCAACGCTGCGCAAGCGTATCAATGCGGACGATTGGGATGCGGTACCTGCTGAGCTTCGTAAGTGGGTGCATGGCGGAGGGCATGTTCTGAAAGGTCTTGTTCGGCGCCGAGAAGCTGAGTGTGCGCTAATACTTAGGCAAGGCAGTTCATGACGAGAAATGCGCCGAGCATGGGATCTATGGCAACCCGCGCTCAGCACCAGCAGTGCCGCCGTTTCCGCCAACGCCTTCTCCCTCCGCTGCAGGGCCTTCTTCAGTTCTCGGGGTCGGCATCCTGCCGTGAGACCTCGCTTTGACAGAAGAGTTAGGCACCATTGTCTGCGGCAGGACGTACACCGTAAGTGCGCATAGCCGATGCCACTTGAGATTGTTCAGTAACTTCAGTGGGAAACAACCTATAGCTGGGGGCGACAATCGCGTCAGTGGCGCGTATGTGCACAACGATGACACTGTGGATTGGGAATCGACCCTGCGTCATTGGTATTAGTGGCGTCGCCCATGTTTCAAACTCAGGATGGTCCTTGGGGACGTTCCGCGCAGTACCCACGAGCTTGAACCCTTTTTGCGCGAATCCATCGATGAAGCTGACGCAGACCTGTGGGTTTTTGATGATGTTTCTGACGCTGACCGGCGAGGCGATGTTCGCGATGACCAAGTGGTTGCTGTCGAACGGCGCGAAGACCTCCTTCGGTGAGACGTTTGGTTGTCCGTCCGCGCTGCAGGTTGCTAACCAGCAGAGAACACTCTTTCGCGCCGCGTTGGCGATGTCTTCTGAGATCACGGGTGGGCAGTGTAAGGGGAATATATACGCAGTGTTCGATGTATTGCCCAAAAAATCAAAGACCTACTTTTCAAATATGCACTTAACGAAGCTAGAGGCTACTTCTTGCATTCTGTTTACGTCTGACAATTGCCCCGGATACTGTTGTGCAGTTTGCTGCGAACATTCAAATTTCCGGTCCTCGATTGCTTGAATACATGCATTTTCACTAAGCCCATATTTGTTTCTGGAACAGGCGCCTTTGAGCTTTTCCGTTATTCCTGAAAGGGCACTGACGTCCAGCTCGGAAACACGCAGCGCAGAATTAATAACGGCTTCTCCAACACCGTCACTCTTTGCGTTAGTGCCTTGCTCATGCTGATCGTTGAAAAATTTGTGGTAACTCACTACGCCGATGACTACGAGAGCAATTGCCAGTAGTATTTTTTTCACGGTACTTCCTTTGTGATAAATGTTGCTGTTAAGCGAGGAAGGATCTAACGAAGTAGGCTAGTGGATTGATGAAGTCGTTGGTATCCGGAAAATGTGGGTAAGCTCATGGCCCTTGGGAGACGGCTTCATTTTTCTTGCACTCTGTCTCATGATGCTAATGCGCAAATATAAATGTTTGATACAAAGAGAACGCAATTAGCGCAATACCAAAAATCATACAAGCAAAGCTTGAATAATTGATGCCGGGAGTTAGCGTACTTATGGAAGGAATTTTTTTGTACACATAGATCTCCAGGCACTGGCCCAGATGGTAGGAACTTAGTTCTTCCTTAACGTCACTTCGAGTGAAACTTGAGTATCCGACATATGTATATCCATGCCGTAGGACGGCAAGGTAAACATAGATATATTCAACTCGCCCACGAAAACGTGGCTTATCGACTCCGTCGTTGGTTTCTTCTATCACCACTTTCTCAATATGTCCCATGACCTTATCCCAATTGCCAGGAAAGATGCTGCGGAAGAAGATAACTCCCCCCATCATAGCGAAAATAAGACCGAGTATGCCTGCAATTGTCAAAAATACGAGTTCCAAATTGAAGTCTCCTTTAGAGTCCCCCTATTGAGTCATCCGTGCGGTTAAACGGACATAGATGAACTCACAGAGAACTCTCGCCTCTATCAAGCGGCCCCAGCCGCTACTCTACTTAATCCAATACAGCTTTTAATCTAAATCGGGCACCGATGTCTTACACGCTTGCAAAGCTAGCTAATCGAAAAATCGATTTAATTCCTTGTTGGGCTGTCGACATCGTTTTGCAACGTACTGATAGCCATTTTCCTTAAAGCCGAACGGTGCTACTAGGCGACTAGAACGGATGTCATCAATAACCAGATGTCACTGCGGATACTGGTTCTCAGTCCTTCGTTGCTGTCCGAGGCGGCGCATTCATTGCCAAGTTAATACGACAGCCACGCGCCTTGGGTTTTTCCATGGCTAGTATCAACATCGTATTGCTCTTCAATTTTTTTGTGTTTTTCCAGAAGGCGATACGCACCTTCATTTGCATCACTTTCGAGTAAAGAACAGGTGCTCTTCGAAGGTAGCGATAACAGATATGAGTCTATGGCATATGCTGCTCGCTTCCCTATATCGAAGTGGCCTAGCTCATGGGTCTGCAGGTTTCGTATGTACCGTTCAAACTGATCTCGTTGAGCACCCGTTCCGCCGATAAGTTTTGGAAGCAGGATCGTTCCACTAATGCTCACCTTTGAATCGATAATTTTGCAAAGCCCATTCCTGTCGGAATTCCACCGAAAATTCCAGCGCACATTCCATGTTGTATACCCATGAAATACCCGTCCTCCGCGATGAACAGGCGACGCGCTATTGATTGCCACCAGCAAGCTTCTTTCGCTCTCTGGCCTAACCGTATATTCCTGAAAGTCCAAGGATTCATGCACATCAGCTGACGCAACTGGTGCCCAAATCAATAGTAACAAAAAGTATAGTCGACTCAAAAAAGCTCCTGACGTTGCATTAAACCGACGTGTGAAGCGGACTCGGCTTGAAAAATATTAGGCCCCGCTGCCCTCTCTTACTACGTTGAACCAAGCCCTGATTTCCTCAACGCGATCAGGTGATATGCCATGCCAATGATTCCTGACCAAGTCATGGTCTACATGCTCCAGTTGGTACAACGGCCTGAGGCCGACTGGTTGGATATGCACCTGCAAAGGTATTCCGAGCGTGCACGAGTAGAAGGGAATGTCGGTGCCAAGCTCTGCAGGGAAGAGGGAGATTCATTTCGTGCCCCCTTCATTTCCATCCGGTCCTGGAACCGGAAGAAAGTCTCCTCATCTACTAGCGCCCAAGCGCCCCATATGAAGGGGGCCGTATGGCTATGGACCGGAAGGTCGAACGATCCATAGATATAGAAGTGCTGGTCATCTACGACGCAAAGTTCATCGTTCGGCCAGACCCGGAGCTCCCGTTCTTCGGGTGAAAACGGTGCTGCCCTCGTTGGCAAAGAGACTGGGATCGCAAAGGATACGTTGCCGTGTCCTTTGTTGCTGCATGTCTGACAGGTGCTTTGTGCCATTTGCGAGTCTTAACGCACTGATAACGAACGTGTTTTGGCGTTCTACTTCATCATCGATTTAAATATCAGCATAGCATGCCGCTGATATTTGTCCTTCACATACGCGGGTGACGGGGCCAGACATGGTGACGTTGAATGCAACGTCCGACGCAATGTCGATTTCTCGGCCCGGCATATGAACTGTTATATCTCGATCGCACAATCCCAGGCGATGCGCAGTCGACGCGGCTGCACAACTACTGCTACCGGAATGCTCTCACTCGAAAAAATCACACGCCTCATATTGACCTTTACGCACCGGCCAGAATCGAGCACTTGAGTGGTTACAATACCGCCGAGAGTTTCGATACAAAACGGTATTTCTTGCACAAGCTTTTCATCCCAAAAATATCGGCAAAATATTCGTAATCCATTCCCGCCTTTTTCAGCGCCGCTTGCATCCGGATTAAGGCAATGCTGAATAAGTAAACGAGATGGGTGCCAAGCGTGATTAGCGTTATTGATCACGAGCGTAGCAAATCGAGATGAAACAGCACACTCTGGCGATGGCACAAGATCAAGGAGTCGAACAATATCGCAAGCCGACGCGGCACGGCCAGTCTCTGGCGCGATGAATCGGGTCATGTCGTGAGAGACACTGTGCGCAGTGATAGAGCCCTATTATCCGAAGCCGGGGAATGGTCGTCCGCCTATCGGCTTGGGGCGGATGCTGCGCATCCCTTTCCTACAGCATTGGTTCAACCTGGCCGATCTGGCCTGCGAAGAAGCGCTGTGCGACAGCACCAGTCTGTGTCGCTTGCTCGAACAACATCAGCTGGGCGAGCATGTGCTCGTCTCGTCGTGGTCAAGCGATTGTGGGGCTTTGCCAAGGCGCGTTATCGCGGCTGACCAAGAATGCCTGGCGCGCCGCCGCTTGATGGGACAGATGCGCCCGTAGTGGGTCAAAGCCGGTGGAAACACCCACTAACATGCCCGTAAGGGCAATGAAAAACGGGCCGAGTGCCTCAGTTGCTGAATTTATGCGTAAGAAACTCATGCGAATTCAAAAATCAGGGACTTATTCTGCATTGCCCTAATGCATCGCATTCGCAAAGGCCAGTTTGCATTGGACCGATTGCACGTTCAAGGCCAGGTTGCGCCTGTAGTCTAGGAGGCTGCGTTCGCAGCATGAATTGAAAAGTATCACAATACGATCATTTAGGCTTTTTCGGAAATTTGCACCAGAACCGCAAATTTCAAGCACCACAATAGTGGTTCTCCTCCTTGCTTGAAGCCCACGGTTCATGCATTTTTTTATCCTATACTGGTTTGCACGTCCGTTGGTATCCTGCTGTCTTGCAGCCAGTGCTGCGGGAAGGCCAGCAAAAATTTTTGCAGCATGGCCGCGAAATGCCGAAACCCATCCCTCCATTAAGCGACGCCCAAATTAGCGTGGCCACACCCAGACCTTCCCAATGGCGAACGCATTATTCGCTGATGATTCTGACGCTCATCATCATGTCTTATTCGATCGATCGGCAAATCATAGCGGCGCTTCTTGAACCTATCAAGAAAGAGTTTCTCGCCACTGACACGCAAATGGGCTTGCTTGCTGGACTCTGGTTTGCTTTCTTTCATGCAGCCG
>CBHCMF010000147.1:0-11098 GCA_965974465.1 uncultured Noviherbaspirillum sp.
CTGCAGGCGATCGCCGCTCCCGTCATTGACGAATTCGTACACGCCAGCAGGGCAATAGCGGCTCTCAGGGCCACCAAATTTGACTAGATTGATCTTGACCGGCACCGAAGGGTCTTTCAACGTCAAGTGCGATGGTTGATTTTCCTCGTGGTTAGTGTTGCTGACAAATACGCTGCTCAGACGATCAAAGGAGATCTTGCCATCCGGCTTCGGATAGTCGATCTTCCGGCACTGGTCTGCTGGCAGTAGATAGGCATGATCTGGTTTATTGCTATGTAATGTCCAAGGCGGACTTTTGATCCCAAGCTTTGGCAGTAGCCACTGCTCGATACCTGTCATGAAGGAGCCGATCAAGAAGCCTTTCTTGAACCAAGGCTTGAAGTTGCGGGCCCCCAATAATTCTTCGTGCAACCAACTCTTCTCAAATGCCTCTGGGTAGGCCGTCAGCTCGTCATGCCGGCGCCCGGCGACGATGGCAGCAAAAACAGCATCACCGGCTAACATGCCGCTCTTGATGGCAGCATGGCTGCCTTTGATCCGCGCGGCGTTCAAGTAGCCGGCGTCGCAACCAATCAGTGCACCACCTGGGAATATGGTTTTCGGCAGATTTTGCAGTCCGCCATTGTTGATAGCTCGTGCCCCGTAGCTAATACGCCTACCACCTTCAAGGTATTGTTTGATGCTCGGGTGCGTCTTCCAGCGCTGCATCTCTTCAAAAGGGCTAAGCCAAGGATTCTGATAGTCGAGACCGACAATTAGGCCCAATGTTACCTTATTGTCTTCCAGATGATAGAGAAAGCCGCCGCCGAACGTCTGGCTGTCCATCGGCCAGCCAGCGGTATGCACAACTAGTCCGGGTTTGTGTTTGGCGGGATCGACTTCCCATAATTCTTTGATGCCAATTGCCCAACTCGTTGGGTCGCGATCTGCATCGAGTGTGTATTTGTTGATTAAAGTCTTGCCGAGATGACCGCGAGCACCTTCGGCAAAGAGGGTGTATTTGCCATGAAGCTCCATGCCGAGCTGGAAGTTTTCCGTCGGTTGCCCATCCTTGCCAATACCGAGGTTACCGGTCGCAACGCCTTTTACAGAGTTATCATCGTTGTATAACACTTCAGCAGCAGGGAAGCCGGGAAATACCTCTACGCCCCACGATTCGGCCTGTTGCGCTAACCAGCGCACTAGGTTCCCAAGACTGATAACGTAGTTGCCTTCATTGTGCATGCACATCGGCACTAGCCAGTCAGGCGTGCGCTTGGCCGTCGTTTCAGTAAGAAACAGCACATCATCGCCGGTCACTGGTTGATTTAAAGGCGCCCCAAGCTCTTTCCAGTTTGGGATCAATTCGTTCAAAGCGCGCGGATCCATCACAGCGCCGGACAAGATGTGCGCCCCTGGTTCGGAACCTTTCTCCAATACGACAACGGAAACTTCCTTGCCTTGTTCGGCAGCAAGCTGTTTCACGCGGATTGCCGCTGACAGGCCTGCAGGGCCAGCCCCAACGATGACAACGTCATATTCCATCGCTTCGCGCGGGCCATATTGTTCTAAGATGCTCTGGGTCTGCGTCATGGTCTTTCAAACCGTAAAATGGTGTTATCGAACGAGCGTGCTAATTGTCAAGGATTTCGCGTTAGATTGCCAGACGCGGCACGCTAATCCTATTCATTCGTGTAATGATAGCGTCTCGCGCGCTGCTGCACAGTCAAAGCAAGATAATAGGAGGAGATGCTTGTGGGTATCGAAGTCAATTTTGAAGGCAAGATAGCACTCGTCACAGGAGCCTCTAGCGGCTTAGGAGCACGCTTTGCCAAGGTTCTTGCGGAGGCAGGGGCGCAGGTCGTGCTGGCATCGCGCCGTGTTGAGCGCCTGAAGGAATTGCGCGCGGAAATTGAGGCGGGCGGTGGAGCCGCCCATGTCGTAGCGCTTGATGTGACTGACTACGCTAGTATCAAATCGGCGATTGCGCATGCAGAAACCGAGGCTGGTCCGATTGATATCCTAGTGAACAACTCTGGAGTGTCTACAACACAACGATTGATCGATGTCACGCCCGATGACTATGCCTTTGTGATGGACACCAACCAGCGGGGCGCTTTTTTCGTTGCCCAAGAGGCAGCGAAGCGAATGATGGTACGTGCCAAGGCCGACCCGAAAAAACAGCATCGTATTATTAATATTGCGTCTGTGGCCGGTCTGCGTGTATTGCCGCAAATTGGCATTTATTGCATGAGCAAGGCTGCCGTCGTACATATGACGAAATCAATGGCAGCCGAATGGGGCAAATACGGTATCAACGTCAATGCAATTTGCCCCGGCTACATCAACACAGAAATTAACAGACAATACTTCCAAACCGATCAAGGCCGCGCACAGATCAGCATGTTGCCACGCAAGCGGCTCGGACAACCAGAGGATCTTGATGGATTGTTGCTGTTCCTTGCTTCCGAGGAGGCCCACTTTATCAATGGTTCAATTGTCACTGCTGACGATGGGTTGAGCGTACAGTAAGCAGGTCGCGCCATCCCCTAGTCAAGTATGAATCAGCCTGCAACGCCGCCCACTAGCCGATGTACCAGTTCGCTTGATGTGGATGCGGAGAATTTTCGCATTAACTTAGCCCGGTGCATTTCCACGGTACGTGGGCTCAAGCCGACTTGACGGGCGATCAATTTGCTTGTCTTGCCTTCCACTAGCAGAGCTGCGATTTCACGTTCGCGCGGGGTCAGTTCAGCAGTGACAGGGCGCTTGGCGCTGAGATCCTCAAACGTCCATATACCGGCACCGTGAGGATCCTCATGGATGAGGGAGCGGCCGCTCACATGACACCAAAACAATTCCTGATTGCCTCGCTTCATGATCCGCTCATCCGAGTAGTAGCCCGTGGCACTCATGATTGGAACGATACGCGCACCGGTTCGCTCGAACTCGTCCAGAGTCGGATAAAGTACTCGGAACGATTGGCCAATCAGTTCGCTGATGCGATAGCCGAACATATCGGCCAAAGCGTCATTGCAGGCTAAGATGACGCGTTGCTGTGAGACGCACATGCCGACTGGCGCATGCTGGAAGATCGTTTCGTAATCAATCGCCAATGAAGCGCTCATGGGATTTTTTTGCCCTTTTTATGGGATGGCTAAAATTCGTATTTTTACGGTATTGTGCTGCGTAGTCCATCGCCTTATGCTGGCAAGCATATTAAAACCGCTTTTTTATAGATAATTCCCAAGAGAAGAGGGTTGGTATGAATAAAGTTTATCCAGATGCTGCGAGTGCCTTAGCGGGCATTATCAAAGACGGGCAAACGATCGCTGTTGGTGGCTTCGGTCTCTGCGGTATTCCGGAGGCTCTGATTGCTGCTCTTCGTGATTCCGGAGTCAAGAATCTCACGGCGATTTCGAACAATGCCGGTGTGGATGGCTTTGGCCTTGGCCAATTGCTGGCAACACGTCAGATCAAGAAAATGATTTCGTCCTATGTCGGCGAAAACAAGGAGTTTGAACGCCAATACCTGTCTGGTGAACTCGAGCTGGAATTTACCCCGCAAGGCACATTGGCTGAAAAACTTCGTGCCGGTGGGGCGGGCATTCCAGCATTTTTCACTAAGACCGGTGTTGGTACCATCGTTGCCGAAGGCAAGGAGGTCCGCGAGTTCAATGGCGAACAATATGTCATGGAGCGGTCGTTGACGGCAGATGTATCGCTCGTAAAAGCCTATATGGCAGATAAGGTCGGTAATCTGGTATTTCGTAAGACAGCGCGCAATTTCAATCCGAATGTCGCGATGGCTGGCAAGATTACTGTGGTTGAAGTCGAGAAGTTGGTTGAGACCGGCGAACTTGACCCGGACCAAGTCCACACCCCAGGCATCTTCGTACATCGCATCATTGTCAATGCGAACCCAGAGAAGCGTATCGAACAACGCACTACGCGTGCAAAGTAAGACGGAGGACGAACATGGCATGGACTCGTGATGAAATGGCCGCGCGTGCGGCGAAAGAACTGCAGGATGGTTTCTACGTGAATCTCGGCATTGGCTTGCCGACACTAGTAGCCAATTATGTGCCGAAAGATATTGAAGTATGGCTGCAGTCCGAGAACGGCTTGCTCGGCATCGGCCCTTTCCCGACTGAAGATGAAGTCGATCCGGACTTGATCAATGCTGGCAAGCAGACAGTGACGGCATTGCCCGGCTCTTCCTTCTTCAGTTCTGCAGATTCGTTTGCAATGATTCGCGGTGGCAAAATCAATATCGCTATATTAGGAGCGATGCAAGTAAGCGAAAAGGGCGATCTAGCGAACTGGATGATTCCGGGCAAGATGGTCAAAGGTATGGGGGGCGCAATGGATTTGGTTGCTGGTGTTCGCCGCGTTGTCGTTTTGATGGAGCATGTGGCCAAGGCCAAGGATGGCTCTACCTCACACAAGATTCTGAAAAAATGCGATTTGCCTTTGACTGGAGTCGGCGTGGTGAACAGAATCATCACTGACCTTGGCGTAATTGATGTGACGCCGACAGGTTTGAAACTAATGGAACTCGCGCCTGGAGTGAGCGCAGAAGAAGTGTTGCAAAAGACAGGAGCAGAGTTAGATCTGAGTGCGGTACATTGACCGTCTCCGCATGAAAACAAAAACGGCACCTGCGGGTGCCGTTTTTGTTATGCAGCAGCTATTAAACTAATCAGTCGTGCGTTACTGTGCTATCCAGCCGCCATCCATATTCCATGCTACGCCACGCACTTGGCTTGCCGCGTCACTGGACAAGAAGACTACCAGCTCACCCAATTGTTCTGGTGTGACGAATTCGCCTGAAGGTTGTTTTTCAGCGAGAAGACTTTTCTTTGCCTCCTCATTCGACAAACCTTGCTGTGCCGCACGGGCATCCACTTGTTTTTGTACTAATGGTGTTAACACCCAGCCAGGACAGATTGCGTTGCATGTCACGCCAGTTTGAGCAGTTTCCAACGCTGTAACCTTAGTGAAGCCGACAATGCCATGTTTGGCCGCGACGTAGGCTGATTTTTGCGCAGAGCCCACCAACCCGTGTACTGATGCAATGTTAATGATGCGCCCCCAATTTCTTGCCTTCATTGTCGGTAATGCAAGGCGTGTTGTATGAAATGCAGCACTTAAATTGATCGCGATGATGGCATCCCATTTTTCGACTGGAAAATCTTCCACATTGGCGACATGCTGAATGCCAGCATTGTTGACAAGAATGTCAACGGCACCGAAGCGCTCAACGGCGAATTTCATCATGGCTTCAATTTCGGCAGGTTTTGACATGTCGGCATCGTGATATGCCGTCTGGATGCCAAACTCATCTCGTATCATGGCTTGCAGTGCCTCAATCTCTTTCACGTCGCCAAAGCCATTGAACACGATATTTGCGCTTTGTGCCGCGAGTGCTCTCGCGATTCCCAGGCCAATGCCGGAGGTTGATCCAGTGACCAGTGCTGTCTTTCCTTTATGCGTAATGCCTTGCATGATGCCCTCTACGAATGAAATTTGGAATGGCGAAGAACTTAACGAAGATTTTAAGCGGAACGACCAGTAAAATGTAGGAACGACATCGGATAAGCTGACTCCTGACAAAATGACCCAAGCTCAGATTAAGATCGTTCAATGTTTATCCCCGATGGGGTTGCATAAAATGGCCTACAAGGAATGGGGCGATCCTCATAATCCCAAGGTGCTTGTTTGTGTGCATGGCGTAACCCGCGTCTCGGATGATTTTGACAACATGGCTCGAGCTTTGTCACCGGAATATCGAGTTGTTTGTCCGGATGTCGTAGGGCGAGGGCGGTCCAATTGGTTACGTGATCCCCAGTATTATCAGCTACCGCAGTATGTAAGCGATATGGTGACCTTACTTGCCCGTTTGGATGCTGAAACGGTGCACTGGTTCGGTACATCAATGGGCGGATTGATTGGGATGGCGCTTGCATCCATGAACGAAAGTCCAATTCGCAAATTGATAATGAATGACATTGGGCCGGTGTTGAACTCTACAGCATTGACGCGCATTGGCGACTATATTGGACAGGATGTGCGATTTCCCAGCTTCGAGGAAGCTGCACATTACATTCAGCACATCTCGCTGCCGTTCGGGCCGCATACGGATGAAGAATGGCGAAAACTTGCTGCAGATGTACTACGCCAAGAGAAAGATGGTCAATGGAGACGACACTACGATCTCAGGCTGGCTGTTCCGTTCAAGTCCGCGACAAAGGAAAGTACGGAAAAGACAGAAGCAATGCTCTGGATGGCGTACGATGCGATTGCCTGTCCTACACTCTTGATCCGAGGTGAGCACTCGGACTTGCTAACGCGGGAGGTCGCGCAAGCAATGACCAAACGTGGACCGAAAGCGAGACTAGTAGAAATCCCCGGCGTAGGACATGCCCCTACGTTCATGCATGAGGATCAAATCGCGATCGTGAGACAATTTCTGCTGGGATAAATATAAAAATTGCATATCATGACTATCAAACGTTTACATGTTGGGAAGACTTTGTCTGAAGTCGCCATTCATAATGGCACCGTATATCTTGCCGGACAAATTGCCGAAGATCTGACGCAGAATATTGAGGGGCAGACGCGTGAAGTGCTCGGCCACATTGACCGATTGCTGGCGGAAGCAGGGAGCGATAAGTCTCATATCCTGATGTGCCAAATCTATATCGCCGACATGAAGGATTTTGCCGGTATGAATGCAGTATGGAATGAATGGGTGGCCGAAGGCAATTCTCCCCCACGCGCCACAGTCGAAGCCAAGCTGGCAAAATCAGAATGGCTGGTGGAAATGGTCGTGACCGCTGCGCAAAAATAACGGTCTCATGGTCTCCATTGTAGCGACACCTAGTGAAACGCACGTACAGCTTTCTGTCGGCTTGACGACCGAAGATAGTACGCGCGTCCTGGATGCACTTGCTTTTGTTGAACCCATTTTTCGTGGAAAAGCAATACCGACCGGCCAGGACACGTTCGAGTTTATGCAAGGTGTCGCGACCACGTTGGCACTGCTCAATACCGACGCTGACACACGCATTGCCGGCTTGTTGTTCGAGTTGCCTATCATTGACCCCAAGATGGCAGAAAGCATTGAGCAACGTTTCGGAAAAGACATTGCAGATCTAATCAGCGGAATCAGGCAATTAATGCGCCTGCACGAACAAACCTTCGGATATCAAGAAATGGGGCGCGGTAAGCATGGCTCCCAACAAGCATCTGATCAACTGGAAACGCTACGTAAGATGTTGCTGGCAATGGCATCCGACATGCGTGTGGTGCTAGTCCGTTTGGCTTCGCGCGTGACAACGCTGCGCTATTTTGCTGAGCTGAAACTCGAGAATGAAAGAACTTCTCAGTACGCACGAGAGACACTCGATCTATACGCCCCTTTAGCAAATCGGCTTGGCGTTTGGCAATTGAAGTGGGAGCTGGAAGATCTCGCGTTCCGTTTTCTTGAGCCTGCAACGTACAAACGTATTGCAAAGATGCTTGAGGAAAGGCGGCTGGAACGCGAAGGCTTTGTGGAAAAGGCGATTGCTCGTCTCAAAACTGAGCTTGCCGAGGCAGGAATCAAAGCTGAGGTGTCCGGCAGACCCAAACATATTTATAGTATTTGGAACAAGATGCGCGGCAAGTCTCTGGATTTCTCAGAGTTGTACGATGTGCGCGCATTTCGTGTCATTGTGGAGGATGCGCGGACCTGCTATGGGGTCCTCGGCTTGGTGCACAACATATGGACACCGATTCCTGAAGAATTCGACGATTACATTTCACGTCCCAAGCCAAACGGTTATCAATCTCTGCATACGGTCGTGGTGGCTGAGGACGGTCGCGCCCTCGAAGTACAGATCCGTACGCATGAAATGCACCGCTTTGCCGAGTATGGCGTAGCGGCACATTGGCGTTACAAAGAGGCTGGGGGCTCCAGTTTTTCTGCTCAGAAGTATGATGAGAAAATTGCGTGGCTACGCCAACTGCTTGCATGGAAAAGTGAAGTGGCCGACGCAGTGGTCAGTCAAGAAGATATGCAACGCGAGTGGGTGGAAAAACTCAAATCTGCCGCACTTGACGATCGGATTTACGTATTGACGCCGCAAGCGCGCGTGATTGAACTTCCAAACGGCGCCACCCCCATTGATTTTGCATATTACTTGCATACTGATGTCGGCCATCGTTGTCGCGGCGCGAGGGTGAATGGGGCGATGGTTCCACTGAATACGCCTCTGAAGAATGGGCAGACCGTTGAAATCATCACTGCCCGAGGTGGTGCTGGTGCTGCGGGGCCGTCGCGTGATTGGCTTAGTCCAGGCTATGTGGTCAGTCCTCGGACCCGCTCCAAAGTCCGCGCATGGTTTAACACCATCGAACAACAGGAAACATTGGCGCATGGCCGCAGTATGGTTGAAAAAACCTTGCAGCGGGAAGGCAAGACTGCCATCAATCTGGAAGAGCTTGCGCATAAGCTTGGTTTTTCCAAAGTCGATGACATGTTTTTGTCAGTCGGTAAGGAAGAATTCAGCCTACGTAACATTGAAGTCATCCTGCATGCAGACGATACGCACAAGGCTACAGCCAAGTCCCCAGACGACACTGTTATCCCAAACAAGAGCCGCGCCTCTAGTGTGGCACATGGCGCCCGCTCCGGTGTGCTAGTGGTTGGAACGGATGGATTGATGACGCAGTTGGCGCGATGCTGCAAGCCTGCGCCGCCGGACGATATTGTCGGTTTCGTCACGCGCGGCAAGGGGGTATCGATTCATCGTGCGAATTGCAAGAACCTTGCGCAAATGCGGATGAAGGCGCTTGAACGGGTAATCCAGACGACCTGGGGTGAGCCAGGTAAGGAGACGGTTTATCCAGTGGATATTTTCATTCTTGCCAATGATCGGCAAGGGCTACTACGCGACATCACTGAAATTTTCTCCCGTGAAAAAATCAATGTGATTGGAGTCAGTACGCATAGTGCAAAAGGACAAGCACGTATGTCGTTTACAGCCGAAATTTCTTCCACTGCGCAATTGCAGAAAGCATTAATGATAATCCGCGATGTGACTGGCGTACTGGAAGTGCAGCGACAGTAAAAAGTCGTTCAATGCTCTTTTGCCATTTCGGAAAGTTCCGCCTGAAGTGTTACATGATCGATGCCATGTTTTACGAGTAGCATGGTCTTAATATCATGCAAAATAGTCGGCCATTCTTGCATATCGCGGATTTTCAAGTGACCAATTAAGGCAGGATGTCCGCCTGACATTTCCCATACATGTAAGTCGTGTACCGACAATACGCCCTTCACCGCAGCAATATCGGAACCTACTTGTACATAGTCGATATGATGTGGCACTCCTTCCATTAATACATGATAGGACTCGCTCAATATGCTGAACGTGGATTTCAGAATGAGCATCGATACCACGACTGACAATAACGGATCGATTGGAAGCCAGCCAGTAAAATAAATGATTGCACCAGCAACTAGGGCGGCGACAGATCCTAGTAGATCACCGATGACATGGACTAATGCGGCTCTTATGTTGACGTTTTTCTGATCACGCGCAAGGAGCCACGCGACCGCCAAGTTGATTGCCAGGCCGATCAATGCAACGATGAAAACCGCTTTCCCTTGTACTACTTGCGGCTTCATAAAGCGCTGTACTGCTTCGATGAGGATCCATCCTACGATTGCCAGCATCGCCAAGCCGTTGATGAATGCGGCAAGCGCCTCCGCCCGTCCGAAACCGAATGAATTTTTTGGTGAAGGAGGGCGGGCCGCAATGTACTGCGCCAAGAGGGCTAATCCTAATGCCGTACTATCTGTGACCATATGGCCTGCATCTGAGATCAATGCAAGAGAGTTGGACCAGAAACCCGCTATGACTTCAACTGCCGCAAAGCTCAACGTTAATAGGATCGCCAAAACAAGCATTTTCGGACTGCCGTTCTCCGTAACATGCTGATGGGATGAGTCGCCTGCCAGGTGGGCATGCAGGTGATGAGATGGCGAATGGTTCTTGCCGTGCATGATGCCGTTGTAAAGTGAGTGTCGCTGAGTCTTGCAGGGATTTGCTAAGATTTTGCGATTCAGTCCATGAGGCTAGTGCATCGAGTGTACAGGATTTGGTACGTGTGACGTGTGTAATCTGTGCATCTTCCTACTGCGAGTGGTGACTAATGGATTGATCTCTTCTGACAGGATATGCAATGCCGAAATTCGCCGCAAATCTGACGATGATGTACAACGAGGTCGAGTTCCTTGATCGGTTCGCCCTTGCAGCCAGAGATGGTTTTTTAGGGGTCGAGTTTCTGTTCCCGTATAACTTCATCGTTAGCGAAATCTCGTCACGCCTGACCGACAATAGCCTGGAACAGGTCTTGTTCAACACGCCGCCTGGGGACTGGGCCGCAGGAGAGCGAGGCATTGCGTCGCTTCCTGGTCGTGAAGAGGAGTTCAAGTACAGTATTGAATGGGCGCTGAAATATGCGCAGGCGCTTCGTAATACGCGATTGCACGTGATGGCAGGCGTGATCCCGGACGGACGGGATAAGGCGCGTCATCTAGATGTCTATTTGCGCAATCTTGATTATGCGGCACGGCAGGCGGCATACCATGGCATTACGATATTAATCGAGCCTATTAATACGCGGGACATGCCAGGATACTTCCTCAATCGGCAGGATGAGGCTCATGCAATCTGCCGCGAAGTCGGGGCGCATAATCTGAAAGTGCAGCTTGATCTGTACCATTGTCAGATCGTCGAAGGTGATGTTTCAATGAAATTGCAGCGTGACATTGCAGGTATCGGTCACATGCAAATCGCAGGTGTGCCGGAACGGCACGAACCCGATACGGGAGAGATCAACTATCCCTACTTGTTCCGTTTAATCGATCAGCTAGGATATGACGGCTGGATAGGCTGCGAATACCGCCCAAGAGCAGGGACCTCCGATGGTCTCGGCTGGTTTAAATCGCTGCAGAGAAATGGCGCTAGCCAAATTAAAAAAATGCCGCTATAATCTTTTCTTCTTTAGGCTCGTAGCTCAGCTGGTTAGAGCACTACCTTGACATGGTAGGGGTCGTTGGTTCGAG
>CBHCMF010000148.1:0-11018 GCA_965974465.1 uncultured Noviherbaspirillum sp.
AAGTGATGATCACTTACATGCTTGAGTTCCTGATGGACAAGGAGCGCATCTTTGAGATCTATCTCAACGTGGTCGAGTGGGGTGTCGGCGTGTTCGGTGCTGACGCCGCAGCGCACCATTATTATGGTATCTCGGCTGCTCAACTCGGGCCTGCACAGGCGGCGCGGCTGGCAGTAATGCTTCCACGCCCTCGTTTTTATGACAAGCACCGTGGGACGGCGTACCTTGCGCGGCGGACCGATTTGATTCTGCGTCGTATGGGTAGTGCGGAATTGCCATGACAGAACCACGAAAAAGGATGTTCATGTATTCAAAATATCAGAAGGGCGAACTAAGCTTGTTGTGGTCGGCAGTCATCGTCGGCGTGTTGACTTTGGTTGCCATGGTGACGTTAATGTCAGCGCGGTATGAGCGCAATTATTTTGCCGAGGCTTGGACACGGATGACCAAGACCAATGCAGGCCAGGTACTGCAGCAGACCCAACAAGCCGCTGAAAAAGCGGTCCAGCAAGAAGCCGCAGCTATTCGCAAATGCGTAGTCGATGGAAAGGTCATTTATTCCAATGTCGAATGCAGCAACGGCAATCCAACCATCCAAAAGGTAAAGCTACACCATACCCAAGGCATCGAGGCGCCCAAAGTGCCCATCGCTTCGACGCCGGAAACGGAAGATCCCCTAAACATGCGCGACAAGGCGATCGAGAAAGCGGTTCAGCGCTGATTGTTGATGCTTGCCTGCAGTCATCGATATCAGTACACTTGCGCTGTTTTCGTTTCTCGGAGACCCGTCTTGGGTAGCCTTTGTACATATAGTCAACCGTCAACGGTCGATCGATCGGCGAGATAGCGCCCAGCGGCACACATCCCTGCGCCTCTCGCCATAACATATTGGTGGGTGGGCGCGTCCAGGCCGGTTCCTCGGCTGCGTTCCCTGTATAGAACAGCTTGCGGATATCGCCGCAGGGTGGCTGCGTTTACAACATAGGTGCAGCCGGGAGAGCACATGATTAATGTATTCGTCTTGCAGAATGGTCGGCTGAATCAGGTCAACATCGAAACCAGAAATGACTTGGAAAATGTTGCGCCGGTATGGGTGGACCTAACCGATCCAAATGATGACGAGCGCGCGTGGGTAAAAAGCATCTACGGCGTCACGCTTCCTGGTGAAGATGAAGTCAAGGACATTGAGGCATCTGCACGGTATTACGAAGCAGAAAATGGTGACCTGCATCTTCGCACGGATTTCCTGCTGGAAGAGGATGACGGTCCATCACGCGTCGTGACGGTCGCCTTCATCCTCGCGAAAAACATGCTGTTTTCAGTGCATACCGACGATCTGCCGGTGTTTCGTCTGGTTCGTCTGCGAGCACGCTCACGTCCTGGCTCGATTGCCGACTACAAGGATGTGTTGCTCGATCTGTATGCCACCGATGCTGAGTATTCTGCGGATGCGCTGGAAGGTATTTACCAAAGCTTGGAAGACGTCAGTCGTCGCGTGTTGCAAAAGGAATTGACTGACCAAGATGCCGCTGGTGCTCTGAACGCCATTGCTCAGGAAGAAGACTTGAATGGAAGAATTCGCCGCAACATGATGGATACCCGTCGTGCGGTAAGTTTTCTCATGCGGGGACGCTTGCTGAACTCAGAGCAATTCGAAGAAGCCCGTCAGATTTTGCGTGACATTGAATCGCTGGACGGCCACACCGCCTTCTTGTTCGATAAGATCAACTTCTTGATGGATGCCACCGTCGGTTTTATCAACATTAACCAGAATAAAATCATCAAGATTTTCTCGGTTGCATCCGTCGCTTTCCTGCCGCCGACTTTGATTGCCAGCATTTACGGAATGAACTTCAATGTGCTGCCGGAACTGCAGTGGAAATTGGGTTATCCGTTCTCGTTGATGCTGATGGTGGTGAGTGCAGTGGCGCCATTCTGGTATTTCCGCCGGCGCGGCTGGTTAAAATGAAAAAGCCAGGCACTTGCCTGGCTTTTTCATGATGCAACAAATCAACGCAGGGTCGCGAATGCCTTCGTTGCTGCATCTAGGGTCATCTTGATCACCACATCGTCGTGCGCGGCAGACACGAAGCCAGCCTCGAACGCAGAAGGTGCCAGGTACACATCAAGATCCAGCATTGTATGGAAGAAGGTGTTAAACCGGTTCTTATCGCACGCCATTATCTCGGCGTACGTGCCCGGTACTTGATCAGCGAAGTACAAGCCGAACATGCCGCCTACCGAGTCCGCACAGAATGGTATGCTGGCTGCATTCGCCGCTTCAGACAGACCTTTGACCAGTTTTGCAGTCTGTGTTGTCAGGGTTTCGTAGAAACCCGGTGCCTGAATCAGCTTGAGGGTGCTCATGCCGGCAGCGACAGCAACAGGGTTGCCGGACAGGGTCCCGGCTTGATATACGGCGCCGAGCGGAGCCAGATGCTGCATCAGCTCTTTGCGACCGCCAAATGCTGCTACTGGCAGGCCGCCGCCAATGACTTTTCCCAGGACGGTAAGGTCTGGAATAATGTCGTAAATTGATTGTGCGCAGCCAAGCGCAACCCGAAAACCAGACATCACTTCGTCGAAAATTAGCATTGCGCCATGCTGAGTGCAAAGACGACGCATGGTTTGCAGAAATTCTGGCGTCGAACGCACCAGATTCATGTTGCCGGCAACCGGCTCGACGATCACGCAGGCGATCTGGTCCCCCATCTTTTGGAAAACATCTTCCAGCTGCTGGGGGTTGTTGTAGTCAAGGACCAGCGTATGCTTGGCAAAGTCTTCTGGTACGCCGGCTGATGTTGGATTGCCAAATGTCAGCAGGCCGCTGCCTGCCTTGACGAGCAGCGAATCGGCGTGCCCATGGTAGCAACCCTCGAACTTGATAATCTTGTCGCGGCCAGTGGCTCCACGTGCCAAGCGTAATGCGCTCATCGCCGCTTCTGTGCCGCTTGATACTAGGCGTACTTGTTCGACAGAGGGGAGAAGGCGACAAATTTCTTCTGCCATCTCTATTTCACCCTCAGTCGGTGCGCCAAAGCTCAAGCCGCGTGCGGCTGCTTCCTGCACCGCCTTAATCACAGTGGGATGCGCATGTCCAACAATTGCAGGCCCCCAAGAGCCGATGTAATCGATATAACGCCTATCATCAGCATCCCAGAAATAGGCGCCCTCAGCGTGAGTGATAAAACGCGGCGTGCCGCCGACCGAACGGAAAGCGCGCACAGGCGAATTGACGCCGCCCGGCGTACTGATTTGTGCGCGGGCAAACAAGGTCTCATTTCTAGAATTCATACAAAGAAAGGTGACGGTTATTGATGGGGGTCGGGAGTAGGATCCTTGGCCCAGAAGTAGCGGTCCGGAGTCAATTTTCCCATCCCTAGTCGATGGGCATTGGCCAGCGCGGCATGGGTGAATTCCTGCGCTTCAAATACAGCCTCTGGGGCAGCCATGCCATTGGCTAGCATGGCTGCAATCGTGGCCGATAACGTGCTGCCTGCGCCGCTAAAAGAGCCCGGGAGCCGCTGCCAGTTATCTTGGCGCAACATGCCAGATTCGTCGAACAAGGCATTGGACACACCATGTATATCGCCCGGTATTGTTGTGACGAACAGGTATTCGCATCCCATGTCGATGATACGCATCGCATCGAGTGCCAGTGTGTCGCCGGTGGACGGCTCGCGCCACGTTTCAGCAAAGCGCGACAATTCTACTGCAGAGGCCAGAAATAACGTGGTCTGCGGGACCAGCAGTTCGCGTATTGCGACCAACATGTCATCGCTGTCTTGTCCCTGGTCAGGCATGGCAGAGAGAAAAGGATCAAGGATCAGCGGAACGTCAGGGTAGTCGGATACGATTTCGGCGATAGCCGAGACATTCTCGATGCTGCCTACTGCGCCCACTTTAAAGGCCGCCACAGGCATGTCTTCTAAGACAACGCGCGCCTGGTCCGCCACCCAATCGGCATCAATGATTTGTACATCCTCGATACGAGCCGTGTCGGCGATCAGAATTGATGTAATGACAGAGAGCCCGTGGCAACCCATGGCAGCAAACGATGCAAGGTCTGCTTGGATACCGATCGCGCCGATAGGATCGGTTGCGCCGAAAGTCAGTATCAGTGGAGATGTTTGGTTTTGCACGGCGAGTAGATTAAGATAATCGACTTTGCATTTTACTTGATTGAAGGGCAGTCAACTGTGAGTAATAACGAGGAATTCAAGACTTGGATGTGTTTGATCTGCGGCTGGGTCTATGATGAGGCGGCCGGATTGCCGGAAGAAGGGATTGCGCCCGGCACTCGCTGGGCTGATGTGCCGATGAACTGGACCTGTCCTGAATGCGGAGCCCGTAAAGAAGATTTTGAAATGGTTGCTATTTAGACACGGTGAATGAGTGCGGTGGCGTGATTTAGTTGAATACCGTTGTGTTTTTGTTAAATTTGTTTCGCAGAAAAACCACGCCCCTTCCAAGTACACGCTAAGGCTTGTTCTAAAGCATCTTGCTTTTTGTTACAGTAGAGTCATATATTGAGCGAAAGATTAACGAAATTAATCTCATGACAACATCACTGGATAATGCCAGTCTCAAGATCATGGTGATCGACGACAGCAGTACGATCCGTCGTTCCGCCGAAATTTTCCTGGGGCAGGCTGGATATCAGGTCGTTCTTGCCGATGATGGGTTTGATGCTCTGGCTAAGATGAACGACCACAAGCCAGCCCTGATATTTTGCGACATCTTGATGCCTAGGCTCGATGGTTACCAAACTTGCGCACTGATCAAGAAAAGTGCCAAATTTCATTCCACGCCGGTCGTTATGTTGTCGTCCAAAGATGGATTGTTTGATCGGGCACGGGGTGCAATGGTTGGCTCTGATGCCTATCTCACAAAGCCGTTTACTAAGGATAGCTTGCTCAAGACAGTGCGCGAGCATACTGCGCAGGTGCTTTCTAAATGACAAATTTTTGGATTTAAAGGTTCAAGATGCCCATACAAAAAATCCTAGTAGTGGATGACTCGCCGACAGAGCGTTATTTCCTCACTGACATTCTGATCAAGAACGGGTTTTCAGTATCTACTGCCGAAAACGGCGAAGAGGCGCTACTGAAGGTCAAGGCGGACAAGCCACAATTGATTCTGATGGACGTCGTTATGCCTGGCCAGAACGGATTCCAAATTACGCGTGCGATTGCCCGAGATCCGGCCACTCAGGATGTGCCTATCATTATTTGCACCAGTAAAGGGCAAGAAACGGATCGCATTTGGGGGCTGCGCCAAGGCGCACGTGACTACATTGTCAAGCCGGTCGATCCGCAGGAATTGCTGGCGAAGATCGCCGCGCTTGGCTAAGTACATCTCATGACTAGGCCGACCTTGGATCTCGTCTCTGGAACCGCATCGACAGAATTCGACAGCGGTACGCGCCGTACGCGCTTGCGCGAGTTCCAGACGCAGCTGGTGGAGCGCATGCAAGCTGTGGTTAGCGGCGCAGCGACGCACTCAAGTCAGCTCGGCGTGATGATCGGAGAGACGCGCTGGTTACTGAATTTACAGGAAGCAGGAGAGATCGTGTCGGTGGGGACCATTACCCAGGTTCCTTTGACGCACGACTGGTTTCTCGGTATGACCAATATTCGGGGCAATCTAATAAGTGTGGTCGATCTGGCTCGTTTTCAAGGGCTGCCACCAACACCGATCGACAAGGACAGTCGCATCATCGCATTTGCGCCGTCCCTGTCGTTTAATAGCGGTTTGCTCGTTTCTCGCGTCATGGGTCTACGCAATGTCGCAGAGATGGAGCTTCAGTCGACTGCTGCCGGAACCGACGATGCACCATGGGCGGTGAATCGATATTGTGATCGAGAGTCGCATGTGTGGACGGCACTCGACTTATCTTTAATTGTGCGGGACCCACGGTTCCTGCATGTGGGCATCTGAGCCGACAGGTCGCGCGACCCGGCTACGTACCGTAACAGGAATATGAGGGAGACTCAGTAATGGCGTTCAAGCTACCGATCTTATCGAAGCAAAAAAAAGAAAAACTTGCTGAGGAAGCCGGCATGGTTGATGGCGACATGCCTGGCTCCAATGCCCCATCCGGAATAGCCGATGCTATGTTGGCGCAAGATGGATCTACCAGTGCTGCAGACTCTGTGGCCTCTAGTGCGCACGTTGCCAAGATGTCGGGCGGGACGCGCGCTGAGAACAACCTGAATGCAACCTTCATCGGTGATGCGTTACAAAGAAGTGGCGATATTCGCCTGCCACTGATTGGTCACCGGCCGTTGCAGCACCAGGTTCGCATCTTGCTGTTCATGCTTGTTGGATCCATCGTCCTTGGCGTGATCGGCGTGACCCTCGATGGCAATCACTCTACGTTGGCGGCGACGCAGACACAGATTGCCGGTGACGCGTTGATGCATTCGCAGCGTATCGGTAAGGCGGCGCCTAACGCGATTCAGGGTAACTTGGAGGCGTTCAAACAGTTGGAGGAGAGCCGTAAGGAATTCAATCGCGACCTGACCGTTCTTTCCAAAGGGGGCGATTATCAAGGGCGGGAGATTGCCCCCCCCTCTGCTCAGATGGCAGCGATGTTGCGGGACACTCAAAAAGTGGGGGCGAATTCCGAGAAGGCTGCAGACATGATTCTGAAGCTGAAAAAGGAGTTGACCGGTTTTGGTGCCACGCTGCAGAAACTGAATGAGCATTCTCCGCGTCTGCTTGATCTTACTGAACAGATCTCGACCCTTAAGGCGCAGAGCGGTGCGCCGCCGCATGAGATTTCGGCGGCTGGTCAGTTGGTGATGTTGACACAACGTCTAGGCCGCAGCGCGAACGAATTTTTGACATCCGAAGGTGTGAATCCGCAAACGGCGTTCCTACTTGGCAAGGACACTAATACTTTCCGTGACATCTCAGAAGGTTTCCTCAATGGTAACGATATGTTGCGCTTGTCGGCAACCAAGGATCCGGCCACCCGTGAAAAGCTGGCAGAGCTGCAGGAGGTATTTGCGGAGTATCAACAACTGGTTGCAGCAATTCTTGGTAATTTGCAAAACTTCACTGCGGCAAAACAATCCGAACAATTGATTTTTGCTGAGAATGAGACCTTGAAGGAGCGCATTACCAATCTGCAGAAAGCGTATCGTAACGAGGAAGATTCACTGTACTGGGCTTTCTGGTTAATGCTGGGTAGTATTGTGGCTGCCCTGGTCTCTGCAGTCGGTATTGCACTGGTTCTGCTGCAAGACAGCCGTAACCGTACCAAGGAAGCGGATCAGCGCCGTCAGGAAGCGGAAGAGCAGCGTTTGTTGGCTCTGCAGCAGGAGGAAGAGGCAAAGCGCGCCAACGATCAGAACCAAGCAGCAATTTTGCGGTTGATGAACGAATTGCAAGAAGTGGCGGACGGTGACCTTACCGTGCAGGCGACTGTGTCTGAAGACATCACTGGTGCGATTGCAGACTCGGTGAACTACACCGTGGAAGAATTGCGTGGTCTTGTAGGCCGCGTGACGCACACGGCAGAACAGGTTACCGCAGCGTCCAACCAGGCGCAGGATATTTCGACCGAACTGCTAGTGGCGTCACAAAAGCAGTCGCGTGAGATTCAGGAAACCGGTCAGGCAGTACTCGAAATGGCGATGCAGATTACCGACGTTTCAAAGTCTGCAAACGAATCCGCCGAGGTGGCGCGTCAGTCGGTGACGGCTGCAGAGCAGGGCGCAAGGGCGGTGGAAGATGCAATCAAAGGCATGAACGAAATTCGTGAGCAGATTCAGGAAACCTCGAAACGAATCAAGCGCCTCGGTGAATCTTCACAGGAGATCGGCGAAATTACGGAACTGATCTCTGACATTACCGAACAGACTAACGTGCTGGCGCTGAACGCGGCAATTCAGGCCGCCTCGGCAGGTGAGGCCGGACGCGGTTTCTCAGTGGTTGCGGAGGAAGTGCAGCGCCTTGCGGAACGTTCCGGCGAGGCGACCAAGCAGATCGGTGCACTGGTGCGTACCATTCAGACCGATACGCACGATGCAGTCGCTGCGATGGAAAAATCCACGCAGGGTGTGGTGGAAGGTGCGAAACTGTCCGACGCGGCTGGTGCTGCACTGTCCGAGATCCGAAGCGTGTCGAACCGCCTTGCTGACCTGATTCAGAGCATTTCTGCCGCGACGGAGCAGCAGGCAACCTCGGCTAACGGCGTGGCGCAAAACATTCAGAACATTCTGACGGTCACCGAACAGACACAGGAAGGTACACAGCAGACTGCACAATCCATTCGTGAACTGTCCAAGCTGGCAGAAGAACTCAAGAACTCAGTGTCTCGCTTCCGCGTGACTGCTTGATCAAGTTCATTGCCAGCACTTAACTTGCTGGCTTAATAGTGATATTGGGGTATGCCATTATCCAAGGTGTACCACCATTTGACCCCTGCGAGGCAGTCATGAACACCTCTTCTTCCGCCCTGCCACAGGGAGTACGGAGCAGTTTTGATACTGGGCCGCTATCCTGGGTAATAGGTGAAATCCGCGAAGCGCTTAACCGTTCGAAGACTGCCATCCATGAGGCGGTCGGGCAGGATACCGATGCTCGATTGACCTCAATGCGTCATGCAAAAAGCTATCTGCATCAGGCGCATGGAGCGTTACAGATCGTGGATGTCGACGGCATTGCGATCATGACGGAGACGGTTGAAGATTTGCTTGATTGTGTCGATGCTGGGAAAATTGCGCTGACGGAGGACTTGGCGCGCGCGATTGACTACGCTTATCAAGCATTGATCGAATATCTGGATGAGCTTTTGTCGGGAGCACCGCATCAGCCCGTCCGGCTGTTTCCCTACTATCGGGCGCTTCTGGAAGCGCGTGGTGCCGAACGCATTCATCCTGCAGATCTTTTCTTTCCCAATCTGGCGATTCGCCCGCCTCTTCCGTCAGTTGAGCCGGTGCGTGAAGTAACGCCGTCCCGCTACATGGCCTTGCGTCAGCATTTCGAGAAGGCGTTGCTACCGTTCCTGAGAAGCACGGATCGTGACGCCGAACTGAAAAATGCGGCGGCAATGTGCAATATCATTGGTGAGATTGAACGCCTACAAAGTAACCCCCATACGCGCGTTTTCTGGTGGGTAATGCACGGATTGGCGGAGGCTGTTGCGGCTGGCCAAATCTTGAACGAAGTCTATGTCAAGCAGTTGTTTGCGCGTATCAATCTTCAGATTCGGCGATTGTCCCAGGGATCTTCTAGCATTGCAGAAAGGCTGCTGCGTGACGCTCTCTTTTTCATCGCGAAAATCGAGGAACCTTCCCCGCGCGCCAAGCAAATTTGCGCTACCTATCAGCTTGAGGGACTCGTTCCTCCAGATTACGACCAAAAACGTTATGGTCAGATCGACGGTGATGTGCTTGCAGCTGCTAAGGAAGGGTTATCGCAGGCGAAAGCCATATGGAACCGCATTGCAGGTGGGGATGTTAATCTCGCTGATTCGTTTGAGCACGAAATGTGCACACTGGCGGACGTTGGTTCTAAGCTGAATTCCGCGCCTCTGTCCAAGTTGCTGCGGGAACTTAAAGGCATTGCGCGCCATGCGGCGCACGCCAGTCCTGGCGATATGCTTGGCCTCGAAATGGCAACGAGTCTGTTGTTTGTTGAGAACGCTCTTCACCATATCGGACGTTTGCCAGACAATTTTGCCGAGCGGGCAGAGGCGTTATCGGCCAGGCTGCTTGCTATTGTCGCAGGGGTGGCGCCTGCGCAATCGGCGCAGTGGCTGGACGATATGTCACGCGAAGCGCAACAACGCCAGACAATGATGGCTCTGGCAGGAGAAATGCAGGCCAGCTTGCGTCAAGTCGAGAAAATGCTCGATGAGTATTTCAGGGATCCGTCACAACGCAATTCACTTGGTCAGCTTGACTTGATTCTGCATCAGATCGAAGGCGCAATGGCCGTCCTCGATCAAGACGATGCAATGCGCACGCTCCAGCATACCAGGGCCGCAGTTCAGCGATTTATCGATATAGAGGAAGAAGCTCCTGAGGTACAGGAATTTCAGCATGTTGCACAGAATGTGGGCGCACTGAGTTTCTTTATCGAGACGTTGCAGCTGCAGTCGGAAGATGCCAAGAAGCGTTTTTCGTTCGATGAGCAGACAGGAGTCTTTCATGCCCATCTTATTGAGAGAAACCCCTTGCATGAACCTGTTCCGGATGAATCTACACCGCTGGTTGACCCTATTGAAAATATCGATCTGGCCTCGGACGAAGAGGCAACGCCGGCATTCCCGACAGTCGAGGATGAACTGGCATTTCATCAGCGGCAGTCTGCCGAATTGGCGATGTCGTTGACGGCGGAACCGGACAATCAGGCACTGCAGGAGCAACTGAAAGAATCACTTGAGCAGATTCGGCTGGATGCGGCGCTGATAGACAATCCCGAAGCGAATGACCGTGCGCGGGCCGGCATTAATATTTTGGGCCGTGCCGATTTTTCTGCCTCACAGGAGGCGCTTGCCGAAATTATCAATGCTACGGTGCCTGTTGTGCCGGTGGCCGAGCCGTTGTCGCCTGTGGTAACGCCCTCAACAGATGAGGCGATCGATGCAGAACTGCTGGAAATATTTCTTTTTGAAGCCGAAGAGGTACTTGGCACAGTCCAGCAAACGATCCCCGAATCGCGCAATCAGCCGCACAACCAGGAACATCTCACAACGTTGCGCCGTTCTTTCCATACGCTAAAGGGAAGTGGTCGCATGGTCGGTCTGATGGCCTTCGGGGAAGCGGCATGGAGTATCGAGCAGGTTCTCAATTTGAGACTGTCTGAGTCGCGTAGTGGCGACGCTGAGTTGTATGCATTGCTTGACAAAGCGAGAGAAGTGTTAGAGGGGTGGGTTCAGGACCTCAAACTGCAAGGCAGATCTGATTGTACGCCGCATGCGCTAGTGAGTGCGGCCGAGCGTATCAAGGCAGGAGGACGGTTCGCATACGAGGAGTCTCCTCCTTCGGCATTGTTCAATACCG
>CBHCMF010000149.1:0-10787 GCA_965974465.1 uncultured Noviherbaspirillum sp.
GGTGAGCATCGCAGGCCCGAGATGGCCCCCTTTCACGCACAGGAAAATCGCTCTAAGAATCTTTTGTCATCGCCTCGATGGATCAGCATCAAAATTCTTCAAATTCTTAACCAATTTTCGAAGGCATATGCATGAGCATTCCAACGCCAAACCAGTTAAATTTCACCTCGAATGGGCATACATTGGTCGCCGAAACCGCCATTGAATTTCAACGAACTAACATCACAATCAAAGCGGAAATTTCAAACGAAAACCATCCGCTGAGATTAGCCAGACTCCTGGTTCTCCAACAGGCACAACGGGTTATCGGCCATGCCATCGAAGAAGAGCAACGACAGGTCCATCAAAAATGACATGGCCCCTTTGGTCGAAGTATTTCTCTCAATTTAGAGCTCGTGCAGGAATGATTGCGTGATGCGGCATAAGCCTGACGTCGCGCAAATGATTCCTTGTCACGGGCTGGCAAAGTGGCGACGCAGTCAGAGTCCGTTAGCCATTCTTTAACGATACATATCTACTGAATTCGCCAATGTCTTCCCTAGCAAATCAATCGTCTCCAGACTTTCGTCTGACGTCCATCGAGGAGTGGGCCAAAGCCGCGGCCCGGTCGGCCCCCGAAGGTGCGTTGGACAAGTTGGTATGGCACACGCCGGAAGGCATCGCCATCAAACCGCTGTACACGGCAGCCGACATCAAGGACCTGCGCTACACCGATACGCTGCCCGGCTTTGAGCCTTATGTGCGTGGGCCGCAAGCAACCATGTATGCGGTGCGGCCCTGGACCATCCGTCAGTATGCCGGCTTCTCCACTGCCGAAGAATCCAACGCGTTCTATCGCAAAGCCTTGGCAGCAGGCGGGCAAGGCGTGTCGGTCGCATTTGATCTTGCCACGCACCGCGGGTATGACTCCGATCATCCGCGCGTAACTGGCGACGTCGGCAAGGCCGGTGTGGCGATTGATTCGGTGGAAGACATGAAAATTCTGTTCGATGGCATCCCGCTCGACAAGGTGTCGGTGTCGATGACCATGAACGGCGCAGTGCTGCCAGTGCTGGCTGCCTATGTGGTTGCAGCGGAAGAGCAAGGCGTAGCGCAGGACAAGCTGTCAGGCACCATTCAGAATGACATCCTGAAAGAGTTCATGGTGCGCAACACCTATATCTACCCGCCCGAGCCGTCGATGCGGATCGTTGCCGACATCATCGGCTACACCGCGCACCACATGCCGAAGTTCAACTCGGTGTCGATTTCAGGTTACCACCTGCAGGAGGCGGGTGCCAATCAGGCGCTGGAACTGGCATTCACTTTGGCTGACGGCAAGGAGTATGTGAAAACGGCGCTCGCCAGCGGCCTGGATGTGGATCAATTCGCTGGGCGCCTGAGCTTTTTCTTCGCCATCGGCATGAACTTCTATCTTGAAGTGGCCAAGCTGCGGGCAGCGCGTTTGTTATGGTGGCGCATTATGAACGAGTTCGGCCCGAAGAACCCGAAATCGATGATGCTCCGCACCCATTCCCAGACGTCTGGGTGGTCGCTGACCGAGCAAGACCCGTACAACAATATCGTGCGCACCACTATCGAAGCGATGGCTGCCGTGTTCGGCGGCACCCAGTCGCTACATACCAATTCGTTCGATGAAGCGATCGCGCTGCCAACCGATTTTTCGGCACGCATTGCGCGCAACACCCAGCTCATCATTCAGGAAGAAACCCATATCACCAACGTGATCGACCCGTGGGCCGGCTCCTACATGATGGAAAAATTGACGCAGGAGATGGCTGACCAGGCGTGGGCGCTGATCAACGAAGTGGAACAGATGGGCGGCATGACCAAGGCCGTTGCATCTGGCTGGGCCAAGCTGAAAATCGAAGGCTCCGCGGCCGAAAAACAGGCGCGCATCGATGCCGGGCGCGACGTGATTGTGGGCGTCAACAAATACAAACTCGCCAAGGAAGATCGGGTCGACATTCGCGACATCGACAATGCCGCCGTGCGTGAATCGCAAATCCAACGTTTGAAAAAGCTCAGGGCGACGCGCGATGGCGCGGCCGTGCAAGCCGCATTGCACAACTTGGCAGCAGCTGCGCGTAGCAGCCAGGGTCATGGTCAAGGCGATCTGTTGGCACTGTCGATTCAAGCGATGCGCGCGCGTGCGACTGTGGGCGAAGTATCGGACGTACTGGAAAAAGAATTCGGACGCTACCGCGCCGCCATTCATAGCGTGTCCGGTGTCTATGGTGCGCAATTCGACAATGACGACGGCTGGAAAGCGATGAAGCAAGACATCGAGGAATTCGCGGCGATGCAGGGCCGGCGCCCGCGCATCATGATCGCCAAACTGGGTCAGGATGGTCACGACCGTGGCGCGAAAGTGGTGGCGACGGCGTTTGCCGATCTGGGCTTCGACGTCGATATCGGTCCCCTGTTTCAGACGCCGGAAGAAGCAGCGCGCCAGGCGATTGAGAACGATGTGCATGCGATCGGTATTTCCACGCTGGCCGCCGGTCACAAGACACTGGTGCCGGCGGTCGTGCAAGCGCTCAAGGATCAGGGGGCGGCAGAGATTGTGGTATTCGTCGGCGGCGTTATTCCGGCGCAGGATTACGACTTCCTGTGTCAAGCTGGCGTGCAAGGGATCTATGGCCCCGGTACGCCGATTCCGCAGTGCGCCCGTGATGTGCTGGCGAAAATCAGCGCATCGCTGGCAACCGACGTCAGCGCCGCGGCCCGCCGCGCATGAATCGAACGATGACTTCCTCCTCCTTGCTATCCGATGAAGATGCGGCGTTGGTCGCGGGCGTGCGCGCACGCCAAATCCGGGCATTGGCAAAAACCATCACGCTGATCGAATCCAGTCGGGCAGATCATCAGGCACGGGCGCAACAAATCGTCAATGCCTTATTGCCTGAAACCGGCCATTTGATACGCGTCGGCATTTCCGGCGCGCCGGGAGTAGGCAAATCAACTTTCATCGAAGCGCTCGGGCTCTATTTGATTGCACAAGGTCACCGTGTGGCGGTGCTTGCAGTCGACCCCTCCAGTTCGATCAACGGCGGTTCGATATTGGGCGACAAGACACGCATGGAACGGCTATCGATGGAATCCCATGCTTATATTCGCCCATCGCCAGCACGCGGCTCTCTGGGTGGTGTCGCAGCCCATACGCGTGAAGCGATGCTGGTGTGTGAAGCGGCTGGATTCGATGTCGTCATCATCGAAACGGTGGGTGTAGGACAAAGCGAGACGGCGGTGGCCGCAATGACGGATACATTTGTGTTGCTGCAACAAGCGCATGGCGGCGACGATTTGCAAGCCATCAAGAAAGGGATTGTGGAACTGGCCGATCTGATTGTAGTCAACAAGGCGGATCTCGACCAAAACGCGGCACAACTGGCTATGAGGCAAATGCGAGGTGCGTTGACCCTATTGCGTAGTTTGTCGCCTGACTGGCGGCCCCCGGTACTGGCGGTCAGTGCGATGAACGGCGAAGGCATCGACGCTTTCTGGAACACCATCCTGCAGCATCGCAACATGCTCCGTGAACGTGGGCAACTGGCGGAAAAGCGCCGCAAGCAAGCATTGGATTGGATGTGGACACTGATTGATATGGGTCTACAGAAGCGCTTCCACAGCCATAAAGCGGTGCAAGCTGCGTTGCCAGAACAAATCGCGGCGGTGGCTTCTGGTTCAGCCTCGCCAACAGCGGCCGCGGCATTCCTGTTGAATCAATTTTAAGAGGCTATCTTGGAACAAAAAACTTATAGTCGAGCGTCGCTTCCCCAGCGACTTACCGCCTTGTTCAACGGCGATGCATGGCAATACCTCGCCACCAATTCAGATCTTCGCCTTGCGGAAGGGCATATCGCAGGCCGCAAGGTTCTGGTCGTCGCGACCGAACCCGCTGCGTCTCTAGGTACCTTCGGTGTTGGCGAATGTGTTGATTTCAAGTGGGCCGTGCTGCGTGCGCGTGCAACGGGCGTTCCGATGCTGTTGCTGATCGATTCCGCCGGCACCCGCCTCACTGCGGGCTTGCCGGTGCAAGGCGCCATACGTGCATTAGTGCGGGAAATGCTGGACGCCCGCCTCGCCGAAGTACCCATGTTAGCCGTACTGGGGCGCTATGCATTTGGCTCGGCGAGTATGCTGTCCTTCGCGGCCCATGCGCGGCTTTATTCGGAAAGCACGCAACTGGCAATGTCAGGCCCACGCGTACTGCAAGCTGTACTGCCCGAAGACGTATCCCATGACACCGTGTTAAATCGGATCAATGGCATTTCCCGAACTACCGTTGGCAACGCTGACAAACTGATCGCCGACGACCTCGATGCTTATGCAGAAGCCGTGCGCGTATGGATCGCCAACGCGATAGCAACGAGCGTGACACGCGAGGTGTTGACTCAGGAACGTCATCATTTGACGCAACGATTGCCGGACGGCGCGCACAGTAGCGCCGAAGGCCCTGTACTGGATGGTGACACGCTACGATGCGTGATGGACAGATCTTTTGGTGCAGCCGATGCGGTCGCATTGGCCAGACTTGCGGAATCGGCATGTTCGGACGCCAACATAGCGTCGCTCACGATTGTCATGGACTGCCCCGGCCACAGTATCCTGCTGCAAGATGAAGAGGTCATTCTCTCGCAGTACCTGGTTCATCTGGCATTGTGGCTGCGCTATCTGGTGCGCGAAGGTGCGACCATCCGCCTGCGCGTTACAGGGGCGCTCTCTGGCGGCATCTACATCGGCCTTGCCGCAGCTGCCTCTAGCACTGAACTGGCACCGGGCGCCACCATCCGCACCCTGCCTGTTTCCTCCCTTGTCCATATTTTCGGCAATGAGATTCACGAGGTCACCGACCGTGCTTCCTATGTCGAATGGGGGCTGGTGGATAGCGTTCTTCCGCCCGGTCACCAGGCCGACATGCATTCGGAATTTGTTTGTATTCCGGAGAAAAACCGGGCATTCCAAGCCAACACTTTTGTTAAAAAGAGATCAGCATGAGCACTTCAAAAAACGTCGTAATTGTCGGTGCCGCGCGCACCGCGATTGGTGCCTTTGGCGGTACGCTGAAGGATTTTTCAGCGTGCGATCTGGGCACCACGGTTGTCAAGGAAGCCTTCACCCGTGCAAAGGTCGATCCAGCCCAGGCTGACCAGATCGTGTTCGGCAACGTGATCCATTGCGAGGCGCGTGATATGTATGTATCGCGTGTGGTCGGCATCCAGGCCGGCATGACCAAGGAGTCCGCCGCGCTTACGCTCAATCGTTTGTGCGGCTCCGGCCTCCAAGCCATTGTCACTGCCGCCAATGCAATCCAGCTGGGAGACACCGATATCGCTGTCGGGGGTGGCGTCGAAACCATGAGCCGCGCGCCCTATTCCATGCCAGCCGCACGCTGGGGTGCGCGCATGGGAGACAGCGCGATGATCGATATGATGGTTGGCGCGCTGTCGGATCCTTTCGGCGCCGGGCATATGGGCATCACCGCCGAAAACATCGCGGAAAAATACCGCATCTCGCGCGAAGATCAAGACGCGTTTGCGGTGGAAAGTCAGAAGCGCGCAAGCGCGGCCATTGCGGCTGGCCACTTCAAATCGCAGATCGTTCCGATTGAAATCAAAACCCGCAAAGGGGTGGAGATATTCGATACCGACGAGTATCCAAAGGCCGATACCACGATCGAATCGCTCGCCAAGCTCAAGCCCGCATTCAAGAAGGAAGGCGGCACCGTTACCGCCGGTAATGCGTCCGGCATCAACGACGGTGCTGCCGCCTGCGTGCTGATGGAAGAAAGTGCCGCCGCGCGCGCCGGCCTGGTACCGCTGGCTCGCCTAGTCTCCTACGCGGTTGCCGGTGTTGATCCCGCTATGATGGGCATAGGCCCCGTTCCGGCAGTGCAATTGGCCTTGAAACGTGCCGGTTTGACTCTCAACGACATGGACGTGATTGAAGCGAACGAAGCGTTCGCAGCACAGTCTCTGGGCGTGTGCAAAGGGTTGGACTTGGATCCTAAGCGCACCAATCCGAACGGCGGCGCCATTGCGCTCGGCCACCCACTCGGCGCCAGCGGTGCGATCATCATGGTCAAGTGCCTCTATGAATTAATCCGCACCAACAAGCGCTACGGACTGATCACGATGTGTATTGGGGGCGGACAAGGTATCGCCGCTGTCATTGAGCGTGCCTGACGTTACAGCATGCAGATGGAAAAATACCGCACAGCTTAGAGCGGCTTGATTGTGCATGCAAGGAAGGTCAGGTCGGTCCGAGAAGCGCCACCGTACGCAAGATACGGTGAACATCGCAGGTCCGAGATGGCCTCACTTTCACGCACAGTCAAATCGCTCTAAAGCCCAATACAGCAACAGGCAATAATCACCGGCTACGCGGCGAACTAAAGGTTTCTGGACGAATGACCAGGGGAGAGCCAGCCACCCCAGCCGCCACGAGTCTACGAGCAACACCATTGATCTTCGCCTCGAAGGCATGGAAGACCTCCATAATATTTGCGTCCGTGCTTTCGCTCTTGAGTGCACTAAGCTCGTGCAGCGCCTGCGGCGTGATCAGGCATTCCCGTTTGACTGCGTCAACGACGACCGTAAAGCTAATACCTTCTTCCGTGATGCTGGGTTGGACTACTGAGCGCATTATTTCCCTTTGGTGAATGTTACGTTGGTGGAACCGTTGTCGCGCCAGCAAGGGCCGCGACGCCTATCTGGCGCTGAAGCCAGTGAGCATCAGCAATATTAGCGGCATGCGATATGTCTTATGCTTGTTCCCATTACAAACCGTTCGGAATCTTAGAGAGCTTACCATGACCAAGTGCGAAATCATGGCGCTAATCATACGCAAAGAAAGCCCGTTCGGAGGGGATGCCTGACGTTTTCCATAAAGCTGGCTACTTGTCGAGCACGTGTTGAAAGGGTTCAAAATGCCGGCAAGGTTGAAGCCACATCGAGGATTCGCATGCTTCGCACCAGCGCGGAGCCGGTACAAAGCAGAATGAAACGCTTGCGCGTTTCAGCATGCGCGCATCTCAAAGAATGCTTGCATACGCTTTACAGCACAACCAAGCTTTTGCCGGCCGCGCCCATTCTCTTTTGTGGAGGCGCCAAGAGCAAGGCGCACAGCATCATCCTCAAGAAACGATGCTCTCAGAGGCCTGTCATCCAAAAGGAAGACAGTACCATTGGTAAAACACTCTGCGGTACAAGGCCAATTGATCTTCAAGGCAAGTAACGATTGCGACGCCAAGGGTGCCACCCTTGGGATTCCGCGATGGAATCGATGCGATAAGTGAATACAGCGTAATCCAAAGAACGGTGGTTGCAAACCATGCGGCGTGAAGTCAATCCGGAATACCTCGCAATTGCGGTGGTTTTCGCATTGCTTCTTGCGGCACTCGCATTCTTACCGTCTTAAGGAGCCTCGCCGAGGAACGTAGGAGCCCTGTCCGTTGTACCTGCTGTTGCCGACATTCCAGTCGACTCCCGCATACAGCATGTCTGCCTGTAGATATAGAAGTACGAGCGCTATACCGCCGACGCTGCCAATGCACTGCTCAAGCACCTCGTACTTCTCAGCGTCATCATTCTCGAACCACGCGTCCTCAGATTGTTTGCCGAGGCCCCGGCACTCCTTCCCGCTGTTGAGAAGGTCGTAGGTGAAGGTGTCCTCGTCCAGCTTGTCTTTGAGAAACCAGCGCTTCGGGATGTCCGCTGCCGGTAAGCTCCAACACCTCCTGTCCCTGCTATAGCAAGCGACGATAACCGGCAAGATATTTATATCCGCGAGACGCAGTGCCGTTGCCATGATGCTCGTCTCGAACTCTTCCGCAACCTTTGTAAGCTGCTGAAGGCTCGGTTGCCCAAGCTGGGCAATCATCGGTTTGAAGAACGGGCCGGGCAATAGAGCGGTTTGACGGTGCGTGTAAGGGAGGTCAGGTCGGGCCTGCGATGGCCCCCTTTCACGCACAGGCAAATCGCTCTAGCAGGTGGGCTGCGAAATTGTCCACCTCCTTCTCCAAAGCACGGTCAGAGGAAAGGTTGGCGCTCGGGTCATCAACGCGACATTGGAACGAGCGCCCCCTATGAAGATGCACTGGCATTAGCCGCACTGCGCTGGCATGGATACTGCTCGGATAATCGCTATATCGTTTTCCAATGCTTGCAACACACACTGAAAATAAAGCCCGAAATCGGGCGTGTACTGGCGCAATGCCTCCAACAGCGAAATCTCGCCGAGTATGAAGGACACCTTGAAGTCGATGACCAATTGCTCGCCGAACTGATTGCTGCCGCTGATTTATTGCAGAAGAAAGTGGAAGCACGCGCGCCAATCAAGGCTGCCCCATAAGGACAAAACACGCTGTGACGTCGTTGTGACGTTACGTAGAGGAATCACCCTTTAATGCCCTTGCATGGCATTGAGAACAAAACGCAGCAAGCGTTGTAAGCAACTGATTACTAAAGAAGTTTAAAAAATATTTACGACTGTTAATCCGCAGGTTCCTGGTTCGAGTCCAGGTCGGGGAGCCAAAGAATTCAAGGCAAGGGCTTACGTATGCGCGTAGGCCCTTTTTATTTGGATGCTTACGTCACACCGACGTATTTACCACTACGGCATTCACTTCTGCCTCCGCCTACCTTTATTACGGCCCAACTTAGTCGATTCAACCAGATCCTGGCGTTTGCCATTGCGACTGAATTGACCGCCAAACGACTTTTCCTCTTCATCCATGCTGTTCGGCGTCTTAAAGCCCTGTCCCTCTTCTTGGTCACGACGCGCCTTTTCTACATAGCCACTCACAGCTATGGACGCACTCTCCTTTCCCTGGGCAATCAAGCGTGCGATGTAATGCGGCGAATAATCGAAATCGCGCGAGATGTGTTCATATTCAAATTGCTGACGTCCGATGTGCAGGATCTCAATACGTGCATGGCGTTCCGTCAATAGCTTCTGATATTCCTCTTCAATGGCAGCTACAAGCGGAGAATGACGTTCACTGGAGGCCAGTTTGCGAATTCGTTCTATGGCATCCAGATAGGTGTTGCGGATCGACAGTTCGCGTCGGTCGTACAAATGCTTGCCGCCTAAGAGAATGTTGATGAACCGATACTGTGATTCAATACTGCTGGTCGGAACATGATCGGTATCCTGCTTGAACATATCCACCAGGATGATCAAAAATTCATCCAATGAATCAGGAGACACCAACTCTCGGCACAAGAGCATATATATGTCTGGAAGCAGCGTATTACTACGCATCTCGCCATCCCAGTAATATCGCCCCTCTATTTCAATGGGCGAAAACAACAGAGGAATGCCGATACTAGCTGCAAGCATTTTGGGGGTAATGCACTGATTCGCACTGTCGAACAACACGGCCTCGCCGGTTTTTACATCGGTCACACCGACGGCAAGCAAAGGGGCTTTGCCCTGGTATTCCGTGAAGGCGCTCTTCAATGTCTTCTCGGCATACTGCGTCTGATACAGCGGCATTTGGAACCGAAACAAGTCGCCGAACGGATTCCAATGGGCATAGGCTGGATAAAAGTAGGCGCGATTCCCTAGCAAAAGAGCAATAAGCAAGCCGTTCCATGCCTGCCAATATTCACCCGGCCAGGGAAAGAAAAGCGCAGGTGGAGTCGCTACCGTACGGCGCCAGAAATCTTCCAATCTCCTGCATCCGCCATCGGCGTCATCATAGTAGTGTCGCGCAATCAAGCCGGCATTGACGGCGCCAATCGACATACCGGCAACAGCAACCAACGTATGCTGGTTCTCGCGCAGAAAAGGAAAAAGCGCTTGCCACACACCACACTGAAAGGCGCCAAGCGCACCGCCGCCTTGCAACAACAACACAACTTTCTTTGGCATCGCACAATCTCGCTGAACAGAGAAAACGCTCTTGCCCTATATCGAACGCCGCACCAACAAATCACGAATATTGCTAATTGCACGGGCCGGATTCAATCCTTTAGGACATACGTCGGTGCAATTCATGATGGTCCGGCAACGGAATAACCGATAAGCGTCGTTGACGTTGTCGAGCCGTTCAGCAAGTGCCGTGTCGCGGCTATCGGCCATAAATCGATATGCCTGTAGCAAACCTGCCGGCCCGACGAACTTATCCGGATTCCACCAATATGTCGGACACGCGGTGGAACAGCATGCACATAGAATGCACTCATATAAGCCGTTCAGCTGATCCCGCTCTTCGGGAGACTGAAGCCGTTCCCTTTCAGGAGGAGGCGTGTCATTGATCAGATACGGTTTAATAGAGTGATACTGCTTCCAGAAGAGCGTCATGTCGACAACCAGATCTCGCACTACCGGCAAGCCAGGCAGTGGGCGCAAAACAATGGGCTGTGTCAATTCATTGATGTTAGTGATACATGCCAGGCCATTCTTGCCATTGATATTCATTGCGTCCGAACCGCATACCCCTTCCCTGCAGGACCGACGGAACGACAGGCTATCATCCACATCGTTCTTAATGCGCATCAGTACATCGAGCAGCATCTTGTCGTGGAAGTCTAATGCGACACGGATATTCTGCATGTAAGGCTTCTCATCGACCTCGGGATCGTAGCGATAGACTTTCAATTCAGCGGTACGGGCAGAAGACATGCGGCACCTCATTTCTGTTCGAAAAGCGCATCATGAAGAGCGTCTTTAGCTTGACGTTTCGCAAACCTATTAGTTCCGACGCGCCGCCCATTTGCCGTTGCGAATTGCGCGGGTACTTAGTGTGCGCCAGGCACATCGCTTGCGTACGCGAATGC
>CBHCMF010000150.1:0-10761 GCA_965974465.1 uncultured Noviherbaspirillum sp.
GCGGGGGAGGGGTGACCGCCGCGGCGCCGGTCAGGCCAGAACCGATCTGTGAGGCCAGACGGATGCGCTGTGCTTCACCTCCGGACAGAGTGTCTGCGCTGCGCTCTAGCGATAAGTAGTCGAGACCAACATTGTTCAGGAACTTCAGTCGTGACACGATTTCCTTGATGATGCGGTCAGCGATTTCCTTCTTGGCACCGGTCAGTTTCAGTTTTTCGAAAAATTCGAGCGTATCGCGCAAGGGCGTCGCCGCGACTTCGTAGATTGCGCGTTCCTGCTTGCCACTGCCTACCTTCACATGACGTGCTTCGATGCGCAGGCGTGCGCCTTTGCAGGACGGGCACTCCTTCTGATTGATGAACTTCGCAAGCTCTTCTTTCACCGCGATGGAGTCGGTCTCGCGATAGCGACGTTGCAAGTTGTTGACTACGCCTTCAAACGTATGTTCGCGCACGACTGCGCGGCCGCGTTCGTTGATGTAGGTGAAGGGAATGGTCTGCCGGCCCGAGCCATATAACACAACTTGTTGCGCTTGTTCGGGAAGCTTTTCGAAGGGTATATCGACATCGAAATCATAGTGCGCTGCGATGTTCGACAACATCTGGAAATAAAACTGATTACGTCGATCCCAGCCCTTGATCGCGCCGCTTGCCAATGACAGATTAGGAAAGGCGACAATGCGCTTGGGGTCAAAGAATTCAATATGCCCGAGGCCATCGCATTCGGGGCATGCACCCATTGGATTGTTGAACGAAAACAGACGTGGTTCAAGTTCCTGCAGTGAATAGCCGCAGGTGGGGCAGGCGAACTTGTTGGAGAACAAGTATTCTTTGTCGCTATCCATCTCGAGCGCAATGGCGCGGCCTTCAGCAAGACGTAAGGCGGTTTCAAAGCTTTCCGCCAGGCGTTGCTTTACATCGGCCTTGATCTTCAAGCGGTCGATCACGACGTCGATTGTATGTTTTTCGGTTTTCTTCAACTTTGGCAGGTCGTCGACTTCATAGATGCGTGCTTGGTGCGTGCCGCTTTGAATGCGAAAGCGTACGAAACCTTGCGCTTGCATGTCCTCGAACAGGTCGACATGCTCACCTTTGCGATTGGCCACCACCGGCGCGAGGATCATCAGCTTGGTATCTTCTGGCATGGCGAGGATGGCATCGACCATTTGCGATACGGATTGCGCGGCTAGAGGATTTTCCGGATGATCCGGGCAGTACGGCGTGCCGACACGCGCATAAAGCAGACGCAGGTAGTCGTGAATTTCGGTGACAGTGCCAACGGTGGAACGCGGATTATGCGAGGTGGCTTTCTGCTCAATGGAAATCGCGGGTGACAGACCTTCGATCAGATCCACGTCAGGTTTTTCCATCAATTGCAGGAACTGGCGCGCATAAGCCGAAAGCGATTCCACGTAGCGCCGCTGGCCTTCCGCATACAATGTGTCGAAGGCCAGCGAGGATTTGCCTGACCCGGAAAGCCCGGTAATGACGATCAGTTGATTACGAGGTAATTCCAGATTGATATTTTTTAGATTGTGCGTGCGCGCACCGCGAATTCTTATTTCTTCCATGAACTGCTTTCAACGTGTGCTCAAGCCGGGTTTTATACGGGTCAACCTGATACTATAACGGGTTTTAAAGCCTACCGTATCAGCTGGATATCCTCTCTTGAGCGCCATGTCTGTCTCTCCTTCCGCTGAATTAAGTGTCCGTATGACTCCTCTGGAAATTCGTTCCAGTGTGTCATTGGCATCGATCTTCGCATTGCGCATGCTCGGCATGTTTCTCATCCTGCCGGTATTTGCCGTTCATGCGAAGTCAATGCCGGGAGGCGAAAGCGCAACCCTGGTCGGTTTGGCCATGGGGATTTACGGCTTGACGCAGGCTTTCGGGCAGATTCCGTTTGGCGCAGCATCTGATAAATATGGCCGCAAACGCGTCATCATTATTGGTTTGATCTTGTTCGCGCTGGGTTCCTTTATTGCCGCTGCCGCAAGCACGTTGACGGAAGTCATCGTCGCCCGTGCAGTTCAGGGGGCAGGCGCCATATCGGCAGCGGTCACGGCATTCATTGCCGATTCGACACGCGATGAACACCGCACCAAGGCCATGGCCATGGTGGGGGCTTCGATTGGATTGACGTTCGCGGTCTCTTTGATTGCCGCACCAATGATGTATACCGTGATCGGCATGAGCGGCATTTTTACCTTGACCGGCATCCTTGCCGTGCTGGCAATTCTGGTGGTTCTTTATATCGTCCCGCCAGCGCCCCCAAAATCGGTTATGCCGCGTGTGCCGTTTTTCTCGGTGTTGTCCAATGGCGAACTGATGCGTCTCAATTACGGCGTGTTCGTACTCCATGTCACACAGATGGCGATGTTCGTCGTGGTGCCCTCCGCATTGGTGCAGTACGCTGACCTACCGGTCGCCGCACACTGGAAAGTCTATTTGCCAGTCATCTTGGCGTCGTTCGTGCTGATGCTTCCTCCTGTTTTCGCAGGCGAAAAACGAGGCAAGATGAAACACGTATTTCTTGCAGCGATCGCCCTGATGGCCGTCGTGCAGATGGGCCTGTGGCTGTTTATGTCACGGCAAGGCATGCCCGGGTGGATTCTGATCGCGTTGCTATTGGCGTTTTTCGTTTCATTCAACATTCTGGAGGCGTGCCAGCCCTCATGGGTGTCGCGCATTGCGCCTCCTGCTGCGAAGGGAGCGGCGCTCGGCGTGTACAACACATTGCAGGCGATTGGACTCTTCTGTGGGGGTATGCTCGGCGGCTGGGTGCAGCAGCACTTTGGGCGTGCCTCGGTGTTTGCGTTAGCGGCAGGGCTGACTATTGCCTGGATTATAATTGCCGCAAGCATGAAAAACCTTCCTCGCCGCGGGGCAGTAGCGGTACCCGCCTGACCCCATCACCGCATTACCGCATTTGCACCACGATCTATTTAAGTCAGCTTTAGGAGAAATTTATGGCATCGGTTAACAAAGTCATCATTGTCGGCAACTTGGGGCGCGACCCGGAGACGCGCTATATGCCCAATGGCGATGCAGTCACCAATATCGCGGTTGCGACTACCGAAAGCTGGAAAGACAAGAATACCGGCGAAAAAAAGGAGCTGACTGAGTGGCACCGCATTACGTTTTACCGCAAGCTTGCGGAAATTGCGGGTCAGTACCTGAAGAAGGGCTCGCAGGTCTATGTGGAAGGTCGTCTTCAGACGCGCAAATGGACAGACAAGGACGGCATTGAGCGCTATACGACTGAAATTATCGCTGACACGATGCAAATGCTAGGGGGGCGCCAGGGCATGGGTGGCGGCGGTGGTGGGGCACCAATGGATGACGACTATGGCAGCGCACCGGCCCCGCGTCAGAGTACGGGCGGTGGTGCGCCGCGTGGAGCGGCCGCCAGACCGGCACCGAACTTCAGCGACATGGATGACGACATTCCATTCTGAAATAAAACGTCAAGCTAAGTTTTATTGTCGCCTGTGAAAATTGCTACGTGAGTTTTTCACGAGGATAAATACTAAGTACCCGCGCATAAGAAACTGTGAGTGTCTGCGGCCCAGCCCGGCGCCTTGCATCGCATCCGGCCAGGACCACATCCATCTCACAGTTTCTTATGCGCGGGTACTAAAAAGCTGCAATTTTCTGAGGATATTGTGCAGGTCGTGATTGGCAGGGATCTGCGCAATACCTCTTCTTCCTCTGAGCCCGTACCAATTGGGTTGTAACTGACTATCCAGGAGCAACCCTGCAGTTTTTAGTACAATGCTGCGTTTTTGTAAATCTTTGCAATTCAGCTGTACTTGAGCCTTAGTCCTGGCAGCCAAAAAACTGCTTCTGCGGTTCATCCCTAAAACCCGGTTCTCTCTTCAGCGGGTGACTGGATGCCCATATGTGACAGGCAGCGGCCAGCGGCATCAAGCCAGTGTGCTTTGCATTCGTACTTTTTTCCCTCAGCCAGCCATCCGCCAGCCAGAGTCTTCTATTTAGATCCACAAGGAGAATCTCTTGCATTCCGTTCAGCGTCATTGCTTGCGCCCAACTCTGATTGCAGCCATGCTAGCCGTCGTATTCAACAGCGCCACTGCGCAGACATCGGCAGCGACCGCAACGGAAGTGCCGGCCAGCCCCACAGAACAGCAGCTTGAAGCAATCACTGTTGTTGGCCGTCAGCAGTCCGGCAACTACTTCGACGCCGACAGCGGCGGCGCCACGAAAAACGACACGCCTTTGCGTGAGGTGCCACAGGCTGTGCGCCAAGTAACGCGACAACTGCTCGACGACCTGGGGGCATTGCGCCTGGACGACGTGCTGGACTATGTCGCAGGCGTCTCGCGCCAGAATAACTTCGGCGGCACTTGGGATAACGTTGCTATGCGTGGCTTCGCGGGGCATGAAGATAGCGGTATGAGCATATTGCGCAATGGCATGGCTGCCAACCGTGGCTTCAACGCACCACGCGATACGGCCAACGTTGAACGTATCGAGTTCCTCAAAGGCACGATGGGGGCGCTGTATGGCGTCAGCGAACCAGGCGGCACTGTTAACTTATGGACTAAGCAGCCACGCTTCAAAGCGGCGCATTCAGTCGAAGCGTATTACGGCAGTTACGACTACAAGCGTCTTGCGTTCGATAGCACGGGCCCGTTGAACGGCAGCGACGGACAACCGGCAAGCCTAGCGTATCGACTGAATGTCTCAGTCGAGGACAAGGACAGCTTCCGCGACTATGTTCACAGTCGACGCGAATTGGTCGCGCCGGCGCTCACCTGGAAGCTGAGCGCCGATACAGTGCTGCGCTACGACGGAGAGTGGTTGCGCCAACGTGCACCGCTGGATCGCGGTGTTGTCTCGGTCAATGGGCAGTTGGGCGTGGTGCCCATCTCGCGCTTCTATGGCGAACCGGCTGATGGCGACATCACGCTGGAGAACCAGACCCACCAGTTGTTCGTAGAACATGCGTTCTCGCCGGCTTGGCAAGTCCGCGCAGGTCTACAGTATCGCAAGGGCACGATGGAAGGCTATGCGAGCGAAGGGCATGCCTATGGACGCGGCACGGAATCGGTCGACAACAACGGATTACTGTGGCGGCGTCTCCGGTATCGGGATTTCCACTCCGAGGACTTGTCCTCGCAGATCGACGTGCTGGGCAAACTGAAGACCGGTAGCATTGAACATGACCTGGTATTCGGTACCGAGGCTTTTCGCTTCAACATTGATCAGTTACTGAAGCAGCAACCTAACAATAATGGACAGTGGGCCGCTTATGGTATTGACATTTACAACCCCGTCTACGGCCAGACTAGGCCGGATCTCACGGCCTCAGCCATAGACCGTGACCAGCGCGAGCGCGGCACGGCGATCTACATGCAAGACCAGATCGGGTTAAGCCCGCAGTGGAAGCTGCTCGCTGGGGTGCGGTATGACCGCTATCGTCAGCATATTGATGATCGAGCGGCCGGCACCACCCCAAACCAGGAATTTAGTGCAACGAGCCCACGTCTTGGTCTCACCTGGCTGGCAAGCTCGACCTTGTCCTTCTACGCGAACGTGGGCCGTTCATTCCGGCCGAACTTAGGTACCGATGTGAAAGGTGCTGCCTTTGATCCAGAGAAGAGCGCAGCGCGCGAGGTGGGCCTGAAGTGGCAATCCACCGATGGCCAGCTGGGCGGCGGCGTGTCGCTGTTCGACATCAAGAAGCGCAATATACTTGTCACCGACCCGAACAACACCGACTTTAGCATCGCCACAGGCGAGATCCGCAACAAGGGGTTGGAAGCTGAGCTGTCCGGCAGGATTGGACGCAATTGGCGTGTGGCCTTGAGCTATTCCTACCTCGACAGCGAACTGAAGCAGTTCCCTCGTCATAGCGGTAGCGCCTTCGTGGTACACGAAATGCCGCTTGAAGACGGCATGCTGCTTGGTTTGGGTGGAGGTTTTACGCACGAGGGCAAGCGAACTGGGGATACAGGTGTGCCCATGTTGCCGGCATACACCACCGCCAAGTTGACCGGTTACTGGCGCATTAGCAAGACGTTACGGTTGTCGCTGGACGTGGACAACGTCTTTGACAAGACTTACTACGCCAGTGCTTACAACAATGTCTGGGTTACACCGGGCAATCCGCGCACGATCACTCTTGGCCTGCAGTCAAAGTTCTGACGTTGTTTTGAGTACAAGGAGAAAGTCCATGATGAATATCTCGCGGCGTCTTTGCTTCGCCGTTGTTGCATTGGCCGCTTCCTCTGCCAGTTGGGGGCACGGCCTCTGGTTCGCTCAACGTGCTGACCGCCTCGCGCTGGTTTATGGTGACGGGGCGGAGGATCTGGATGTGGTTAAGCGCCTACCCAAGATTACCTCAGTAAGTGGTGTGAACGTCCAGGGAGAGTCCGTTCCTATCCGGATTGAGCCCGAAGGCAGGTTGGCATTCGTGAACCTTGAGAGCAAGCCTGCTATCGTGACAGCGATCATGAACAACGGCCTGTGGTCGCGCGATGCGGCAGGAAAGTGGTTTGGCAAGGGCAAGGACGAGGTGCCCGGTGCTACCGTGAGCGGACGTTATTTCAAATACGCTACCCATTTGGTCACTTTACCCATGGGGGCAATTAAGCCTGTGTCGGGATTGCCGTTGCAAATCGTGCCCGTGGGCGCGACTTTCCCAAGAAACAAAGACGAATCCCTTACTGTACGAGTGCTCTTCGACGGCAAGCCGTTAGCCGGCGCCAAGGTTTGGCAAGACATCCTGACTGATCCTGACGCCACGCCACGGCTAACTGATGCAGAGGGGAAGGTCACACTACCGGTACGGAACCAAGGGCTCAATGTTGTCAAGACCGAGCATGAGACCGCACCGGCTGATCCGGCCAAGACGAACATGACGCATCACGTCGCCACACTGAGCTTCATGCTGGAGCACGCACCAGAGTAGCAGCATGGATCAGGGGATATCGTGCTAGGCTTGAATTCAGTACTTTGCTGATCACCTTTCCTCTCAAATGCCGCCAGCGTACAGCCCAGTGTTTGCTGTGTTGCTTGGCGTGTATCCACTCTGGTCACCCCTAGCCTATTCAGTATAGGTAAAAGGGTTTTAATAGCTTGTTAAGTCAATAACACGTCTGCTGAGCAACCGCTGGCAGACGTGTTTTCTTTTGTGAAACCACACGCCGTGTTTCATTTTCCATGGGTTGTGCAATAAGATTACTGTCTCGATTTAATTTCCACACTACAATTTGTTAAGATGGGTTAAGTCCATAGCGTGATGGAATGCGCTTGGCGTTTTTGTAATGCGCCTTTATTCGAGATAAGTTTTCAGCAATGTTTTCCATACGTCGTGACCGATCGGATTCTGTCGCCAAAGCGCAAATGGAGAGCCTCATGGAGGCCGCTGGTGACGTAGTTTTTCGGCTGAATGCCCAAGGGATCATTGTCTATGCCAGCAAGCGGGCGACCGAATTACTCGGCTCCGATGCTGCTTTGATTGGTCAATCGTTATCGTCTCTGATTATGACGAGTGATCATCCGATGATAGGCAGGGCAATTGCTCAGGCAATCGAGCAGAGTCAGCCGAGTAAGGCGAATGTGCGTGTGAAGACGCCGATCAACGCCTTATGGTTCGAACTGCAGACCATTTCGTATGTGACTGCCCCTGGGGAAGTCGAACTTCTGGTGGTTGGTCGTGATATCTCCGGCCAGCAGGAAACCGAAGAACGCTTGCGGCATATGGCCACCCATGATGTATTAACGGGCCTACCGAATCGTTCACTCCTATCTGATCGCATTCGCATGGCGATCGCCCAAGCGCGTCGTACCGGCAGAGGATTTTCCATCGTTGCGCTTGATCTTGATGGTTTTAAGAAAGTCAATGATGCGCTTGGTCACCCGGTTGGCGACGCGTTGCTGCAAGTCGCTGCAACACGTTTGTCGGAGACATTGCGCGACGTCGATACGTTAGCGCGTGTAGGCGGTGATGAGTTTGTCGCGGTGTTGCCGGGCGCTGTCGCGGAGACCGAAATCCAAGTCATTGCACGTCGCATGATTTCGGCTATGCAGCTACCCTTTGACATTCAGGGACATATTCTTTATGTCGGCACGTCGATCGGCGCCGCAGTATTCCCCGAACACGGGGATAGCGAAGTCAAGCTGCTTGCGCATGCCGATACGGCGATGTATCGGGCCAAGGAAACCGGCAAGGCGCGTTGCGTCATCTATAACCACCAGAAATTCACGCAGCCGGAACACGATGTATCGATGGAAGCGGCAATGTTTCAGGCGGTTCGGGATGGCGAGTTTTTGTTGCACTATCAGCCCATCGTCGATGCCCGTACTCGTCAAATCATGGGGTTTGAAGCACTGATGCGCTGGGGACGCCCTGGGCAGGGCATGATCTCACCGGCGCAATTTATCCCGATGGCGGAAAACAATGGCCTGATCAACCTGCTGGGTGCGTGGGCGCTCAAAGCGGCCTGCGTGCAAATCCGGCGTTTTGAGGAGGTAGCCGGTCGACCGCTTTATGTATCGGTCAACGTCAGTCCGCGGCAGTTTCGCAACGACCAGTTTCTCGACATCATGGACGAAGCAATAAAGCTATCCGGTCTGAATGGTCAGCAGTTGTTGCTTGAGATCACCGAAGGCATCCTCATGTCGGATCCGGAGCATGCGGAAGCCCTGCTTACTGCCATGGTGGCGCGCAACGTACGTATCGCGATTGACGACTTTGGTACAGGCTATTCATCGCTCGCCTATTTGAAACGATTCCCGATTGCGACGCTGAAAATTGACCGTGCCTTCATCAAGGATCTGCCTGCCTCAGTGAAGGACGTTGCTATTTGCAATGTGGTATTGAGTCTGGCAAGTAACCTGAATCTGAGCACGGTGGCTGAAGGGGTGGAGAATGAAGAACAATTGGCGTTTTTGGCTGCGCATGGTTGTGGCCTGATTCAAGGATTTCATACAGGAAGGCCCTTGCTTCCTGAACATGCAATAGAACTGCTCAAGAGTGGGCAGCCTTTGTCCGCACCAAAACCGATGGCCGAAAAATAACGAGGCAGACTGAATGGATGCAATTCTCAATACCGCATCTGTAAGCGCTGAGAAAACGATGGAGCTGTTATGGTCGCGCGTGCGCCAACGTGGTGATCTTCCAGGTTTTTCGAAGGTGGTAAGCGCAATCATCGGCGCTATGCGCGGCGACGACGATCGCGAATTCAACATGACCAAGACGGTGCTGCAGGATCCGACGCTGACCCAGAAAGTGTTGCGCCTTGCTAACAGCGCGATGTATTCGATGTTCGGACAAGGTATCAATACGGTATCGAAAGCGGTGATTGTGCTTGGAACCGAGGCAATCGGTCATCTTGCGCTTGGCTTGAAACTGATTGATGGTCTTTCTCCTGCTTCCGCAAGTTCGGCAAACGCGCGTGCTGAAATGGAAAAAGCAGTATTAGCAGGCCATATTGCACGTCAGGTAGCCTCTTCAGCCAGTACTCGTGATGCCGAAGAGGCTGTAGTTTGCTCAATGCTGCATTCGCTCGGCCGCATGATGGCAATCTTCTATTTGCACGACCGCTGGCAATTGATTCAGGCACGGCGTGGCGAAATCGGCGTGGAGGAAAACCAGGCGGCACGCGATATTCTCGGTCTTGGTTTGGACGATATTGGCCGCCAAGCTGCTCAGCAATGGGGGTTGCCGGCTGGTCTGATTGCATCTTTGCAAGACCTCGCGCCCCAACCGGTTGGCGAGCCGCTCGACCACAATGATTGGCTGGCAGCAGTGTCGACGCTGTCGTCGCGTTGTGCGACGGTATTGTGCAGTGACGAAAATGTAGCCCAGGAAAAGCTGGCCGGACTGGCAGGCAGTTATGCGGAAATGCTGGGCATCGAACCAGCACAATTGGTTGCCGCCATCGATAGTGCGCAACGTATTGCAGAGCTTGAGGATTTTGGTGGGGTACGTCCCGTCAAACGGATTGAGTCAGAGAAATTGGCCCCAACACTCAGACGCGGTAAGCCAGATGATGCGGCATCAAAACTTGCACGTGGTGTCGCCGATATCCGTGGGGTGGTGCAAAGCGCTAATACGGGGCAAATAATGTCAATGGCACTGGAGACGGTGTATCAAGGGCTCGGTTTTAGCAGGACAATTGTATTTCTGCGTGACCAAGAACAAGCATGCTATGTAGCGAACATGTGTTTCGGTGATGGTGTGCAGGAATTGTTGCCACGCTTACTATTTAGTGATGCCTATCAGCCCGATGTTTTTCATGCTGCATTGGCGAATGACAAAATGATCTTTGTCGAAAACGCGCTCGCTCCTGCCTTTGTCAATAAGGTGCCACGTTGGTGGAAGGATGCTCTTCCCAGCGTGCGCAGTTTCATGGTGCTTCCGTTGGCGGTGAATCGTCATCCGGTTGGCTTTATCTATGGCGACTGGGATCAATCAACGCCGGTAGCCAAAATTGAACAGGCGGAAATCCCTCCTCTCAATGAATTGCGGATACTTGTCATGCGGGCGATGGAGCAACAGCGCCCAGCGGAACGCTCCTGGATGCGCAAACTTTTTTAAGGATTTGTTCGCGGTCTATTTTGAGCATGTAAGTTATCGTTCCCTGCCTTCTTTGCGGGCATGCCTTTTCCTCAGGCAGATTGCGGGGAGAGGGCTTCTCGCCTGACTTGATCTCCTTTGCCGCACAATCAAATCGTCCTAGAGCGATTTGCCTGTGCGTGAAAGGGGGCCATCTCGGGCCTGCGATGCTCA
>CBHCMF010000151.1:0-10606 GCA_965974465.1 uncultured Noviherbaspirillum sp.
CCTCTTCCTCTCGTCCCGCCTGATCAAACTGATGCTTTAACTCAGGCGTTCGAGCAAACCTCCCTTGTGCGTCATACAAAGCCTGCGCACATACCTCCCCAACATGATTCACCCGCATCAAACCGGCACTATGACGCTGCTCTGCGTCGTCGAGAGCATGATCAGCGATTTTCATCGCGGGATTAGGTCGTGAGGAAGAAGCCCCCCCTGTCACTACCCGTAGAAACTTATCGAATCCGGCAATGCACTTGTCGATTCGCGACATTCAACAACACCCCCTAAACAAAAACGGTTCGGAGAGGATTCACTACCGAATCATGGATAGTGAAGCTCGCTCGATTACATTGATTAAAGTTATTCGCTAGAAAACCGATTATCCCCTTAAACAGCCTATCTTTTACTTTTGCTGCATCAAAAGTCCCCCTTGGAGGCATCGCATCATAGCTGATGACATACTTTGCAATTACCCGGCCACAAGACCGGCAATTCAGCACAAGTGACTCGGCCTCTGTCGGAGAGGAAGCTGCTGCCCTAGGTCAGCGCACGCCTCCTTTCGACGGGAAAAAATTGTCATCTATTCATCCAAATAGCTCCCGTTCGTTGCAAGAACACCACAAAACACCAAGGAAGGTCGGTAAAACCGAAATTCTCTTTGTGAACAGCGCCAATCTTTGATGAAATATCCACCAGTTTCCTAATCAAATGATTAAGAAGCTTTCTTTTGGCAAAGGCGTTTTACACAAGCTGTCTTGCCGAATGCATTACAAAAATCTTAGCTCGATAAACCTTTGGGGATTATTCAATGAAAAAATCGCTTCTCGCGCTTGCAGTACTGGGCGCCTTCGCAGGTGCAGCTTCCGCACAAACCAACGTCACCATTTACGGCGTTGCTGACGTCGGTATTGAGCGCGTCGACACTAGCGACGCTTCCGCAACATGGGGCCTGACCAGCGGCAATCAATCCGGTAGCCGTTTGGGCTTTAAAGGCTCTGAAGACCTCGGTGGTGGTCTGAAGGTTAATTTCCAAATTGAAAATGGTTACAACATCGACACCGGCACCCTGGGCCAAGGTGGCCGTATTTTCGGTCGTCAAGCTTGGGTTGGTCTGAGCGGTGGCTTCGGCGAGGTCAAATTCGGTCGCCAGCTCACCCCGATCTTTAAGGCACATGACACCATTGATCCGTTTGGCACTGGCATCGTCGGCGGCGGTAGCGGTATGACGGCTGTGTTCCTTGGATACGGCAACCGTATGGACAACACTATCAACTATTCGATTTCCACTGGCCCGTTCGCAGCAGAAGCCGCTTACGGCTTTGGTGAGGTAGCTGGTGACAACTCCGCTGGCCGTCAATTCGGCTTGGGCACCAGCTACGCCAACGGCCCGCTGACCGTTGTTGGTGCATACCACACTGTGAACGACACTGATCCCACCACCGATGCTGATGCGCGCACCTTCCTCGTAGGCGCCGCATACGATTTTGGTGTTGTCAAGCTGCACGGCGCATTCGCCGACAACCGTGGCGATGCCGGTGATATTACCTGGATGCGCGATCGTGACTACATGCTGGGCGTAAGCGTACCGGTCGGTAGCGCAGGCAACATCATGGCATCTTACATCCGTCACGACGAGCGTCTGGATGGTGCTACCGATGCGGATTCTGATTTCTGGGCAATTGGCTACACCCACAGCCTGTCCAAGCGCACCAACCTGTATACCTCGTACTCGATCCTCAAAAACGATACGAACGCGATCCTGACTACTGGCACTCCAGGTGTAGACCAAAACTGGTTCAACGTCGGCATTCGTCACAAGTTCTAATCACCCGCAGGCTTAAGCTTGCTGTGGTTTGAATGCAGTGTTGAAAAGGCACCTTCGGGTGCCTTTTCTTTTGGAAGCACTCAAAATGATAGCTTTGGGAACATTAGATACGCCCAAGCAGTTCAGAGTGTTACACTAATCGCCGTTTTGGCCGAAAAACCGTAACGTCTTCGTAGAAAACGTCATCCTGACCATGCCACCAACCCGGAACGCCAAGAACGGGCATTGGTGCAAAGTGTGAAGTGGCTAGTTCGCCACTTAACTGCCAAGCCACTTCTGCATCCAGCCAATCGCGCTGTTCTGTTGGTGTAAGTTCAAAGAATGCAGCTTCTGTGACGATCGGCCATACATGCGCCGTAATTGCTTTGTAAGGGCGCACCAACTTTTCCATGAGCGCATGGCCAAACAAGTAGATCTCGCATTCACGTCCGAAGACATCCCGACGTTCCACAAAGATCTCACGCCATCGATGTGCGCGTAAGGCGTCGACCAGGGAATGATCGCGTACCACAAACAAGGCGGCATTCTCGTCAAAGATGGTTATCGCGTCTCGTAGGCGTCCGCGATGTGACATCAGCAAATGTGGATCTGAGGTCTGGGCTGCGGCGCTCGCCATTGCTGTTGCTTGCAAAGCATTAAGCCGCACTTTGATGTGGGGGAACGTCAGCCACACTAATGCATTGAAAAAATCGTGCAAATTCTCTCGTGTGGGAACGCACCCAGTTGCGCTGATGAAGCTTTCGTAAGCGCTATCCGGTGGCAAGCAGGACTGAGGGACAAAGCGAATCGGCAGGCCTTGATGATTGCACAAGGCCATTCCATCCGCACACTCATTTAACGCTTCACGCCAGTCCGCAGCCTGAATAATCGGCTCCGCGATCGCGCGCAATGACACCAGCCATGGGCGATGCCAGTCGATATCAGCAAGAAAGCTAGGCCGCATTCGGTTACTTCAGACTTGCGACATACTCGTGATTTCAGAGCAGTTTCCAGTCAATGGCCTCACCACCATTCAGAGGCACCACGGTTGTTTCGCCCATGGGTAGTTCGGTTGGCAACGTCCACCTATCACGTTTAAGCGTAATCGTATCCGCATTGCGCGGCAAACCGTAGAAGGCAGGGCCATTGAAGCTCGCAAACGCCTCAAGTCTGTCCAATGCATCTGCCTGATCGAAAGCGTGCGCATATAGCTCCATTGCGTGCAGCGCCGTGTAGCAGCCGGCACAACCGCAAGCGTGCTCTTTCAAGCCCTTGGGATGCGGGGCTGAATCGGTGCCAAGGAAAAACTTTGAACTGCCTGAAGTTGCGGCCTGCAGCAAGGCTAAGCGATGCTCTTCTCGCTTAAGGACCGGCAGACAATAGTAATGCGGGCGTATGCCCCCCTTGAAGATTTCGTTTCGGTTGTACAGCAGGTGGTGGGCGGTGATGGTAGCCGCAATCGGGCCGTCAGCATCATGAATATACTGTGCCGCGTCCTTGGTCGTGATGTGTTCGAATACGACTTTCAGTGCCGGCATATCGCGCCGCAACGGTTGCATGACCTTGTCGATGAAGACCGCCTCACGGTCAAAAATATCAATCGCGGGATCCGTCACTTCGCCATGCACCAGAAAAGGCATGCCGACCTCCTGCATCACTTCCAGGGTCTTATAGCATTTCGTCAAAGCCGTTACGCCGGCGTCCGAGTTGGTGGTGGCACCAGCGGGATACAACTTTACCGCATGTACAAAACCGCTCTCTTTCGCACGGAGAATCTCGTCCGGTGGCGTATTGTCTGTTAAGTAGAGGGTCATCAGCGGTTCGAACGACATGCCCGCTGGCAGTGCCGCGATGATTCGCTCGCGGTAAGCTGCCGCCTGCGCCGTCGTCGTGACTGGCGGCTTGAGATTGGGCATGACGATTGCGCGTCCGAACTGGCGAGCACTGTGTGGCAATACACTGGCCATTGTCGCGCCGTCGCGCAAATGCAAGTGCCAGTCGTCAGGACGGGTAAGTGTGATGCTGTTCTGGTGGTGGGAGATCGGTTGATTGGACATGGCAGTTCTTTCTTCAGAGTGCCGCTATTTTACCCGCCCAGTGCCTACCGTCGAACAAGCCAAGAAAAAAGCCGTTTCGGCTTGGCACCAAAACGGCTTAAGAATGAAGCAGACTGTTTATCAGTGGATAATTTTTGCAAGGAAATCGCGAGCTCGCTCAGAACGTGGCGCACCAAAAAATTCTTCTTTGGTGCAATCCTCGACGATATATCCCTTATCCATGAATACAACGCGGTTTGCGACTTTTTTCGCGAAACCCATTTCATGGGTGACCACCATCATGGTCATGCCTTCCTGCGCCAAGCTAACCATGACATCCAGTACCTCGTTGATCATTTCCGGATCGAGCGCCGATGTTGGTTCGTCGAACAGCATGGCGATCGGATCCATCGACAGTGCACGTGCAATCGCGACACGCTGCTGCTGACCGCCCGATAACTGCCCAGGAAACTTGTCCTTATGCGCAAGCAGACCAACGCGATCCAGATACTTCAGGCCTTTCTCAGTCGCTTCCTCTTCGCTGCGGCCCAGTACTTTGACTTGGCCGATGGTCAGATTCTGGCGAATCGATAGATGTGGAAACAGCTCAAAGTTCTGGAATACCATGCCGATGCGAGCACGCAGCTTCGACAGATTGGTTTTCGGGTTACCAACCGACATGCCATCGACCAGAATGTCGCCCTTCTGAAATGGCTCCAGACCGTTTACGGTCTTGATCAGCGTCGATTTACCGGAACCTGACGGACCGCACACCACGACGACCTCGCCTTTGGACACCTGTGTCGAGCAATCGGTCAATACCTGGAAGCTACCGTACCATTTGCTGATGTTTTTAATATCAATCATTGTCTTTTCCTTGTCTCTCTCTTTATTTTTTCTATTGCCTGCATCCTTGCCGGACAGCTTATCGAATAATGGCGACTTTCTGCTGCAAGCGTTTGACCAACAAGGACAAGCTGAAGCACAGTATGAAATACACCACGGCGACAAACGAGTACATTTCAATTAGGCGACCGTCACGCTGCGCCACCTTAGCCGCGGCGCCGACAAAGTCGGTAATCGAGAGCACATAGACGAGCGACACATCTTGGAAAAGCACGATGGTTTGCGTCAAGAGCACCGGAATCATGTTGCGAAACGCCTGTGGCAACACAACATTGCCCATGGTTTGCCAATAGTCCATGCCAAGTGCCTTAGCCGCCCATACCTGTCCGCGTGGAATTGATTGGATACCTGCACGCATGATCTCGCAGTAATAGGCAGCCTCGAACAGGATGAAGGTGATCAGCGATGACGTGAAGGCACCGACCTTGATTGGCTCGTCTGCACCGATTACCCAGGCACCAATGTAGGGCACCAGAAAGTAGAACCAGAAAATCACCAGCACCAGCGGTATCGAACGAATCAAATTGACATACGCCGTTGCCGCCATCGAAAGTGTCCGACTGCTTGATAAGCGCATCATCGCCAAGAGGGTACCAACGATGATGCCGCCGGTCATGGCCAAGGCGGTCAGTTCCAGCGTGAAGGCCATGCCAGTTTTAAACAGATAGACCCAAGAACGCTGAATAACATCGAAATCGAAATCGATCATGATCATTTACCTCCACCAGTGGAGGTGATGAACCCCGGAATGGCAACTTTCTTTTCGATGTGGCGCATCAGAATGACCACCGTGACATTGACCAACACATAAATGAGGGTCGCTGCGGTAAATGCCTCGAATACCTGAAATGAAAACTCTTGCATCGAGCGTGCGCGTGCCGTCAGCTCCATCAACCCAATAGTCAGTGCAACAGCACTGTTCTTGATGATGTTGAGGAATTCGCTGCTGAGCGGAGGGATAACGATACGGAAGGCCATCGGAAGCAGCACATAGCGATAAGTCTGGGGCAGCGTCATGCCTAGCGCAGTACCGGCCATTTTCTGACCACGCGGCAGCGCATTAATACCGGCAGATATCTGCACCGCGACACGCGCGGATGTAAAGAAACCAAGACTGATCACCGCAGTGATGAAAGGTGCGTTCGGCATGGATTTGAGCCAATCGCCAATGGCTGTTGGCACCAGTTCCGGTATCACGAAATACCACAGGAACATCTGAACCAGCAAAGGGATATTGCGGAACAGTTCGATATACCCATTGGCTAAGCGCACTGCCCATTGGTTAGGCATGGTACGAACGGTGCCGACAATCGCGCCGAGTATGAGCGCCATGACCCATGCGCTAAGTGCTGTCGCCAGGGTCCAGTAGAGGCCTGACAACAAAGTGTCCATATAGGTACCTGCGGCATCTGGGGAAAGTTCCCAAAAAATATGCCAGTTCCAGTTGTAATTCATTCTCCATCCTATCTTCTTATATTTGCCAACTCTTTAGTCGATTGTTCGCAGCCCCCCTCAAAATTTGAGAGGTGCACGCGTTGGCTTTTTTTGTTTTATTAACTGTTTGCCCGTCTAATAAGCTTTGCTACAACGAACGGGGTTGCCCCATCCGTTGTAGCGGAAACCGCTTATTTGTATGCTGCGGGATCACCGGAGTCAGTCGGCTTGGCGATAACCTTTTTCAGTTGCTCGCTCATAGGCCAGTTCAAGACGATGCCTTTCGGTGGGATCGGCGACTGGAACCATTTCGCATAGATGCGATTGATCTCGCCAGACTTGAACAGATCGATAATTGCGTCATCCACAACCTTCTTAAAGGCAGGGTCATCACGGCGCATCATGATGCCGTACGGCTCAAGCTCGAGAGCCTCCTTGGTGATTGAATAATCCCCAGGTGACTTGGAAGTCGCTGCGAGTGACGCTAGCAGGATGTCATCCATCAAGAAGGCCGTAGCACGGCCGGTTTCCACCATCAGGAACGACTCTGCATGGTCTTTGCCGGACAGGATGTTTATGTCCAGATTCTTTTCGCCGTTGAGCGCTGTAAGCTGCTTCATCGAGGTCGTACCGGCGGTCGAGACGACCGGCTTGCCTTTCAAGTCCTCTAGTGACTTGACGTTGGATGTTTTCTTGGCGAGAAAACGGTTGCCCGATACAAAAGTGGTCGGTGCAAATGCCACCTGTTTCTGGCGCTCAGTATTGTTGGTGGTGGAACCGCACTCCAGATCGATCGTGCCGTTGGCCATCAATGGAATACGGGTGGCAGAAGTCACCGGATTCATTTTGACATCGAGTTTCGCCAAACCGAGATTCTTCTGAATCGCGGCAACCACCTTCTGGCAGAGATCAATTGAGTAACCCTGATAGGACTGTTTGTCATCAAGGTAAGAGAAAGGGATGGAAGAATCGCGCACCCCAAGCGTGATGGAACCCGAGTCCTTGATTTTCTTGAGCGTGCCACTTACTTGTGCGTGAGCCGCACCAGCAATGAGTCCTGCACCGATAAAAACAGCGATCAACTTTGATGGTTTCATAATGTCTCCTGGTAAAAGCGTGCTAGCCTAGTGTAGCTAAAGGTCTTTACTACAACGTGATATTTATCTTCTGTATGGGCTATGGCTTAACTGTTCTCTCCTTAAATTAAATACACCCCTTTCTGTTTTTTAATGTTGATATTCTCTATGAAATCGATATTACCATAAAGAAAATTGCTTATCCGATCGGTAAAACAAGAAATCCTTTGGATTACTGCCACACAGCTGTTTTGCCGAGCTGCAGCTAAACGCCTGTGTTAAAAATTCGAAAAAGCAAAAGCACCGTGGCTCTCTTTCTAATTTTCAATACGCAAAATCCTTTGCCCAAAAAAGCATTGCCGTGAACAATACTCCATGCCAAGCGATTTAGAAGTGCCGAAGCAATTGATAAATGATGCTTAGGCTGCGATCAAGCCGAGCCGTTAACGCCACCAAATAAGATGAAGACGCTCAGGCAATTTGTACGCTAGCCGTTATTTCGACTGACTCACGATATTGTTTTGCTGATGCCCTCCCTAAATGTCAACCCCGCTCTAAGGAAATGGCAGGAATGGCCCCTGAAGACTGTTTGCGGTTTGCGTATCCGGTATAAGGAGGCGCACCACGTTGTGGCGTGCGCGGAGCAATGCGGCTGCTCACGTTAACGCAATGCGGCCAATCGAAATAGAGAGGCCTGATTGTGTGCAAAAAAGAGGAAGCTATCTCCTGTCTACTGGCCAAAGTTTTGCCAGAAACAGTAGCTTTTGCTTTTTTGAATTTTTAAGGAACTACGACTGTCTCGCATGCGACCGGGACATCACCGGTCGCTACGTTGTTGACCGGCATGCTTTTCTCACATGCCGGAATATTGCCCGAACCTCAATTAGGGATAGAGACCGCGCATCTCGCGCGCTTGCAGCACACGAGTACAGGCGACGATGAATGCCGCAGTACGCAGCGACACATTTTTCTCTTGCGCCAGTTGCCAAACAGCGGTGAAGGCCTCGCGCATGATGCGGGTAAGGCGCTGATTGATTTCTTCTTCGGTCCAGAAGAAACTGGAGAAATCCTGCACCCATTCAAAATAGCTGACCGTCACACCGCCAGCATTGGCAATCACGTCCGGCACAACCAATACGCCCTTGTCGTGCAGAATATCGTCAGCCGCTGGAGTAGTCGGGCCATTAGCCCCTTCGAGAATAATCTTTGCCTTAATCTTGTTGGCATTGGCCTCGGTAATCTGCTGCTCGAGTGCGGCGGGGATCATGATGTCGCAATTGACTTCCCAGAATCGGCTGCGGTCATTGACTGTGTCCGCACCAGCAAAACCTGCAACACTGCCATGCTGCTCCACATGGGCCTGCAGCGCAGCGACATCAATACCGCTGTCGCAAACGACAGTAGTCACATGGTCTTGTACCGCGACCACCTTGGCGCCGGCTTCCGCAAACAGACGAGCTGCAATGCCGCCTACATTACCAAAGCCCTGCACGGCGACACGGGCACCTTCGATTTGCAGGCCGCACTTGGCAGCAGCTTCGCAACCCACAACAAAAACGCCGCGGCCAGTCGCCTCACGCCGGCCCAAACTACCGCCAAGCGAGATCGGCTTGCCAGTGACAACGCCAGACGCAGTGCTGCCCAGGTTCATGGAATAGGTATCCATCATCCAGGCCATGATTTTTTCGTTGGTATTGACGTCCGGTGCTGGAATATCCTTGTTGGGTCCGATGATGATGTTGATTTCACTGGTGTAACGACGGGTCATGCGTTGCAGCTCACCTGTCGACAACGTTTTCGGATCAACGCGGATGCCCCCCTTGGCACCACCGTAAGGGACATTGACCGCAGCGTTCTTGACGGTCATCCAAGCCGACAGCGCCATCACTTCTGACAGCGTGACATCTTGGTGAAAACGTACGCCGCCTTTGCCCGGACCACGCGAGGTGTTGTGCTGCACGCGGTAACCTTCGAAATGGGCAATGGTGCCATCGTCTCGTTCGATGGGGACATCAACAACCAAGATACGCTTAGGGCGTTTCAACGTCTCGACCCAACGTGCTAGCGATCCAAGATACGGTGTTACACGATCGATCTGCTCGAGATATACGCCCCACGGGCCGATCTCGGACTGAGTCAAGTAAGACGGGACTTCGTGCTTAATGGACATTCTGCAACCTCTCCTTGTGGGTTCAGCCATTCATAACATTGATGAATGCGTAAAAATACAGAATGGCATGCTAGTGTAGGGCGTTGCAGCAAATCCAATGCTTTGTTGGCATGCATTTATGCAAAAAATGCATAAAGTTACATCTCAATAGAAATATATTTATCAGACCGGATCTTTTATCTTGCCGGCCTTTCTACGCTTGCGTGCGCGTGTCTTTGTTTCATTTTGCTGCACTAAATAGTCCCACAGGCGTGAAACGATCGGCTTGCCGGGGCGCTGAGCGGAGGGACGTTGGCGATACAGTCGAATTTCCATGTTGACCTCCCAATCTGGCTGCCCTGCATCGGCGCGCGCCAATTGCTTTTGCCGGACTTCCCGCGTGACTGCGGATTCCGGTAGAAAAACGAGGCCATGTCCTTCCAATGCCATCATTTTCAGTCCCTCCGCCATATCGGTTTCGTAGCGTTTATCGAGATGGAGCGGACGCTTCGCATCGGACAGAATCAGCTCGACCATGCGACCAAGATAAGCATTGCTGGTGTAGGACAGGAACGGCAATGGCGACTTGGCGCTACCGGGCAAAAGCAATTGCGGAACGCCAGATCTGTCACAACGCGCATAAGCACGCAGCGCCTCGCTACCGAGGGTTAGCATGTCATAACGGCTGGCATCCAACTGCACTGGTAAGCGCGGATGATGGTAACAAAGTACCAGGTCACAACCACCTTCGACCATGGTCATGACGGCATCATGCACGTTCAATGCAATCAGCCGTGTATGTAGGGTGCCAAAACCAGATTCCAATTCGGTGATCCACTTCGGCATGAAGGTGAGCGACAGCGTATGCGGTACAGCAAAATCGATCGTCGTGTGCGCAGTAGGACGCTTGCCACGTAACAGTGCGCGGGCATTGTTGATCTGGCCCAGCATTTCCAAGGCCTGCTCGTAAAAAACCTCTCCCGCTGGCGTCAGCTTGGTTGGATAAGACGTACGGTCAATCAAGTCGGCGCCAAGCCAAGCTTCGAGCGATTGAATACGACGCGAAAACGCTGGTTGCGTCACATGACGCAGTTCAGCGGAACGGCTAAAACTATGCGTCTCAGCCAATGAGATAAAGTCTTCCAGCCACTTAGTTTCCATGGCGCTATGTTAGTCGGGTTGCGCAAACGAAGTAAAGGGAAGCTTA
>CBHCMF010000152.1:0-10561 GCA_965974465.1 uncultured Noviherbaspirillum sp.
CGATGCCGTTCGATGGAAAGCGGATGATATATGGCGGTTTCGAGATGATTGTTGCACTCTGAGCAGGCGCAGTGTGGCGTCGCGCTCAGTTCTGACAGGCCTGCATTCCGAATGCAGTTCTCAATGAGTAAGGACCAGGTACAGGCTCTCACGCCAGGAACGGGAGCACGTGTGACGTGAGAGCCACAGGAGTCTGGATTCTGATTGACTAGGGCGGCAGGCTCCGCGCTGCAATGCGAGGAAGTTTTCTCCCTCGCACGACGTATCGACCTTTGCATGCTGGCCGAAGACGGTCTTTCATGACTGGCTCAAAACGGCCAATTGCGGTCGCTCAAGCGCTCTTTCCAAGACTCGAAAGCAGTCGTTCGATGTGCGTCAAATATGGCAATCAAATATGTTGTAGATTAGGCATTATTTTGACGCTTGTTACATTGCGTGGTTTGCCAATTCTGTTAAACCGGTGTTTTTACACAGGTGCCAAGCGCAAAACTAATGGCGATGCGTCTCGCCAGCGAATTGACTTCCCATGTTAAACGACACTCACAGATGTTAATCGACCGTTTTCGGTTTATAACAGGTTGGGCGTAACGGAGAACCAAGAAATGAGCATGATTGCAAATTTCGCTGAGCTCACGTCGGCGCAATTGAAGGACATCCTCGCGGATCCGGGGTCCCTATCGGGTTTCCTATATTCGGAAGATGGCAACCGGCCTGTTGCACATGAGAAAGTGTGGCATGGAATCCATTTGTTGTTTACCGGCGAAGTCTAGAGGTCACTATGATTGCGGTCATTCGCGCGAGGTTTCCCAGCACGCCTGCAGGCCAGGTCTGGTCTGACGCAGTCACCGCCAACTGGATGGATCCTACGATTCCGTTCAGCATGGCTCACTTCTGGAGGTTAGCGACGTTCCACCAAGTCGATATGTCCAACGTCATCTTTCCTCCGGTCGTCGTGAACGACCCGCGGACGAGCGCGGCCGATGATCGCGATCGCCTGGTGCGCGCGGTCCTGGATGCCGTCGAGCAGGCCAGTCATCCCAATTGGAATCAGTTCGACCGCTGCATCATCTTCTTCGCGCAGGCGACCGATCTTTTTGGTGGCGGCACGCACAAAGCACCTAACGGCCGGTGGATTACAGCAGCAGTCTTTGATGTGCTGAGCGGATTTGATCAGACATGCCAAGAGGTGGGTCATACGTTCGGGCTCAGCCACGAACTCGGCGCTTGGTACATCGACGCCTACGGGAACTACACGAACGAGTACGGCTGCCCGTATTCCGTGATGAGTGCCGCCGGTGATTTCTCCTTCGATCGCGGGCCGAATCCGCTCTTGCCAGGCGTGTTGGGACCTACGAACCCGGCAAGAACGGTCGGGCCGTACATTCCTACCGCGCACCTGTACATCAACCAGTATCGCGCGGTGAATCCGAACGGCGTGTTCAATCATGCGGATTCGGTGACTTACGTGCCGGTGACCTACGAGCATACGCCGATCAATGTGCGGTTGTATGCGCGTGACGTGGCAATCGGGGCATGGCCGAATCGCCGCACAGTTCTGATTGTCGTTCCGCCGATAGTGTCTGGCGGCGACACTCACTTCATGGAATTGCGTCGCCCAGATGGTTCATATGACAGTGGCATCGGCAACGCGTCGATCATCATCCTCGCGACGAACTTCTTTGTCGGGAGTGGTGCGGTCCAGGACCCGAGCACGCTTCGGCTCCGCTACGTCGGTCGCATCGACCTCGAAGGCGTCGAAGGCGACCTCGACTATCACTCATTCAGCGGGCGATTCGTTGTTCGCGTGAGCCATGCCGCTCCCGGCTTTGCTTCGGTGAACCTGAGCATCGGCGGAGGAAATGCCTGGCAGGACTTCCGCCTGATGCTCGACGAGGCGATCAACAACAGTGAGCAGGTCGGCACCAGTGAGTGGATGCGTGCGCTCGTCGCGCCGTGTCCAATCGAAACGAAGCGTGAGTTCAACTTCCGAGTCAACACTTACCAGACGTTTTTTGTTCTGCAAGCTCATTCTGCGGGATACGAAGCACCGGGCTACTTGTGGAAGGTCCAGGGTGTGCCGCTCAATCCTGCTGCCGGCAACACGCTGAACCTCCAAGTGCAGTGCCGGGACAATGCCGGGCACGTGATGAACTCACCGGCAATGCACATGGTGCAAATCATTTTTGCGGTCAACAAGGGAAGGCTCGAGCTCAGCGTCGCGGGTGCTTTCGCCGATATCGTCCTCGGGATTGAGGTCACCGTGGATGAAACATCGCCGTCGGTGATGAAGAACTACTATCCGAACCGAACTCTGTGGACCACTGTGCGCGCCGACAACTTGGGTATCGAATGGGATAGCGAGTACCAAGCAGCAGCGGAAGCGTGCTGGAAGCGCCTGCGTAAGTTGGCCAACCAGATTCCAGAGCTGGTGGTGCCTCCTCACGGGGGGCCCGGAGATCCGGATCCGCCGTACTTCGAACAGTTCGGGATACGCGAGCTTATCCGTGTGCTTGCCCAAAGTGACCCGCGAGCGGCGCGCGTGGTCGCTAGTGTGGTTGCCAACCGGGCGTCGGTGCCGATGGAGCAGGTGTTGGACGCGGCTCTTCGTAACACCAAGAGAGCGCTGGGCAGTTAAGGGCCCCCGGCATTTTTCCGAGTCGAATTGAGTGTAGAGATAGGACTCACCGACGCGCGCCTCTATCATTCCATCGGAGCGCCCAACATGTCGCTCAAGCAGACTGCCACGCTTTTCGCACCTCAGCCGCTTAGCTCTGCGTTGACCGGCAGCTTTTCGGAAAATTGAACTTCCGCTTTGGGTCGAAACGCGACAGTCCTCATAGTGCAACGGCGGTGGGTTTGCCACGCGAATAGGTGGCGGTTTTCATGCGCGAATGACTGGCGGTTTTGCCACGCGAATCCGTGACGGATTTGATGAGAATATTCACTCTAAATATTGCATATGCCAATTTTCACCCTGTAGGAGGTAGTGGAACATTTCTGCAAAAATTAACGGTAGCAGCAAAATTGCCACACACGGACTGATTATCAATGCAGCGATCAGCGCATGAAGTATAAGAGGAGCGGTCAATCCCTTTCATTGGGAAGTGGAGTACTCCTCTGATCCATGGGGGCGAATTATTCGCTACGCCACGGAATTGGGGCGACAGAACACCCGGTCCTCGAAATTTCGATCACCGAAAGTCCTTACCAGTTAGATGACATGTAACGACACTTTGCAATGTCTGTATGGCAGGTGCACCAAACTTCCCTGACGCATCTGCAGCAGCATCAGTCCCTTGCGCGTAATGGTTTTGCTTGATTGGACAATTTGGTCCTCACCACTTATTTGGTGAGAACCACTTTCGCCTCTTTGGCTTGATTCATGTGTGCGCCATGTTACTACAACGCTTTCTCGCCCTTGGCTACTGCCTGCCCCGTGCGCTGGTTGCTGTCCCGGGTAAGCGTGGGACGCGGCATTCCACCAGCTGATACAGTTCGCGGAGGTGCAATTCGGTAACTTCTAGCATACGCACGAGTATCACCGCGCCCACCGGCAAAGTCCGTGAGCGGATTCTACTGATGACGGATGGTGCCACGCCAAGCGCGTGCGCAAGCGCGGTATCGTTCTTAATGCGCAGCTTGCCGATCACGGCATCCAGCAGGTAGCCAGGTTGCTCAATGATTTGTTCGGAGAGTGCTGAATGACGCATCGATGCTTGATGTAGCACATCCTCCTGTAGGGATTCATGGGCTTGCTGCGTTTCATGCCTGCCATCTTCATCCTCGTGTTCCGGCCGCTGTTCGCCCGCCTCCAGCCATTGCCGTAATGCGTCCAGCCGAGCCGGTCCAATCCGCGGCATAGGCGCGCCACGCTCCACATCTGCCCGTACTTCGTGCCTGCTGCCATACCCTGCCGCCAGCAGGATTTTCGCCAAGCGGATGTCCAATCCATTTGTCCACGTAGGCAATGCTTGATTCTGGCCGGCTTTCAACAGAAGCTGTCTTGCGCGTTCGCGCCCTACCCCCAAGGCAGCGCTCACCTCCTTGATCGTGCCGCCGGCCCGGCGGATTGCCATAGCCAATGCCAGCCGGTCTTCTGCTTGCTCTGATACCGTCATTGCGCCGCGACGCCATATCGCTTTGGCGCCGGCGCTTCCTGCGTCGCTGCCAGCCGTTCCATCGCCACCAGCACCGGTGCGATAAACATCAATTTGCGCAGGCCGTTTTGCGGACCATGCGCTTGCATGCGGAAATGGCCCCGGCGCCAATGAGGCGACACCGCGTGTGCGCCTGCCTCACCTGCACCAGACTCCGCCGGCAGCCGGTCCGGCCCCACCACGATGCGGTCATACAGGCGTGCGCCTTGCCGTTCCAGCTTGGCTTGCTTCTTGCCACCGACCCGCAGCAGGCGAGCCTGCTGCGCCGTGTAGACATCGTCGCGCACCACGCGTGCCTCCTTCAACCCCATGTACAGAGTGATCTTGGCGACATAGCCAAGGATGCGCATGTACCACTCCCAGACGTCCGGCGGCGTACTTTTCTGTAACGTGGAAAAGTACGACAGCAACGTGTCATCCCCATCGGTCAGATCCAATGTGAACTTGATCGCCCCTGTCGAAATGCCTGCCTGGTTGAGCAAGGCGATCAGATGCATCGAACGCGTGCCTCCGGCAGCGGGGTTGCCCTCACCGGCAAAGCAGTAGATGCCCTCGACCTGAGCGACATTGCCATGCCGCTGAGCCGTCAGCGCTTGCGCCGCCTGCGAGCTGCAATGCAGATACAGTGTGGGGAATGGCAATGCGAACAGCCGCAATGGCAAAGAATCGTGTAGATCGGAGGCGAGCAGCAGCTGGTCCAGCGCATCAGTGGATTCGATGATGGCGCCCTGCTGCGCCCGATGCTGCAGGTAGCACAGCAGCCGGTCCAGGCCAGTATGGAACTCCCGATTGCGCATGTTTTGTTCAGGAAAAATCTGCGCATAGGACTGCAATAGGTTGGCACGGGCATGGTCGAAGCGGGCACGTTCATATCCGGCGAGCAGCGCATCAAATGGTCCGTGGCGGCGTAATTGTCGCAGCGGCGGGTCCACTTCATTGCGCAGATGCACAGGCATTGGCAGCCCCTTGAGGTCGCAAGGAAAGCCCACTTGTCTTGCCAGTTCCGCAAATTCCACCAAGGCTTCTGCCGGCAGGGGCGCCGCATAGGATTGCGCAGGGATCATGGGAGGTTATTCCATATTGAAAATATGCCAACAACAGTTTAGCGTTTTTCAAGGCAAACAAGGCCAATAGGCAAGCTCAAACTTCCTCTAAAGATCATGCGCCGACTAGGCGGAAAGATGTTTGAAGGTTTGGGCAAACCAGGATGGCGGGCTGATATGTTCAGTCACGTCAAGCACGGTTAGCCCTTGCTGAAATTGGGCACGGTGGCAATCAATGCTGCGCCGCAGCTGGTTTTATGGCCTTCATAAGCGACCGGAATGCCCTCAATGGTATGGGTGGAATCCCCCTCTACAATGGTGCAGCCGCTATGCCCTGGAATCGGACAAGTGCAGGCATCGCCAAGACGCGCAACCGGAATTCCCATGACACTGACATTGCTGGCTGCGGACACCACATTGCCGCCGTGGCTCGTGGGGTCGCCTAAGCGAATCACACGTTTCATTATTCTCTCCCTTGTAGATAATCAAGCTATCTTTGCCGGTACGGCAAACCCGACCGCGACACCATCCGGCGCTGAAAATTCGGCACATAGGGCTGGCGCGGCTTTGGAATTCGTAAGCAAACCTCGTTCTTTCCCGAGGTCGAATACACGGTTGCGACGGAGCGCTTGGCGGCGTAGGGCGAAGAGCGTCAAGAGATCGAGTAGAAGACCAAACATGCGTTATGCAGCTGCCGTGTCAGTATCGTTGGGCACTTGAGTCACCTGTTCCTGGGGTTTGGTAGATTGAGAACTCCATTCCGCGTATTGCCAGAACATATATTTTTTATCTTTGTTGCGACCAACGAAGTAAACCCGGTTTCTTGCCCAACGGCTTCGTTCGGCTACGCTCAGATACCCCTCACTCATTTGCTTTTTGAATCCAGCGATCGAATCATGTACATACGTATCGAAGAAGTGGTCAAACAGCTTCAGCTCATCCTTCTGTAACTTTTGGCGCAGTTCTCCTCTCCACGCCTGGTAAATCGCTTCTTCGAAAGCATGGATTGTGCGAATCAACCTAAAGGATTGACATCTGTTTGCTATTGACTGGACATCTGCTTCCCATTCTTCGTCGGTGATTTTCATCCATGGGTCGACACCACCGCTTGGCGCAAGCAATTTCGTTTTCAGCCGTATGGTACGCCCCCGCCGCCAATGGTAATAAAGCTGCATATGGGCGACGATACCTTCTTCCAACGTGCTATAGGCTGGCACCATACTCCAATACTGTTTGAAGGCGTTTTCCAGGTCTGCGCTAATTTCAAATTGTGCACCTACATCCACTTGAATCTGCTGCGGTGTTTTAAACGGTACGCCGCGTGCATAGGCGGAAAAATACAGGTTGCATAGAACGATGTTTGCCAACATGTTGGTTCGTCCTTCCTGATCATTGCGCGCATAACCGCCGCCGACATCAGAATGCATACCGGGATACAGCATTTCCCTGACGTTAAAGGGCACCTGCCGTTCGATCCGTGTGGAGTCGGACGGGAATTTTTCGCGTACTTCATGGGCTGCAATAAAGTGGTCGCAATGACGGACGTATTTGGGAATGCTAATATCCTGCGCCCAGCCATAATGTCCACCCTCATCGATTTTGTTGAATTGGACCAACGCCGATAAGGCTAATAAAGGACGAAGCAAGCCGGGAAGCCCGCGTCGCACGAGGTTTTCGACGTCACTGCCGCCGTAACCTACCGATGCCACCGTATCCAGGATGCCAAGATAGTAAATGACTAGTTTTGGCAGCTTGGACAGGCTGGGCAATACTACCCCTGCACCTTTGGTCCACAGCAAATCATCCCCACTTTTTTTGCATTCTTGGCCAAGCCGGTGAACGAAGGCGCGCGCCAACGCCGCGCCACGGCTGAAACCGAAAATCGCCACGTTGATCTGGCTGACGTGGGGCATGTGCTTGCTTATTGCGTTGTTAACCTGAGTAAACATCCAATCCAGCCGCGCTTGACCAAAGCCTGCATTTGCCATTCCGATGGCTTTGTGTACGTGTTGTCCGCTATCCCCAATTTCAGGAAATGGTGTGCCGACGCCAGGAGCATAAAAATTGTAAATGCGAGTTTTTTTATTATTTTTAGGATGAGCAAACCAAGAAAGTTTCGCTATATTGCTGTATTTTGTAAGGTCTGGTTTCATTTCCCCCTTACCATCTTCACCATAATTGTTTCCAGTCCCATCAAAGAAACAGCTGATCCAGACAGGTTTTTTGCAGTCCGTGCAGTTCGCTAGTTCGATTGATTCGCCGAGTGCCTCTTTTGCTTGGCTATTCTGTGTTTGGTCGCTTAGTGTGGCGTCACTTAAACGTTTGATTGTTGGCCGTTCCATTGTTATTCCTTATTCGTGGTGTTTAGGCCGTTCCAGTCCATACATGGGGTTGGGAATTTCTTTCAGGCAGTATTGTCCTTCTGGAAGGCGTGGCAAGTCTCGAATCTGCTCTTCGGATAAGGGTATCGATGCCTCGAGCGGCTCAGATACCGATGAAAGATGGGCCTTCATTGTCCCGTCAGGGAAAAGCTCAAGAATTAACTCTCCCGGGTCCGCAGGATAGGGCTGTTGTATAGGGGCGATGGCTTCGCACCATCTAGTACCTGGTGGCGAATCTTTATTGGTGTACGGATCGTAGTCGGCCGCATCGTGCTTGGCACGGTCAAATACTACGGCCCAAATCACTCTAAGGGTGACAGGTTTTGTCTGCTTGATATTCCAACGAAAGCAGCAACCTTCGCCAGCTGAACGGTCATAACGTAATGGCTTTTCTACATCCGTGAACGAAATGCCATAGATATAATCGTAGGGCGTGTAGTTATACACTTCCGTCCGTAGTGCCTTCACATTCTTTTCTTTTCCATTTGAAAGACCACAGCTCGTCAAGCAAAAGACCATCAACAATGAGGTGCAAAAAACTTTTACGTGGTTAAAGCGCGTCATTGTTATTCCTTATTCGAAGTGTTTGGGCCGTTGTAATCCGTACTTCGGATTTGGAATTTCGTTTTTGCAGTATTTTCCTTCAGGTAAAGTCGGGAGCTTATTGGCATACTCTTCAAAAGAAATAGGGTCAGATGTCTGCGGATTATTGCGATCAACAAAATGCGCTTTCACATTTCCATCTGGGTAGAACTCGAGAATGAGGCTACTGGGTTTTTTAGGATAAGGGCGCTCAATCGGAACGATAGCTTCACACCAAACAACTCCCGGTCGAGTTTTAGGCGTGGAATACTCATCGAATCCCGAATTTGCGTCATACTTTGCTTTGTCATAAAGAACGGCCCAAACGACTTTTAAGCTCAGAGGGGTAGTGTGTTTCGCGCTAAAAGAGAAGCAACAGCCGCCGCCTCCATATCCCCAATCTTCATCATTTGTAGCTTCGGCACCGCCAGCCCCAGCAGCATGCGGATAGCTAAACTTTTTATTGGTACTCTGGAATCTAATTCCATAAAACTCGTAATTTGTGTAATTAAAGACCCGTGCGTCCGTATCAAGAGTAATGTCTTCCTCTCCTTTGGCGCTGTTGCAACTTGCCAAGCAAAGGAGCGTTAATAATGCTGCGCCGAATGTTTTTACGCGGTTAAAACGCTTCATTGTTGTTCCTATTATTTGTGATGCCAGGCCATTCTAGCCCGTACAAAGGATTGGAAATTTCTTTCAGGCAGTATTGGCCTTCTGGAAGGTGTGGCCAGTTTCGAACCTGCTCGTCGGATAAAAACATCGATGCATCGAGCGGCTTAGATTCCGATGAAAACCAAGCTTTCATTGACCCATCAGGGAAATGCTCAAGAATTAACTCTTTAGGGTCCGCAGGATAGGGCTGTTGTATAGGAACGATGGCTTCGCACCATCTCTCACCTGGCGCCGACTCTTTGTTGGTGTACGGATCGTAGTTGGCTATCTCGCGCAGGGTTGGATCAAATACTATGGCCCAAATTACTCTAATGGTGACCGGTTTTGTCTGCTTAGTATTCCAGTGGAAGCAACAGCCGTCCTCTGCCGCTTGGAAATAATGAAATGGCTTTTCTACATCCATGAACCTAAGGCGAGCGATATACCTGGAGGGTGTGAAGCTGTAGTTATTCAATTCCGCCCGTAGTGCCTTTACATTCTTTTCTTTTCCGATTGAGAGATTGCAGCTCATCAAACAAAAGATCATCATCAGAGAGGCGCAAAAGACTTTTATGCGATTAAAACGCTTCATTGTTATTCCTTATTCGCGCCTGTTCTTGCGGCTTGCTGTAGCAACTCCCAATCATCAGCAGTGAGTTGTGCGATTGCAGCGTTAAACTGGGTTGCTTTTTCACTGTTTAAAATTACTTGTAAGGGCGGCGCCTGATGAATGGCCGGCCCATATTCCAAGCTAATCAAGGTGAAGGTCTTCAGGTCGGCCATATTGGATAGGCCGTATTTTCTTGCCGTTTGCAATTGCTCAAAAACGGCGTTGTATTGCTGTTGAAGCGGAATGCGTTGTAAGACAGGGGACTCGTCTTGTTGGATACGTGCGAGGATCATGTGCGGGACGCAAGCTTCGAGCAAAGCGGCAGCTTGCTTTTCCGTATGGCTTATGGGCTCCGAGAGGTCAGGCAAAGCAATTTGATTGCCGCCTTGTACAATGTCCCATTCATAGGCTGGGGTGAGATAAGCCCATTGGGTAATCGGCGCCAATGCCAATTGTCGTTGGTCTACAGTTAGGATGTTGAGCCATAACGGCAGAATACGAACATCGAAATAACGGTTGACCCATTCCGTCCCGTCTTCATGCGCGACGTCGGTCAGCCAGGTTAAATGCCGGGCCAAATCCCTTGGTTCGGCTGCAGATGTCAAAAATGAGAGATGGGTCCGGTGCGATAACTGTTCGATCAGCAGCTTTTGCAGTCCAGCGGATAAGGTTTTCGGCAACGCCATCAGATAAGGACCAACAGGCTTGGCATCGGCCTGAGCACCGTTGAGCAGGGAAATAAGCTCGTAGCCGCGACGCTCAAGCTTGTTGTAAAGCGCGGGTTGCTGCGCCCCATCCACGAGCAAATAGCCATGCAAGTCATACGTGACATCTTGAATGAGTTGGGGCAATTGGAGCATTAGTTCGATTGCATGTTGCATAGTTAAGCTCCTTTTGCTGCAACCGGTGCACCTGCATCGGCAGCACTCAGCAAGCAGTCTTTACAGACGGACTTGGGGAAGATGGGGAAGGGGGGATTCAAGCTGGTCGGTCCCGCCAATGAGAAGCTGGCCGCTTTTTGCGACTGTGTGCCGGGATTGTGGATTTCGATATTGGCGCCGATGCGGATATAACCGCTGCCTGCCGTCAGCAGGATTTCGTTGGGCGCCTGCACGATCACTTTGCCGTTGACGCTGG
>CBHCMF010000153.1:0-10557 GCA_965974465.1 uncultured Noviherbaspirillum sp.
AATGGGTGGTCTGGTGGGGCTTATATGCGCAACCTTAGGTGAGCTTGGGTGAGCTTCGCAGGCCCGAGATGGCCCCTTTCACGCACAGGTAAATCGCTCTAGTTTGGCCAACGAACAAAATCAGATACTCGCAATAGGAAAAGGCAATGAATGACAATTTGAAGAAGGATGAATACGAAGCACTGGCCCAGATCAAGAAGGCAGGAAAAGGTGAGCGGCCCAGCGCGTGTGTGGCAAGGAATGCCAAGGCACTTATTGGCCTGAAATACATCACGCACGGGAAAGACGGCAGGTTCATGCTGACTGAAAAAGGGCAGCAGACCTTGTTTGTCAAACGCTGCATTGACGGGCTGCGCGCAGTGGCGAGCGCTGCCGTGGCTGCTGTCGCACCCGCAAAGCTTGATGCCGACGTTATCACCTTCCTGAGCAGGAAGGGACTGATTGCGCCGCATGCAGAGGGAGAAGGTTTCGATCTGACTACGCGTGGGCGCGAATTGCTTGTGGATATCGAATCACGGGAGGGCAAGTCGGCTTAAGGGCTGTTCAGGAATTAGGCGCGCATTCCGCGTATCACCGTGGCATTGCTCGCTCAAGCGAGAGCCGATCCCAGCTGCCCAGCGTGGCGGCTGCCTCATAGCTGCCTTGCAGGAATTCAAGCAACATCGCATCAGGCGATTTCGCCTGTCGCACTTCGTCATACGGTAAGACAAACTCGCGGAACGTCGTGTCATATCTCGCTCTGTCCAACATTAATGGCGTTGTGCTGAATCCTGTAGGTTCCGGGTAAGCATATGCATAGAACACCGGATAGGGCAACGCATCGCCTCCCGGCCAAAATCCGCAACTGTAGACCTCGTGCGAATAGGCCTCGCGCGCAACCCAATCCGGAAGATTGGGAATTCCTCCAGGATGTTCCGGGGCCGGTCGCCCAGAAAAGCGGGTCACTGCAAGGTCGAAGCTTCCCCAAAAGAAGTGCACGGGACTGCACTTGCCGATAAAGCGCGCGCGGAATTCCTTGAACACGCGATCCGCCTGCACCAGCACTCGCCAGAAACGGTTAGCGTACTCCGCGTCATAGGCTGCATGCACATGATCTTGTTCAAAGGGGATAGCATCGATGACTTCATTGGGCGTGGTGTGAATTTTTATGTCCAGGCCGAGTTCGGCCAGTTTCAACATCAGTGCTGCGTAAAAATCCGCAACCGAACGTGGCCGAAGTGCCATCGCGTTGACTGTGCCATCGCTCGCCTGGATCGAGAGCCGGTGATCGATAAAATCAAAATCGATCTGGAAGGTACGTGCGCCGTCGGCGATAGGCGATGTCGTCAAGCCGCGCGTAGTGACGTATAGCGGTACATGCCAGGAGTGGTTGATCCAGGCCGTTCGGACAAGCCGGATCTTGCCGACGATTTGCGTCCACCTGTGCAGCGTTGCGCACGAGTCCTTCCATGCACCGAAGTTCAGGTCAGGCCACTGTTCGATACAGGACACATTATTGGAGGGATTTAAATGCATTGTTGCTTCTCCACAGCAATTGGCCAACTATTTCGGTCCGCCAAAAACGACTTGGCCAGCATCAAAGGCATGCACATGATGCGCAAAGGCCAGCGCGACATCCAGAGCAGCGGCGAACGGTCTATTGCGGAACAATTTTATGCGCTGGCAGCACAAATCCGTCCAGCGTAAGGCGAGAGCGGTTTGCCTGTGCATGAAAGGGGGCCATCTCGGGCCTGCGATGCTCACCGTAGCTCACGTATGGTTGCGCTTCTCGACCCGACCTGACCTCCCTTTCACGCACAATCAAACCGCTCTTATAAGGCATCACCTCGCGGCTATTCTTGCCTTGCCACCGTTTATGCGACAACACCCTTTTACCAGTGCCTCTTTTCGTCTCTATGACCAGCGACTGCGAACGCTACGGCTTGCTTTTGAGTTGCAGGTTGTTGAACACCTTTTCGACACCAGGTACTCGCGTGGCAGCTTGCCCTGCATCGCCTCTCTGCTTGTCGGTGTCGACAAAGCCGGCCAGCGATACCACGCCACGGTAGGTGTCGACGTTGATCGCAGCCGCATCGCCTATTCCTTGGGTTTGCGCGATTTCGGTTTTGACTCTTGCGGTGATCGCTGCATCGTCAAGCACTTGGCCTGTGGAACGTGAAGTTGCAGTTGGAGCACAAGCAATCAGGAAGAGCGACACGATCGCGGAAAAGATAGCTGTCAGGATTTTCATGGCAACGCCTGTTTTCAAGTAAAAAAAACGTCAGAAATGGTCTGAGACTGCGACTGAAAAAACGCGTGTAGGAGGTAAGCCAAGAGCGCGATGAGCAGTGCTTTGCACGCACCAAGGCTGCCTCTTTCCTATCGCAGTCAGTCAAAAACAGCATTTTCTGCGCCACCGCATTCCGAGCGTACGGCGAATGGCGTAAAAAAATGCATTACCGTTTTTGGGATTATGGAGATCAGCGTGGCCCTGCTTGGAAGCAACGGGAGTTATTTGCAAAAATCCTTACAAAATCTGGTAACCAAAGACGCGTTGAGGAGGAGCTGAAAAACGATGAGGTGCCGATCTTCCGCACGTCCACAGCGCCAAGTGTCGACTTGGAAATCAAAAAGCCGGGGAAAGAGGTACGACGATGCCGAGTGACGACTTATCCATGATCTGAAAAATCGGAAAGCGGTAGTTATCCTGATGCCGTCACTATGAGGCGCATTAGGGGGCACCTATCCAGAATGCAATAGAGCGCAGCATGGATAAGCCAGAAAGAAAAAACGCATAGGCAACATGTCTTCACATCGGCTGCAATGCGGCGGTAGAGGAAAAGGCATGCAAATTGCGAATAGGAAGACGGTGACGCATGTGGGTAGCAACAAGCTAAGCAGATGCGTGACAGAACTATTTCTATTTGGATGACAAGGAGTAAATGATGGATAGGGCACCCGAATCGCTGATTGGCGAAATGAGCGTGATGGACAGTACAGGCCACCAGCAGTTGAAGTGGAATCGGAGCAATCCGGATGAGATCGCGGTCGCGCAAGCGGTCTTTGATCGCTTAATGAGACAGGGCTACAGTGCTTTCGGTACGTCAACGAAGGATGCGCCGAGACATATCATGAAAACGTTTGATCCAGCCGTCGAGGAAGTGGTCATGGTTCCGAGAATCGCTGGGGGTTAAGATGCTTGTTTTGCGCCGGGCATGGCAGATTATCGTCCGGCGCTTCACCGAGACGGACGCTGGCGCTGCAAATACACAGCCTAGTGATGTTCAGAGCCATCACCTTAGCGGAGACGCTTTGCGCGCTGCTGTACGTCGTCTACATCGATATTGGCAGCAGATCAAACGACGATGGCAGGCGCACTGGCGTAGGAATGCATTGGAGAGGAGGGCGGCAGAACAGACAAAGAAGTTGATCCGGCGAAGTGAACGCCGAGCGCTCGTACTTCTGTTAAGACAGTTGAATTATGTGCAGCGCCAGGAATTCCGTATATATCGATACTTCCACGTCGTTGGCGGTAGCAGTGGTGGCCTTTATCGCATCCGTACGTCTGCGACCGCCAATATCGATGTCCTGCTTCCAGATGGCAGAGTGAAATGGCGCTTATGTGCCGGCCCGGTAGGCGTTCCCGTGTATGCGGCGATGACGGGGCAGTTGCTGCATTTGCAGGATCCCGCGAGTGAGGAGCAATTTCTGCAGCGCGCGAATATCCATCCAGTCTATCCGGATTTACCCGGAAACCAAGTTTGATTTCATCCCTAATGTCGCGCCTCACGATGTCGCCCTGTGAATAGTTAGAGGGAAAAAAAGACAACGACACCTCTATTGTTCGACGATGTTGGGTGAATGGCGGATATGGATTGCGGTTCGTCCCAGATCGGACCATCCTGTGTCTCCAGTCCCGCTTGTATAATCAGCCTCCACATCAGCACCGTCGAATTTGCTCGGAACAGCGCGCGCATGTCGCCCTGAGCGATGATGCGTGCCTCAGGGAGCAAACATGAAATTCATCCACGCTGCAGACATCCATCTGGACAGTCCTCTAACCGGCTTAAGTGCTTATCAGGACGCGCCGGCGGCAATGCTGCGTAGCGCCACGCGTGACGCTTTTAGCAATCTGGTTTCCGAAGCCATCGACCAGCAAGTCGATTTCATGGTTATTGCCGGTGATCTGTATGACGGGTCATGGAAGGATCACAACACGGGCATTTTTTTCTGCCGCGAGATGGGACGTCTGAAGAAGGCCGGCATTCCGGCTTATGTTCTCTTTGGCAACCATGATGCCGAGAGCGAGATGACCAAGAAGCTGCAGTTGCCCGATAACGTGTTTACGTTCGAATCGAGAAAGCCATCCACGTACCAGCTTCCCCATCTTAAGGTGGCCCTGCATGGGCGAAGCTTCAAAGAGGCGGCAACCACTGACAATTTAGTGACGGGGTATCCGTCGCCGTTGCCGGGCATGCTCAATATCGGCGTGTTGCACACCGCTCTGGAAGGCAATACGACCCATGCCTGCTATGCGCCTTGCAGTCTCGATGAACTCTATGCCAAAGGGTATCAGTACTGGGCGCTTGGGCATGTGCACGACTATCAGGTTTGGAACGGTGCATCGACCATCGTCTTCCCCGGTAATCTCCAAGGGCGTCATATTCGGGAAACGGGATCGCGTGGTGCGGTCGTTGTTACGGCAGACGATGGGGCGATCCATCAGGTCGAGCGCCTGTTTGTCGACGTACTGCGTTGGCACAATCTTGAGGTCGGGGTGGAGGAGTGCGGTGCCCTGGCCGAGGTGGTGCGCGCCATCGGCAAGGAACTTGAGCGTGTCGTACAAGATGCGCCATCCCATATTCCTTCTGCCGTGCGGGTCAACCTGGTCGGAAAAACCTCTGCGCACGGCGAGCTGTTTGGCCTAGAAGCGCAGTTGCGTGCCGAAGTGCTTGGACTTGCGGCCGCTATCGGGCCAGATCGGCTGTGGATTGAAAAGGTCAAGATCAGTACCGCGGCAATGGATGATGGTGAAGCGGTTCGTGCCCGAGGAGACGCGCTTGCCGACTTGCAGGGACTGCTGGAAGCGGCGGAAACAGACCCTGAATTTTTGAAGGGGTTACAGCAAGATCTCCTGGGATTGGTTGCCAAGGCACCGATGGAGCTGCAGTCGCTGGTACCGTACTTTAGCGACATCCGATCTGGGGCGCTGGCGACGCTCGTGCATGACGTCCGCCATGGGCTGGTATCGCAGCTCGCGAACATGGAGTGAACGAGCGATGCGTCTAAATCGATTAGATCTGATCAAATATGGCAAATTCGACGGGCGGTCGATCGACTTTCCTATTGCTAAACAAGACTTTCATTTGATTGTCGGCCCGAATGAGGCTGGCAAATCCACGCTGCGCAATGCAATTTTGGATTTGTTGTTCGGCATTCCTGTGCGCACGCCTTTAGGCTTTTGCCATCCGATCAATGAATTGCGGTTGGGCGCGTCAATCAGCAACGCCACCGATGCGCTTGAATTTCATCGCGCAAAAGCAGCGAAACAGACTTTGCGCACGCCCACCGATGCCGTCCTGCCGGATAATGTATTGAACCCTTACCTTGGCACTGCGGATCGCCACTTCTTCGATCAGATGTTTGGTCTTGACCATGTGCGATTGGTACAGGGGGGCAATAGCATCCTGAATGCAGAGAACGATGTCGGACAAGTGCTCTTTCAGTCGGCAGCAGGCGTCGCCAGTCTGGGCAAGATCCGGGATGCATTGATGGACGAAGCAGACAAGTTGTGGGCGCCGAAGAAGGCCGCGAACCGCGCGTACTACATCGCAGCGGAGCAGCTGGATAAGGCAACATCTGCGCTAAAGGAAGCCACTGTCCGTACCAAGGTATGGGCAGAGGCCAACAGCAAACTCGAATCGATCATCGAATCTTTGGCCGAGGCGCGTGCCTTACTTGCGCAGCTTACGGAAAAGCGCAACAAGCTAGAACGAATACGGCGTACGGCGCCTTATCTACGGGCGCTGCGCGAGTGCGAGCAGCAATTGGCGGCGTTAGGTGAAGTGATTGGACTTCCTGCCGACGCGGCTGCCATCGTGACCGCGGCGGAAAGGGAGCTTGCTACCGCTGAAAAGCTGCTCGACTTGCATCGGCAAGAGGCGGAGAGAGCATCGCAGGAACGCAGGCACATCCACGTTGACGAGACGGTACTTGCCATCGCGCCAGAGATCATCGCATTGGAGGAACGTCGTCTGCAGTATGCGGCGTATGAACATGATATTCGGGCGCGTGAAAATGAAATCGAGGCGCTGCAGCGTGATATTGGAACGTTGTGTGCTCAGCTTGCGTGGCCGTATGTCTCAGATGATGCGCTGGCGGCACGTCTTCCGACGCTGCTTGCAAGAAGGGAACTCAGCCGGCTCGCGCTTGAAAGCAGCGGTTTGTCTAAGGCGCTTCGCGCAGCGGAACAAGCCGAACGTGCAAAGAGCGCCGAGATGACTGCGTTGCAAGCGCAACTGGCGCAATTGCAGGTGAACGAGATCAAACCGGCCTTGCGCGCCGCATTAGCAAAAGCGCGTGCGGTCGGCGATCCTGATACTGCACGACAGAAGCAGCAAATTGCGCTGGACAAGGCAAATGCTACGCTTGAGGCGGCATTACAGTCCTTAGGGCCGTGGCGCCGTTCGGTCGCCGAACTGTCGGCGATGCAAGTGCCGTCAAATACCTCGCTTTCGCTCCTGATCGAGGAGCGCCGCACCTTGGTAATGGATCGTAAGGCCGCTGCAAAACAACACGATGCGCAGCGTGTCGAAGTAGAACGTATCGAATTGCGCATTTCACAGTTCAAGGAAAGCCGTCATCCCACTACCCATGAAGCGGTTGATCAAGCGCGACGTGAACGCGATGCGTCGTGGTATGCGATCAAAGCAGGAGAGGCCACCTTACCTGTCGCTGCGCCGCAATTCGAGGCTGCGTTGCGCCACGCCGATGCTGTGGCGGACATGCTGCTGGATGGCGTTGAGGATGCAACCGAACTGCAAAGCCTGCAGCAGCAATTGGCGCGCGAGAGGCTCTTGCTGACTCAATATCAGACACAATGCGCGCACGTGGAGGAAGAGATTCAGAAGTTTGAGGACCAATGGGTACAGCAGACGCGCGCACTTGGTTTGTCTGGCATGGCATTGGACAACCTTGAGGAATGGTTGGACAAGCGTGAAAGAGCGCTGATAGCGGCGACGGCTCGCGAAGAGGCCGAACGCAATGTGAGCCAGGTGTCACAACTGCTCGCGGAATCCAGGAATGACTTGCTGGCGGCGTTACAGGCAGAAAACCAGCCTGTTGCTGATACCGATAGCTTGGCGACCCTCTGCGTGCAGGCAGAGCGCTATATCCGCTCGAACGATACGGCGAGGACGCAGCGCGATACGTTATCTGCGCAATTAAAAGCGGCGCAAACGATCGCGGAAACCTTGAAGCAAACAACAGACGAGGCGAACACCGATCTTGAACGCTGGACTACGGCCTGGGAGGCGGCGCTGGCCAAAGCCGGATTACCCAGCGGCAGCGCTATTGGTGCGGTGGAAGCGGCCCTAGAGCTAGTCGCTCAGATCGAGGAAAAGCTGAACAAAGCACAGCAGATCCGGCGCGAACGAATCGATGCCATGCGGGCTGACTTGGAGAAATTTGCCATTGACGCGGATCGGCTCGCGCAGGAGATCGCGCCGCAACTGATCGGGCAACCGCCTGCCGCGATTGCGATGGATCTTTCGCAACGACTGTCAAAGGCTCAGGTTATGCAGGCCGACGTTGTGCGTTTGCAGGAGGCGATACGCACAGCAAACGAACAGGTGAAAGCCGCGCAGGCAGCGAAGGAGAGGGCAAGCGCCTCGATCAAACCCTTGATGCAAATAGCGAGTGTCATTGCCCCTGACCTGTTGCCCATTGCCATCGCACGATCGGACACTTACCGCGCCCTTTCTGCCGATGCCGCCAAAGCAAAGTCCAGTTTACTGGATCAAGGCGATGGATTAGGCCGTGCGCAAATCGAGACCGAAGTGGATGCCGTCGACCTTGCCGTGCTGGCGGCTGAACTGGAGCAAATCAATGCAGCGCATGCAGAAGCGGTTAACCGCCAAGCCGCGCTGACGGGCGAGCTACAAGAAGCGCAAAGTACCTTGTCGGCAATGGGTGGCGCAGCCACCGCGGCCCAGGCCGAGGCGCAGCGCCAGGAAGCTCTTGCACAAATGTCGGATGCGGCCGAGCGCTATGTGAAGGTATTTACAGCGGGGCGCTTACTGCGTTGGTCTATCGACCGCTATCGGGAAGCGAAGCAGGGACCGATGCTGTCGCGTGCCGGCGCGATCTTTGCACTTCTGACGCAGGGGGCGTTTTCAAAGCTGGTGGTGGACTTCGAAGCGCAGCCAATGACACTGGAGGGCCTGCGTGCTGACGGCAAACTGGTTGGCGTGTCTGGCATGAGCGACGGCACCCGTGACCAACTCTATCTGGCGCTACGTCTGGCGGCGCTCGAATTGCACTTGGAGCAAGCGACACCGCTGCCTTTTATCGCCGATGACCTGTTCATTAATTACGATGATGGGCGTTCTCAAGCGGGATTCGAAGCATTGGCGACATTGTCGGAAAAAACGCAGGTCATCTTCTTGAGTCATCACGACCATTTGATTCCCAGTGCCATGGACATCTTCGGTGAAAAGGTCAATATTGTGCGGCTGTAATGTTCACAGATCATGTGGGCGGCGCCTATCGCGTGCTGCCTCCATCGCCGATGCGTCAGTACCGGCGAGCACGACAGTGCCCCGCAGCCGAAGCGCATTGACAATCACCGACACGGAACTCAAGCTCATCGCCAGCGCTGCGATCAGAGGCGACAGCAGCCATCCGGTCAAAAGATAGAGAACACCGGCTGCAATGGGGACGCCCAGCGCGTTATAGATTAGCGCAAACAACAGGTTTTGCTTCATGTTACTGACAGTCCCTACCGATATGAGACGTGCTGCGGCAATGCCTCGCAAATCTCCTTTGACCAAGGTTACTTGGCCACTATTCATCGCGACATCGGTTCCTGTCCCCATGGCGATACCCACATCGGCCTTTGCCAGGGCCGGCGCATCGTTGATGCCGTCCCCTGCCATCGCCACCACGCGGCCTTCTTTTTGCAACTTTTCGACCAGCAGAAGCTTGTCGGCTGGCTTGACCTCACCATGCACTTCATTGATGCCCAGCCGTTGTCCTACCGATTGGGCTGTGGTGATACCGTCGCCGGTAGCCATGACTACACGGATGCCGGCCGATTTGAGGGTGTTGAGCGCTTCCAGCGTGCTGGCCTTGATCGGATCCGATACGGCTAGCAAACCGGCCAATCGGCCATCAACCGCTAGATGCATCACGCTTGCTCCTTGGGCGCGCAACGTTTCCGCTTCCGACTGCAAGGATGAGACCGCCACGCCAACTTGGGTCATCAAGGCAGTATTGCCCAATGCCAGCGACTTTCCATGGACCGTACCCCGCACGCCGATACCGCTGGCCGATTCGAATGTATCCGGCTTACCCAACTGAAGCTGACGCCTCCGTGCTTCGCGCACGATCGCCTCGGCCAACGGGTGTTCGCTTCCCTGATCGAGACTGGCTGCCAGCCTGAGCACTTCATCCTCGGTATATCCAGGAGCGGCAACTGCGCGGTCAAACGCAGGCTTACCCTCCGTCAACGTGCCGGTCTTGTCCAAGATCAGTGTATTGACTTCACGAAGTTTTTCAATCGCAGCAGCGTCGCGAAACAGCACCCCGCTGGTTGCCGCTTTGCCAGTCGCCACCATGATTGACATGGGCGTGGCAAGCCCAAGGGCACACGGGCAAGCAATGATCAGGACCGCCACTGCATTGATCAGCCCATACACCCAACTAGGCTCTGGGCCGACTAGTCCCCAGGTGAAAAAGGTCAACACGGCAATGGCTACCACGCCCATGACGAAATAGCCGGCCACAACATCGGCCATACGTTGCATTGGCGCTTTCGATCGTTGTGCTGCAGCGACCAGCTGCACAATCTGTGCAAGGACCGTCTGTGAGCCGACTTTCTCCGAGCGCATCACCAGTGCGCCGCTGGCGTTGATTGTTGCCCCAATGACTTTGTCGCCCACGCGTTTCGTCACGGGCATCGGTTCACCTGTCAACATCGATTCGTCGACAGCGCTACTGCCCTCGATCACTTCGCCATCGACGGGCACCTTTTCGCCGGGGCGAATACGCAGCATGTCCCCCACATGGACATGGGTGAGCGGCACGTCTTGTTCTGTGCCGTCTGCGTTGATGCGGCGGGCTGTCTTGGGGGCCAGTCCAAGTAAGGATTTGATCGCCGCCGAGGTTTGGGATCGTGCCTTTAGCTCAAGAATCTGGCCCAGCAGGGTCAGCGAAATAATCACGGCAGCGGCCTCGTAATACACACCAATGCGGCCCATGGACATGAACGATGGGGGAAATACTTGCGGCGCAACCGTCGCCACCACGCTATAAACGAAAGCGGCGCCGGTTCCCAGGCCGATCAGCGTCCACATGTTC
>CBHCMF010000154.1:0-10525 GCA_965974465.1 uncultured Noviherbaspirillum sp.
TTGCAGGGCGCCCCCAGGCTTGCAAGCCTGGGCCGTTGCGTGGGCGGGCGGCATGCCGCTCGAATTCCCCACTTCACCCTCATGTACGGTTGCGCTTCTCGGCCCGAGCTGACCTCCCTTGCACGCGCATTCAAACCGCTCTAACAGGCCGTCACATCGTTGATTCGCCTGCTTGGCATGCCTGAATAGCGGGAGATTTTCATTCTTATTCGCTGGATGGTAATTCTGCTATTTCGCCAATAATGCTCTCTATTGGTCCCCAATGCGTCGTCTTGAACGTGATGCGGGGTGCAACAGGAGCCGGCGGTGGCTGAAGACAGCGATCTCGAAAGAACAGAACCTGCGTCGCCCAGAAGACTGGAACAGGCGCGTGAAGAGGGCGACGTTCCCCGTTCGCGGGAACTGGCTACCTGCACGGTTCTGCTGGCCGCCGGGCTTGGCCTCTGGTTTTCGGGGGAGGGACTGGTCCGACGGCTCAATCACATGCTGGCGGCCGGTTTATCTTTCGATCGTGCGCAGGCATTCGACTTCAATTTATTGGTCATGCATCTGGGTAGCCGTTTGAGTGATGTGCTCATTGGTCTCGCGCCGTTGGCCGGTATTCTCTTGCTGGTAGCGCTTGCTTCGCCGCTGCTGATCGGTGGCTGGCTGTTTAGCGCCAAGGCGCTACAACCCAATTTCTCTCGTCTGAATCCCCTGAGTGGTCTGGGCAATATGTTTTCCGTCCGGGCACTGGTCGAACTGCTGAAAGCCATCGGCAAAACGCTATTGGTCGGGACGATCGCATGGCTTGTCATATCGAGCCAGATGGATGCGATGCTGATGCTGAGTGTCGAACCGCTGGCAAACGGCACTGCTCACCTCGGCCACCTTCTGCTTACGGGGTTTATTGTGATTGTGGGCGGCCTGGTCGTCATTGCATTGATCGACGCGCCGTATCAGATGTGGCATTACGCGAACAAACTGAAAATGACGCGTGAAGAAGTGCGCCAGGAATCGAAGGAATCCGAGGGCGATCCGATGGTCAAGGCACGTATTCGCCAGTTGCAGCGCGAAATGGCGAAGCGGCGCATGATGGCCGAGGTTCCAACCGCCGATGTGGTGGTTACCAACCCGACGCACTACGCTGTCGCGCTCAAGTATGCTGAAGGCAAAATGCGTGCACCGACGGTGGTGGCCAAGGGGGCTGACGAAGTCGCCGCAAAAATCCGCGAGCTAGCTATTGAGCATAAGGTAGCCGTGCTGGAAGCCCCGCCGCTTGCACGTGCACTGTATCGCCATACTGAACTCGGCGATGAGATTCCGGCTGCACTCTATACAGCGGTGGCGGAAGTGCTCGCCTATGTATTCCAACTACGTGCCTATGACCAGCATGGCGGCCTCCGGCCGGTTGTGCCGGAGCAGCTTGATGTGCCGCCTGAACTGGATCCGCTCAACGCTGCTGCGCCAGCACCTGACAATGGGTTGATGCAATGAACGGGCTGACATTGCCAGCATGGCTGACCGGACAATCGAGCAAGGCACTGGCTGCGCCGATTCTGATCATCATGATGCTGGCGATGATGATATTGCCGCTGCCGGCCTTTGCGCTCGATATTTTCTTCAGCTTCAATATCGCGTTATCAATCATCGTGCTGCTGACCAGCTTGTACACGGTCAAGCCGCTCGATTTCATGGTGTTCCCAACCGTGTTACTGGTTAGCACCATGCTGCGTTTGTCCTTGAATGTGGCGTCGACGCGCGTCGTGCTGACTGAAGGGCATACCGGCCCGGATGCGGCAGGTAAGGTAATTGAGGCCTTTGGCCACTTTCTGATCGGCGGTAATTACACCGTTGGTATCGTCGTCTTCATTATTCTTACCATCATCAACTTTGTGGTTGTCACCAAAGGTGCCGGCCGTATCGCTGAAGTAGGAGCGCGTTTTGCATTGGACGCGATGCCAGGCAAACAAATGGCAATTGATGCGGACCTCAATGCCGGCATGATCGGGGAGCAGGAAGCACGTCGCCGCCGCACTGAGGTGGCACAGGAAGCCGAGTTCTACGGTGCCATGGACGGTGCCAGCAAATACGTGCGCGGGGATGCAGTGGCAGGCATCCTCGTCACCATCATCAATATCTTCGGCGGTTTGATCGTGGGCATGGTGCAGCATGATCTTGCGTTCGATGCAGCAATCAAGAATTACACCTTACTGGCCATTGGTGACGGCCTCGTCGCTCAGATTCCTTCACTCATCATTTCCACGGCCGCCGGCGTGGTGGTGTCTCGCGTTGCGAGCGAGCAGGATATTGGCGGCCAACTGGTCAATCAATTGTTTGCAAAACCAGAGGTGTTGTATATCACTGGCGGCATCATTGGTGGCATGGGACTGATTCCTGGTATGCCGCATATGGCATTCCTGTTGCTGGGCAGCGCATTGGCGGGCGCGGCGTATCTGCTGAAGAAGCGGACACAGCGGGCGCAAGTGGCACCTGCGCCAGAACCACAAGCCGCAGTAACAGCACCCGAAGTGGAAGAAGCAAGCTGGCAAGACATCGTCCCTGTCGACACGCTCGGGTTGGAGGTGGGCTATCGCTTGATTCCTCTGGTTGACAAGGGGCAGAACGGCGAGTTGCTGCGTCGGATTAAAGGGATACGCAAAAAATTTGCGCAGGAGGTCGGCTTCCTTTCGCCGCCGGTACACATTCGCGACAACCTCGAACTCAGACCGTCGGCTTATCGCATTACGCTAAAAGGCGTGGAAGTGGGTAGTGGTGAAGCGTATGTCGGTCAATTTCTTGCAATTAATCCTGGCATGGTGCAGGGCAATCTGCCTGGCACGGTGACTACTGATCCCGCCTTCAACCTACCCGCGACCTGGATCGACGCTAGTCTGCGTGACCAGGCGCAGGCCATGGGCTATACGGTCGTCGATGCCGGCACTGTGATCGCTACGCACTTGAATCACCTGATCACCATGCACGCCTCTGAACTTCTCGGACGGCAGGAGGTGCAACAGCTACTTGATCATCTCGGCAAAGAATCGCCCAAGCTGGTTGAGGATCTGGTGCCGAAAGTCGTCTCCTTGTCGACCTTGCAAAAGGTGCTCCAGAACCTGCTGGTTGAAGGCGTCCATATCCGCGACATGCACACCATCATCGAGACGATGTCCGAATATGCGCCTACCATGCCGGACCCGAACGAGCTTACCGCACAGGTGCGCATCGCGCTGGGGCGCGCGATCGTGCAACAGATTTTCCCATCGACGAATGAGCTGTCCGTTATTACGTTGGACAATAAGTTGGAGCGCATCCTGATGCAAGCGCTGCAGTCGAGCGGCCCGGATGGCGCCGGTATTGAGCCCGGATTGGCCGACACGATTGTTATGCAGGCAGAACAGGCTGCGCGGAAGCAGGAGCAGATGGGGCTGCCGCCCGTATTGTTAGTGCCCGGGCCGTTGCGTGCGCTGCTGGCGCGTTTCCTGCGCCGTGCGCTACCGCAGCTCAAGGTACTGTCGCACGCAGAACTTCCCGATTCCAAAACGATTAGAGTGACAAGCCTAGTTGGAGGCCAAGCATGAACGTCAGAAAATTTTCCGCACATACCTCGCGCGAGGCATGGCGCTTAGTGCGCGATGCGCTCGGGCCGGATGCGGTGATCCTTTCCAATCGCACAATCAATGGCATGGTCGAAATTCTTGCGCTTGCGCCCGAGGACATGTCGTCACTGGCCGAGCCGGTGATTGAAAAGCCCGCGAAGCCAGCGCTGTCAGAATCCACGCTGGCCGCGTTGGGCGCGAAACGTCAGAAGGAAAACGAATCGGCTTCGGGCGCGTTTGGCGCAGGCCGGCCTATCGATAGCGATCAAGCATCTAATCTGTCAGATGCCTTAGCTGCAAGCCGCACTGTTGTACAGCCGAAGGAGCGGAGTGGTGCCGATATCACGCAAGTGATGACCGAACTGCGTTCGATGCGCGGCATGTTGGAGTCGCAACTGGCGGAGATTGCCTGGGGCAGTCAGCAAAAGCGCGAACCGATCAAGGCGAACGTCATGCGTGAACTGTTGTCGGCTGGATTCAGCGCCAGCTTGGCACGTTATCTGACGCAAAAACTTCCGGCGAATGAAAAGGCGGAAAATGGCATGAGCTGGATTAAGTCGGTCCTGGCGCGTAACTTGTGCGTGATTGGTAACGAGAGCGAGATTTTAGAAAAGGGTGGCGTCTATGCACTGGTCGGACCGACAGGCGTCGGCAAGACCACCACCACGGCAAAGCTTGCGGCGCGTTGTGTGATGCGTCACGGTGCGGGCAAGTTGGCCCTGATTACGACGGATGGCTATCGTATCGGCGGTTATGAGCAACTGCGTATTTACGGCAAGATTCTTGGCGTGATGGTGCATTCGGTAAAGGATGAAACCGATCTACGCATCGCACTCGAAGAATTGAAAAACAAGCATACAGTGCTGATCGATACGGTCGGCATGGGGCAACGCGACAAGATGGTGGCAGACCAGATCGCAATGTTATCGGGAACGGACGCCAAGGTAAAACGCTTGTTGTGTCTGTCAGCGACGTCCACTGGCGAGACGCTTAATGAAGTGGTGCGCTCTTATCAAGGCGATGGCCTGGCTGGCTGCATCATGACCAAGCTGGACGAAGCGGCAACAGTGGGCAATGTACTGGACGTGATGATTCGCCAGAGGCTGAACTTGTATTACGTCGCCAACGGGCAACGTGTGCCGGAAGACTTGCATGTGCCGAATCCGCATTATTTGATTGACCGAGCCTTCAAGCTCAAGCGCGAAACTGCGCCATTCCAGTACCAGGATGATGAACTGCCGCTGATTATCGGTAGCACGGCAGCAGCCATGAACGACAAAGGTCTACGCGAGGTGATCCTTGGCTAGTTTCGATTTTGATCAAGCAGAAGGTCTGCGGCGCATGCTTGCCGGGCCGAAACCGCGCGTCTTCACATTTCTTTCGGCGGCTTCCAGTGAAGAGAAGGGGGCCATGCTGGTTAACCTTGGTGCGTCACTGGCCCAGGCTGGGCGCGACATCTTGCTGCTGGATGCCTGTCAGGCTTCGGATGGCATTGCATCGCGTCTGGATGCCGTGCGCGGTGCAACGCTGATGCAGGTGGCGCGCCAGGAGCGTCGGTTGGACGAGGTGATCCAGCAAATGCCGCAGGGTTTTGGGGTGGCGGCACTCAAGCGTGGCGTGCAACGTGCCGCTGAAAGTAATGCTGAACAACGCCATCGATTAGACGAGGCGTTTGACGTGTTGGCGCAACGCGCTGACATCGTGGTCGTGGATGCGGACCTCGACAAAGAAGATGCCTTTGCGATTCCTGCCTTGGCCAAGAGCGAAATTGTCGTGCAGGTCGCGAACAGTCCGACATCCATTAAATCTGCCTATACCATCATCAAGCGCCTCAGCAATCAGTTCGGGCGCCGGCCGTTCAGTATTCTGGTTACCGGTGCGACTGAGAAGGAAGCGCAAGTGGTGTTTCAGAACATGGCGCAGGCAGCGAATCGCTATCTCGCAGTGAAACTCAACTCGATGGGCTCCGTGCCAGCCGACGAGCATTTAAAGCGTGCTATGCACCTTGGTCGTGCGGTGGTGGATGCGTTCCCGCTTGCGGGAGCCTCGGTGGCATTCCGGCGCCTTGCCGGGAGGGTCGTATTATCTGATGTACCCGTCGCGGGATAACGTGGTGGCTCTGAATATGGTGCCGGTGACGGCATCCAAAAACAATGTATACCGTTAGCGGAAAATCGGACAAGAACCAGTTGCTGGAGGAGCATGCACCTCTGGTCAAGAAACTGGCGCATCAAATGAAAGCCAAACTGCCGCCAAGCGTCGAAGTGGACGATTTGATTCAGGCCGGTATGATCGGCTTGCTCGACGCCGTCAATCGTTATGAGGAAACGCACGGCGCGCAGTTTGAAACCTATGCCGTACAGCGGATTCGGGGGGCGATGCTGGACGAATTGCGCAGCAGCGATTGGCTGCCGCGCGGTATTCGCCAGAATATGCGGAAGATCGAAGTTGCGATGAACAAGTTGCAACAAAAATTGGGGCGTCCGCCGAAGGAAGCAGACATTGCCAAGGAATTGAAGATCTCGCTGGAGGAATATCAGGAGATGCTCAATGAAGGCAGCGGTCACCAGTTGGTCTATTACGAGGATTTTCACGATAAGGACGAGAACGAACATTTCCTCGACCGTTACTGTGTCGATGAAGCAGGGGATCCGTTACGGGCACTGATGCACAGTGGCTTTCGTGACGCGGTCATTCAGGCCATTGAGGCACTACCGGAGCGAGAAAAGATTTTGATGGGTCTTTACTACGAGCAGGAAATGAACCTCAAAGAAATTGGCGCGGTCATGGGGGTGTCCGAATCGCGGGTGTGCCAGTTACACGGTCAGGCCATTGCCCGACTGCGCGCTAGACTGCGGGAGCAAGCATGGACTGGGCTAGCCTAGCCGGCCTTGGGCTCGCGCTGGCGGGCATCCTGTTTGGCCAGCTGATTGAGGGAGGGCATCTCGATTCGTTGCTGCAGCCAGCCGCTTTCGTGATCGTAGTAGTCGGCACGGTAGGTGCAGTGCTGTTGCAGACTGGCCTGGCAACATTTATTCGCGGCGTAGCTATGCTACGCTGGATTTTTGTTCCACCGGAAGATCAGAGTCCCAATCTGATGCAAGACATCATGATGTGGAGTGCCAGCGCGCGGCGCGAAGGCTTGTTGAGCCTGGAGCGGTATCTCGATTCGATCGAGGACGTTTTTACAAAGAAGGGAATGGGGCTGATTGTCGATGGCATCGACCCTTATAAGATCCGCGAGATTCTGGAGGTTGATATCTCCACCTATGAAAGACGTGAACGGCAGGCGGTGAAGATCTGGGAAGCGGCAGGTGGTTACGCGCCGACCATTGGCATCCTTGGCGCGGTGCTGGGATTGATCCATGTCATGGAAAACCTGACGGAGCCAAGCAAGTTAGGTAGCGGCATTGCGGTGGCTTTCGTGGCCACGATCTATGGCGTTGGCCTGGCGAATCTGGTCTTTCTCCCTATTGCCAATAAGTTGAAAAGCATTATTGCAGATGAAGTCAGGCGGCGTGAGATGCTGACCGATGTATTCTGCAGCGTCGCCAACGGTGAGAATGCGCGCGTCGTGGAAGAGCGCATATTGGCCTATTGGTAACCCATCGTTTTCAGGCATTCCGGCAAACATGGCGCGAAAAAAATACGACGAAGACAGCGACAACCATGACCGGTGGCTGGTGTCTTATGCCGACTTCATTACCTTGTTGTTTGCCTTTTTTGTCGTGATGTATGCGCTGTCCTCCGTGAATGAGGGCAAGTACCAGGTACTGTCGCATTCTCTTTTGAACGCGTTTGGTCGAGGGCCGGGAGTAGGTGCGCCTTTGCCTGCGGTGTCTGCCTTACCGCGTGCGCTGCCGGCGCAAAAGCTGCGCAACGCTGAAGCGCTACGCCGTGAAAAGGAACAATTGACGGCCGTGGCGCGCAATATTCTGCAGGTGTTGGCGCCGCTCGTGGAGCAAGGTAAGGTACGTGTGACACAGACAACCCGAGGTGTGAACGTGGAGATCAATGCCAGCGTCTTGTTCGCGCCAGGGGATGCCCGGCTATCTGAAGGGAGTATTCAAGCGCTGAAGGCGGTAGCAGCGGTGTTGAAAGACGATAACCATGCGATCCACGTGGAAGGGCACACGGATAGCGTGCCCATCAAGAACGTGCAATTTCCGTCTAATTGGGAGTTGTCGGCTGTGCGTGCCAGCAGCGTGATCAGATTGTTCATCGATAGCGGTATCGCGGAGCGACGACTCACTGTGCTGGGCTATGGCCCAACCCAGCCAGTGGGAACAAATGATACGGCCGAAGGCCGCATGCGTAATCGGCGGGTGTCGGTAATGATTCTGTCGAATCTGCCAGAAGAAACCATGGAAGTGCCGGTGCAGACGTCGGCATTGCAGTGAAACGGACGGTATTTCGGTGCGATAGAGACCGTAGAAATTAAGGCACCTATTGGTGAGCAACTAAGGTCGTTTTTATCCGTTTCGATGACGATCTGGTTAACTGCCGCTCAGTGTTCAACTGAACGGCAGTTTTTCAAAGCCTGCTTATCTTACGACATCAGAAAGCGCGCTCACGATGATCAACGCTGAATAATCGTAGCTGAATTCTGCGTCCCGACCTGCTGGGTGATTGAGGCGGAGAAGTTATTGCCGAATTGCTGAATACTTGCCGTAGTCTGGCCAGCTCCATACGTGTCTTGTGAAATGCGTGCCTGATTATGGTTGCCGTGTTGGGCGATATCGGCGTTGCTATGGGCGCCCTCGCCCTGATCAATTCTCGCGTTGTTGTCACTACCGGCCTGAGAGATGGAGGCATAGAGGTCACTGCCGAGATACTGATTGATGAAAGCAATGTTGTTGTTGCCACCCTGAGTGATTGAGCCCTGCGCATCACTTACGATTTGTTGGGAGATAGTGCCCTGATTGGCATCGCCATACTGTTCCACGGATGCCTTGCTAGACCAGGCATCGTATTGTTTTATCTCTGCAAAATTCGAATTCCCATCCTGATTTGCCCAAGCAATGCTATCGGAAGACGGAGTTGTCCCAAAAGTGTCTTGCTCAATCGATGCATTGTTGTCAGTGCCCACTTGCTCGACAGAGGCGCTAACTGTTGAGCTATTGCTTTGATTAATAGTGCCAATGTTGCCGCTGCCTGTTTGGTTGATACGGCCATACCCCTCGTTGTCGGCATTAACATTTTGTTGCGTAACAGACGCGCTGTTACCAATCCCGCTTTGGCCCACACTCGCCTTTAAGTTAGATGTCACTTGCTCGATAGTGGCATTGTTAGACTCACCGTCTTGCCCAATGCTGGCGGAAGTCTGCGCAAAAGACGGCAATGCAGCAAATGCCAGGCTGATACCAAATGCGATAGCGGATAATTTAATTTTCATATCTCTCCCTACTAAAAGATTAAAAGGCACTAGAGGTAAAAACGACATGTCCATGGCCTAATACTGGACAAACGTTGCAGTATTACTGTTGCCATACTGCCGAATGGTGATGTTGGAATCTGAGGTGAATTGCTGGATATCGGCACGGTGCGCGTTGCCGTTCTGCTCAACCATGGCCTTGTTCATTGCGCCAATCTGGGTAATTACTGCAGTATTTCCTTGCCCTCGTTGATGCACTTCAGACGCATTACGTTGCCCCTCTTGACTGACCGAGGCGTAGTTGGCCTCGCCGACTTGCCGGATATTTGCACTATTTTGTATGCCGGACTGAAGCATATGAGCCACGTTTCTGTCCCCTGTCTGGGCGATAACGCCGAACTGTTGCATCCCTTGCTGGGTAAGCGTAGCTTCGTTGCGTACACCGTGCTGCGTGATCTCTCCATACTGCTCAACACGCACTGCTGCCAGTTCGGAAGGGCCCAGATCTGAGCGAGCAGACAAATCAGCGGCGGCGGCATGTACGGCCGCGCCCAAAGACATAATTCCAGCAATAGTCGTCAGGAGGCGGCGTACCATTACCACGCTACGCAATTCCATTATTTCGTTATTCATTGGTCTTATCTGTTGTCTTATCCGTAAAGGTGCCTGCGTACTCAATGCCTTCTTTCAGGTAGGCCTGAATAACCGGCGAATTCAAGTCCTTCTCCTCCTTCAGTGCCCATACACGATCCTGCAAACCTTGTACGATCAAATGCACCACCGCAGATTCGATGGCTTCTTTTACGCATAGCTGCACGGGTTCATTACGTGTATAGCCGGCTTCCAATTCCAATAGTTCTTTGAAATTGACAAACCGAAAAACACCGGACGAGAGTTGATAGGAGTAGATTGTTTTTGTGGTCGAGACGCTGTTCAATACCTGGCCACCACGTATGTCTATGGTGCGCAAATTGACGGTAACTTGATCCACGCGATACTGCGTGTTTGCGCCGACGCCAAGATAACGGGCCCCGGCTCCACCCGTACGCACATTCGTCTCATAGGCAATGATGCCGCCTTCAATGAGCACGGTCGCAGGCATCAGGGGAGGTAACTGGATGGCGGAACTCCCCTTGTCCTGTGGTGTTTCAAGTGCACGCACGATCTTGCGCTCGGTCAGGAGATTCTGCAGGTTTTCCCGTTCAACGGGGACAAACCATCCGGAGTCTTTCATGGCCTTCACCAACATGGATGTGGCGCCTTGAGAGACGGCGGTGGAGAAAGAACTATCCGGCGCTGGTTTGTATTGTCCGGTTTGATCCCGCAGCGCGTAAACGCCGGCCACGACCTTGCCTTTCGGCGGTGGTAAGCGCAATAAATCTTTCGTAATTTTGGTTGCCGGTGTGAGTTGCGCGTTCGCTTCTACATTAGACGGCGGCTGGGTAGCGCACCCTCCGAGCGCTAACGTCATAAGTGCAAGCGCGAACTTCCGGTTCATCAAACGGTTTGCGATAGTCAGCATCATGGCGATACTTCAAATTGAGTGACAGCACCTGTCGTTTTGTCCGTCGTA
>CBHCMF010000155.1:0-10477 GCA_965974465.1 uncultured Noviherbaspirillum sp.
TTGCAAGCCCGCGATTGTAACGTCTTGTTACAAGACTAGCAATCCCTTGTTTAAAGGAATTCGTGCCCCTGCATTCGGCGAGTCTGATCAGTGTTTTTGTTGGACACGGCGGGGTACGGTCAGGCCAAAGGCCTTCTCTTGCCTGAAACTTCTTCTATTGGTCCGTACCGGCACCGGCCGAAGACGAGGAGGTAGTCGACGGCGATGCATTCAACATCCATCCCGCCTGAATGACGAAGCGCACCGGTCTTTGAGGGTCTTGTAGCTGTACCTGGTGGCTGACCACGTGAACATTCCTGAAAAGCGCGCTGGCCTGCAACCGCTTCTCATAGTCGAGCATTGCGGTTAGATCTTTGGCTTCGGCTGCGATGTGTAAGTCTTTTTTCTCTGCGTCAGGTTCTACACTGAGCAAGGTTACCTTGTCATTGACGCTGGAATCGATTTCGCTGAACAGGGCATCCCAGGGGAGCGCTAATCGCGTTATCACATTTTGGGTTGCTTTCAGCGCGCTTTCCAGCTTCTCCATTTCTTCTTTGCTGCCGGCCTCTGGGCGTTCCGCTTTGCGTTTATCCGCTTGCGCTAGGCGTCGCTTTTCTTTCCACGCATCGAGATTCAAGGACAAATCGTAATATGTTTTGCCGATATGACTGGTCGTCACTATTGCCGCAAGCAGCATGCCAATGCTAGCTTTTCGTACAAGACTCGTTCGCTGGGCAAAATCGATATTCAGCCCCCGCATCACAGCACCTCCTTTGCAGTGGCTTGGGTTACGGCTTGACTTTCCCACACCGATTCATCGCTTCTGAACAGCATGACCGGATGTCGGAACTGAACCGATGGCATAGCGACTTCCTCACTTGCATGGAGATAAATCGGCACATCGTTGTCTAAGCCTTGCAACAAAAACTCTCGCTCGACCATCGCCTCCAGCACCGAAGACGATGCCTCAGCAGGCAGTTTAAGCGTGCGGATACTATGCCAGGAACCTCGCTTTACCACAGCAAGAATGCACTGTCCCAATTCCAACGACATCAGCAAGGCATCGTTGGCGATTTGATTACGCAGTTTGTTGAAGAGGCGTACCCAGCGCGGCTGAATCGATGTCAGCCGCATCCGATGTGTAGCACCCAAGGCCTCAAGGGTTTCCACCAATTTCTTGCGTATAGCACAGACGACGGTTGCCTTGCCGTAACCGGTGACATCGGTTTTGAATATCCATTCCGCAGGAGACTCGCCGAAATGGGATTCAAACTGAATCCCCGCAAGTGCATGAATCTCCGCCGTGTCCTGCAATTGGTCTGACCATGGCACGAGCAGATAGCGGACGAAATGGTCCGATAGAACGTACTCGATGGTTGACGGTATTGGTTTGTTTATTTCCAGCCAGTTTCGCAAGGCTTCGACCGGAGCGTGCCAATCCGCAGCGTCGGAGCCAGCATCGAATGGGATGACTTCCGGCCCTTCCGCCTTCGGACGCCATCCTCGCGGTAAACGCAAAGCCGTCACCTGTGTGGGGCACAGTGTCACAGCAAGTTTGCTACGCAACGAAAGTAACACGGTTAATTTCCTCAAGGGTCGTCTTGCCCGCCAGAGCCAGGTCCATGGCAGCGTCGCGCAAAAAGCGCGTGCCGTTCATTCGCGCCATCTCCTTAACAGCCCGAATCGGAGCACGCGCGATAATCAGCTCTCGTAGTTCATCGTTGAGCCGCAACACCTCACCGATTGCGTGACGTCCTTTATATCCGCTGCCCCGACAATGTCCGCAACCGCGCCCACGGCAGAAGTTTGCGTTCTTTGCCTGCTCCTGCGAAATGGCAGAGTGTGTCAGTTCATCAGGAGAGGGCGTGTAAGGCGTGGCGCAGTGGACACAGATCAGACGCACCAACCTTTGCGCGAGAATGCCGTTCAGGGCGGAGACAAAGCTGTAGGTGTCAACGCCCATGTGCAAGAAGCGGCCCAATACGTCAAAGACGTTATTGGCATGGACGCTCGTCAAGACAAGATGCCCGGTCAATGCAGATTGCACGGCAATCTGGGCTGTTTCCGGATCACGAATTTCGCCAACCAGAATTTTGTCGGGGTCATGGCGCAAGATGGAGCGCAACCCGCGTGCGAAGTTGAGCCCCTTTTTTTCGTTGACCGGTATTTGCAGCACCCCTGGTAATTGGTATTCGACCGGGTCCTCAATGGTAATGATCTTGTCTTGGCCGTTATTGATTTCAGAAAGCGCAGCGTACATGGTCGTGGTCTTGCCACTTCCAGTGGGCCCGGTGACCAACAACATGCCGTAGGGCTCTCTGGCCAAGTGGCGGACGTCAGCGAGCGTCACAGGATCAAAACCGAGCAAGTCCAGGCGCAGCCCTTGGATCTGATCCGTGAGGGCACGTTTGTCAAGCACACGAATCACCACATCTTCGCCAAGAAGGCTTGGCATGATCGAGACACGGTAATCGATTTCCTGCCCTTTTACGGATAGTTTGAAACGTCCATCCTGGGGCACGCGACGCTCGGCGATATCCAGTTCTGCCATGACCTTAATACGCGAAACCACCTGTTCTGCCATGCCTATCCCCGGCACGGTGGCAATGCTGGCAAGGACGCCATCGATACGGTATTTCACTTGCAGGCCGCTTACGGTCGTTTCGATATGGATATCGCTTGCCGCCAGTTTGAGCGCATCATAAATCGTCGAGTTAACAAGCTTGACGACTGGACTTGCATCTTCCGCAATAGACGTTAACGAAAGATTGTCAACGAACGTGCGTTCAGCCGCCTCTTCCGTCGGTGCGTGCAGCGCGCCGTCGATGGCGCGTAGCGTTTCTTCATGCACCGCAAAAAACGCGGCCAAGTCATTCTTGTGTGCGATACACCATGTCACCGGCTGGCTGCTGCGTGCCTCAATCAATGCCTGCAGCGCCAAATCGAAGGGGTCGGCAATAATGCATACCAGCGTTGTATCCTGGTGCGCAAGCAGGCAATTCCGTTGCAAGGACTCCGGGTAGGAGAGCAGCTCAAAGGCAGGGGAGAGCCGATATAACGCTTCCATATCGAGCACCGGATATTGCAACGCCTTGCCGAGGCGATGAATAAACTGCGTAGGCGGCATGTCCGCACATTCTTCCAGTACCTCCATTACCGCGCGTCCGCTTGCCGTCGCCGCCGCTTGCGCCTCTCGGATCAATTCCAGTGAGATCGCCTCGACGGATTCCGGCACTGACAATGGCATAGTTGACGGGTTCATTGGATGCTGCTCGCAAGTTCAAAGATCGGTAGGTACATCAGGAGCACGACAACGCCAATAATCAGGCCGATGGCTATCATCAGCACAGGCTCGAACAGTCTGGCAAACCAATCGACCCAGCGCGCAATTTCATCGTCGTAAAGCTTGGCGATACGTTCCAACCCGTCCCCCAGAGTGCCGGAGCGCTCGCTCACAGCAATGAGCCGAACGCCGACCTCGGTTGCAAGATCATGCTCGCCAAAGGCGTCCGACACAGCGCGCCCTTCGCGAATCGCTTGCGCGGCCCGCGTCAATCCCTGTCGCAATGCTGGTTGCCGCAGAAGATCCCCCACCATATCGAGTGCTGTCACGAATGGGATGCCGCCATTCATTCCCTGACAAGCATTGCCAGTGTCCGGGTAAATCGTGCCAGTTGATACAGCTGCATTTTTTCTCCAACCGCCGGCAATGACCAGAACGCACGCTCCAGGACCTGGCGGGTACGTGCGCGCGTCAGCCCATAGATGCCCCCTGCGACGATCACCAAGACACCGCATGAGATCCATCCCGCATATTCACCGAAGAATTGGCCCCACTCCATCAGAACACGCGACAACCATGGCAAGTTATCACCAAGGTCTTCATAGACCTTGCTAAAACGCGGCACGACGTAGCCGAGCAAAAACAGAATGACCAGCAACCCGACACCCATCAACAGTACAGGATAGACCGAGGCGGCAATCACCTTGTCCCGAACCAAATTGATTTGGTGGTGATACGCCAAATAGCGCTGTAATGCCGTGACAAGATCACCTGTCCGTTCCGACGTACGCACCGTCGCAATATAGAGCGGAGAAAAAGCCTCTGGGAGAGCTTCGAGCGCTTTGGAAAATGCCAAGCCCTCACGCAAACTGCGCGCCACGCTCTCAAGAACTCTTTTCGTTTCAACGTGGCGTGACTTGCGCGTAAGGATATCGATTGCCTCAACCAAGCCCAATCCTGCGTCCAGAAGCGCCAGCAGCTCTTGACTGAAAAGCGGCACGGAAAATTGCTTCCGTTGACCGTTAAAACTTGGCAACCACGCTGTCTTGCTTCGAACAGCGAGCACGCGGTAACCTTGCGCCTCCGCCTGCCGAATTGCATCCTCTGCGCTTGCCGCCGCAAGCTGCTGCAGTGTGACGCCCTCTGGAACGCGATAAGTTTTTAGCTCGTATTGCATGCGATCGGTGTGCCAAGCTGTCTGGTGCAACGACGGAAGGAGAAAGCAGATTACAAAAAAGCCCTAGGATAGGGACCGACAGGTAGCCGTATTACAGAAAAGAACCTACCAGTTGACGATATCTGCGTCTAGTGCTTCTCCGCCTACGCTGCCATCCCGCCCATACGATAGGAGATCATATTCACCATGATCGCCGGGCTGTTTATATACGTAATCTGCATCCCAGGGATCGCGCGGCACGGCTTTCTTCAGGTATGGCCCCTGCCACTTCTTTTCGCCAGCGGGTTGCTTTATCAAGGCCTCCAATCCCTGTTCGGTGGTCGGGTAACGGCCTGTGTCGAGCCGATAGGCTTCCAATGCTTTCTCGAAGGCGTCGATTTGAGCACGTGCGGCTTTGACTTCCGATTTACCAACTTGGGAAAAGTAGCGTGGTGCCACGTAGCCGGCAAGAAGTCCAATGATGACCATGACGACCAGTAGTTCGAGGAGCGTGAATCCGTGAGAGCGGGTGGGGGGCGTGACCGCAGAGGTAGGCATTGACAATGAGACAGAGAATCAGTACGAGAGTGTTTCCAGCGCTAGGCAGGTTGGTAAAACCGCCTGTTCAAGTTGCCGCATTGTATCCGACTTAACTATTGATACTGCATTTTATGGTTAATTTGGCACTTTTTATCGGTCTGATTAGGCGCAAAAAGGTTATTTTCTAACCATTGACCGGTGATTTGCCGAGTTATCAAAGAAGATGGAAAAGTTGTACTCCAAGCTGGTTTACCACTACCTATGGCACAACCCATTCACACAAGCACTTGCTGCATTCTTCTCGCTACAGAAAAACGCAAGGAGCCATGTCATGATGGGTATTGAGTCGCCGTTTCGATGCATTTGCACGCTCTATAAAAGCCCCTTGCATGGGGGAGGGCACTTGGCGGCACCGCCCCAGGCACCTGTCAACTTTAACAGTTACCAAACCCACCCCGCGACGCTGTAATCACGGCAGGCAACATTTTGTTTGACCGAGTATGCAGACGTTTTTTGGGAAGTACCGCGCATTGTCTCCTGCGTTGGAAACTGCTGTCGCCCGATACCGACACAAGATTTTCATTGAACGATTGGGCTGGCCCTTACCGGTTAAAAACGGCATGGAACGCGACGAATTTGATCATCCCGAGACGCTATATGTGATCGCGCACCATGTGAACGGGTCGATCTGCGGTTGCGCCCGTCTTCTGCCCACAACCGAACCCTATTTGCTGGGTGAAGTCTTTCCGTACCTGATGGATGGCGCACCAGTCCCTCGAACACCCGAAGTGTGGGAGTTGTCGCGTTTTGCCGCTGCCAGCATTGATCCAACCGCGACCGTCAATGCCTCGAGCAATACCCGACGCTTACTTGCGGCGGCAGTAAAAGCAGCTGCAGAACAAGGTGCAAAGCGCCTGATCACCGTGTCTCCCCTAGGCATCGAGCGCCTGCTACAACGCATGGGCGTCCATGCGCATCGGGCTGGCCCGCCCATGCTTGCCGACCAAAAACCGATTTTCGCGTGTTGGATCGAAATCGACGAACAGACCCTCGATGCCCTAGACCTCGAGTACATCGAATCGTACCTGCCGGCATTCTCTACGTTCCCAATGCTGCACTGCAAGAGGAGATATGGGGAACGCCTCTACAGAGCGATGTAAGGATTGCCTTACACTAAAATCAAGGATTCCTGATGGAAACTTTCACTTAGGCTAGTCATCATACGCCGACGCGAAACAGATTCTCTTTTCAGGACCGACCTACAAAGTTGTGCGTTATGAAAATGATGCATACCCAAAATACGTGCAAAGGGGTGAATTGCCGGACATGAAAAAATACCGGCCCCAACGGAATAACTGCCAACACCTACGATCAATTACACCATCGCCAACCGCGCAAAATGTCTCTGCCGAAACGCGTTTTGTGTCAGTCCGATGATTGTGTTGCGATGGGATTCACAAGGAGAGCCTCAATGGGGGCGTGGCAAGAAGAACGTTTACATGCATTACTAAGCATCGAGTCAGAACAAGATCTTTTTAGCCAAGTGGCCAACATGGCAGCGGCAATTGGTTTCGAACACTGTGCATATGGTATTCAGCTACCGGTGCCGATTTCGCAGCCACATATCGTCATGTTCAACAACTACCCTCGCGAATGGCAGGAGTGTTACCAGGCCCGTCGTTTTCTTCAAATCGATCCGACGGTACGGCATGCATTCAAGTCGACCCTACCTATTCTGTGGTCGAACACCCTGTTCGAGCCAGCGCGCGAAATGTGGGAGGAGGCGCGCGGACACGGCCTACAGTTTGGCTGGGCACAGGCATCGCGCGATGCCAACGGCAGCATCGGATTATTAACGCTGGCCCGTGGTACGGAGCAATTGACGGCCAGTGAACTGCATGCCAATCAAGCCAAGATGTCTTGGCTGACGCACTATACCCACGCCGCCATGGCGCGCTTGTTGACGGCCAAGATGGTGCCAGAATCCGAAGTCGTCATGACCGCCCGTGAAAAGGAAGTGCTGCGCTGGACCGCGGAGGGAAAAACATCGTATGAGATCGCCCAGATCCTGACGGTCTCGGAACGCACCGTCAACTTCCATATCACCAATGTGGTCGTGAAACTTGGCGCTTCCAACAAGACACAAGCCGCCGTGAAAGCAGTGAGTTTAGGGCTGCTGTATTGAGCCACATGCCTCTTAGAATCTGTTCGCGGCCTTACCATGTCTTCTGATGCCCTCGTCCGACTTCCGGCATCGGTCATCTTGAATATATGCTATTAATGGAGCTGGGTATCCCACCAAGCATTCCCTTCGTATTTATATGATTTCAAAGGAGATGATCATGAAAAAACTCGCAGGCGCCTTCCTGCTGGCATTGCCAGTTCTATTCAATCCGGCGTTTGCCGCTACCGAACAGCAGAACAAAATGGCAGCGTGCAACAAGGAGGCCGGTGATATGAAAGGAGATGAGCGCAAAGCATTCATGAAAGAATGCCTGAGCAGCAAACCCAAGGTGAGCGATGCGCAAAAGGCACAACAAGAAAAAATGAAGACATGCAATGCCGAGGCCAAGGGCAAGACGGGTGATGAGCGTAAGAAATTCATGAGCGAGTGCCTGAAGAAGGCAAGCTGATCTTCTCCATTGCACGCACTGCCTCACTTCACCGATGATTCATTACCCAAAGAGACTCATCGGTGATGAAGCACTGCGCCAACAAGGCACGGGCTTTATTCTGAAGCCAGGCCGGCCGCCACCTTCGCGGTCCACATGGCTCGGTCGTAGTTCTGGAACGGTGCATCGTAGCTATCGACCTCGCCATTCTTTCCAACAAAATGCGCCCACCAGCCATCGTTTTCTTGCTTGAGCGCGATGTCGCCGGGTTGGCAGTATTCGGGAATCGATTCGTCGCGATATAGCGTAACGATATTAATGCCCCGGTGCTGAATGATAAGAGGCATACTCGCTCCTTTTCGCGGTGTCACACCTCTCTTGGACCACCAAGGCGGGCGAATGTTGTTCCATTCTGTCGTTTATTCAGGTCGAGATAACGCACAACCACCGATCTGACTCTTGTTGCGCTTCGGTTACGTGGTGTTCAATAGATTGTTCGCCACGGCACTTACCCGAGATACGACTTCCGGTGTCTGCTGGCATGCCGCTTCATAGACCAGACCACCGTAGATCCCTCTATAAAAGGTTCAATAAATATCGCCCTGCGGTGGATATCCGTCAAGGATCCGTCAGGCAGTTAATGCTGGCAAAAAGGATTTCCCTCAGGGCCATTGCTATTCGGTTCCCGCTCGCCATACTAAAAGTTACGTCTAACCAGACTAACCGTTTTTTTGTAGGAGCAGCAAATGAAATCGCTACCTCTCTTGATTGCGACAATCGCAATCCCGTCGTCTGTTGTATTGGCACAGACGCCAGCACCAACACCCGGGAGTACAGACTCGATTCCGTACATTCCACTGATTGGCACCTCTGGCCCTTCAGGTACCGGAGGTGGGGCCGGTAACTCAGCATGGTTTATTGATGTAGCCAATAAACTTGTGGTTCTATGTTCGCAGTCCGGTAACAACGCGGGCGGCGGCGGTGGAGCCCAAAGCTTTAACTGCACGGCGCAACCGATTCCGGCGCCTACCCCCTCAGGTGGTGGAACGCCCCCAGGCGGTGGCGCCCCTCCAGCTGGTGGAACACCGCCAGGTGGTACACCTCCAGGTGGCGGAGCAACACCAGGCGGCGGCACCCCGGGCGGTGGTGGAGCAGCGCCAGGAGCATAAGCGTCATCCAACACATCAACATCATTCAGACTCCATTGATCATGCTCTGCTGAAGACAATGTCCCAATGATGGCCCCGGACGTCATTTGATTTGGTTAGACGTAACCGACTTCCGACAATGGATAGAGCCATCAACATGCCGAGCTGACGATGAACAATTTGCGGGGCGGTCGCTCGCTGTTTCTATCATCAGGAGAGCGACCTCCTGCTTTTTGAAAAAGAGCAGACCCATCCCCGTTCTGCAAGAGAGGGATTCTTTGATCAAAAGGAAGATGGCAAAGACAAGGCACGGTCCTCAGAAATAAAATGGCGCATAGAACCTCCTCCTTCTCTAATATTTGCTGCGCCTGCCTTCATGATCCCCAAACCCAAAAACACATCCCCCCTGTGTGCCGCCCCCACCGATGTTCCCCCCCCACGCTGTGCCAGCTACGATGTGCCAGCCTGGTGTAGCGACATCAAGATCAACCCGACCACACTCGCCCGCGTGCCAGAAGCGCAACGAAATCAATCGTGTATCTGTATACGGTGTGCCACTGCATCGCCCAAACCCGTCTCGGAAGGTTGAGATACTTCTCAAACAGATCATAAGGCGCGCGCCACGTCGAATAGCGGTGCCCATCCGCAAGGAGCGAATCGCAGTCCAACGGCGATTGTGGTGCGAACGCGGACCTTTCTATTAATGAAATGCGTTCTATTTACTTGAAAGCGAAACAATCCAACCTATCAGAGTAAATTAAGTTTCATCTATTGTCCGATAGGTCTCGAACGCATCACCTCGAACTTTTCATCAACCGCGCTGACCTTTTCCCTGCAAGAAAAAGCCAATGAGGAAATGTATGCCACTGACGGTATCTCAATGCGGCTTTCGCATGAACGAGACTGCATTGTGGTGTGCTAGGTCAGGTGCTAGCATACATTGATATAGCAGGCTGATTCGTCCGTCTGCCACAAGAGATTTGTGAGGCACGCAGAAGCAAAGTGGTGGCTCAACTGATCTATGGATTGTAGGGAGGAAGTGCATCCTTTCTATTACTCCAGAGGTCTTACCATGAAATCGCTTTGTATTAAATCATTTTTGTTTCGATGGGTATCGCTACTCGCTTTAGCACTGCTCGCTTCGTGTGGCGGCGGTTCCGACGTCTCTTTGCCGCTCGTGTTTTCCGCTACACTTACTGGTGCCGAGGAAACACCCCCCAATACAAGTCCCGGCAAAGGCATCGGCATTCTTACCTTTAATCCCAATGACCGAACATTCAATGTACGCGTAGTTTCCAGCGGTGTTGCCGACAATGCGGCACATATTCATGAAGGAGCACCCGGCGTCGCTGGACCAATCATTATTCCATTAACGAAAGAACCTGGAAGTGTTATATGGGAAGCGAAAGGGACACTGACTGAAGCGCAAGAAGCTAGCCTCAGAGCAGGTAATATCGATTATTACTTCAATGTCCATAGCCCGACCTTTCCTGCAGGCGAAATTCGCGGCCAGATAGAGCGACGAGCGCTGTCGCCAGAACAGCAACAGCGTGTGGAACAGCTATTACAGGATTTGATTGAGCAATTGCAACTTCAGTCGCAACCAAGTACCTCCACACCATCCACATGAGGTACAAGCAGTGCCTCATGTGGCACATTAAATTGGAAGGAAATGCAGGGCGGGGCCTAATCAATGATTTTCAGGTCCCTTTTCCTTTCATTACTGCCCTCCTTAATCACTAAGTACCCGCGTATAAAA